>CAUTYX010000010.1:0-74221 GCA_963542695.1 uncultured Eubacteriales bacterium
TAGCAGCCATATAAACTGCTACGCTAAAAAAGTCTAACTTTGGGGGGTCACATCATATGGCACAGGTCCTTTCGTTATATAGACTAATCTATCCCCCAACAGATAACCATTCTATAGCTGGATCAGTCCCCCAACTGCCAGAATAACCGGTGCAAATACAACCGATACGATGGTCATCAGTTTGATCAAAATATTAATGGAAGGACCGGATGTATCCTTGAACGGGTCACCTACAGTGTCCCCGATAACTCCGGCTTCGTGGGTTTCAGAACCCTTACCGCCAAAGTGTCCTTCTTCAATGTACTTCTTGGCGTTATCCCAAGCACCACCGGCATTAGCCATCATGATAGCTAACAATACACCGGCAGAAAGAGCTCCGGCCAACATACCACCTAAGGAAGCAGGTCCCAAAATCAGGCCAACAGCCAAAGGCGCAACGATAGCCATCAGACCGGGAACAATCATTTCTTTCAATGCAGCTGTAGTGGAAATGGTTACACACTGTGCATAGTCAGGTTTGCTGGTTCCTTCCATAATGCCCTTGTCTTCACGGAACTGTCTTCTAACTTCTTCAATCATTTGGTTAGCCGCTCTACCTACAGAGTTCATGGTCATAGCCGAGAACAGGAACGGTAGTGTAGCACCTAACAAGATTCCGACGATTACCAGTGGATCCAAAAGATCGATGCCGGACAACTTTGTAACCTCTGCGTAGGATACGAACAGAGCCAATGCTGTCAATGCCGCGGAACCAATAGCAAATCCCTTACCGATAGCTGCTGTTGTATTACCAACAGAGTCCAGTTTGTCAGTAATTTCTCTAACTTCCGGTGGCAGTTCAGACATTTCTGCAATACCACCGGCATTGTCAGATACAGGACCGTATGCGTCTACCGCTACAGTCATTCCGGTGGTTGCCAGCATACCTACTGCAGAAAGTGCAATTCCGTAGATGCCTGCAAATTTGAAAGCAAAGATAATACCAACACAGATACAAATCAACGGCCACAGTGTGGACATCATTCCAACACCCAAACCACTGATAATTGTAGTAGCAGCTCCGGTCTGAGACTGTTCAGCAATCTTCTTTACGGACTTGTAGTCAGCAGAAGTATAGATTTCAGTAATTTTACCAATGGCTATACCGACAATCTGACCGGCAATAATAGCAATAGCATAGTCATAGCTGTTGAGCAGTACTTTACTGAGAATAATAGATGCAATAATAACGATACCGCCGGCAATGTAGGTACCTGCATTCAAAGCGGCTGCCGGGTTACCACCATCCTTACCTCTAACGCAAAGGATACCGATAACAGAAGCCAAAATACCAACACCTGCCAGAATCAGCGGGAATACTGCTGCTGTGCCTTGGGAAAATCCGCCGGCGGCTGCTGCAACGGCAGAAAGTGTAATAACGGAAATAATAGAACTGACATAAGATTCAAACAAGTCAGAACCCATACCTGCAACATCACCTACGTTGTCTCCTACGTTATCAGCAATAACTGCAGGGTTACGTGGATCATCTTCCGGAATACCGGCTTCTACCTTACCAACAAGGTCTGCGCCAACATCGGCAGCTTTGGTGTAGATGCCACCACCTACACGACCGAAAAGAGCCATGGAGCTGGCACCAAATCCAAAACCGGTAGCACATTCAACAACTGTAGCCAAGTCCAGTGCACAGAAGATGATACCCAGACCCAAAAGACCAAGACCACTTACACATAGACCCATTACAGCCCCGGAGCGGAATGCAATTGCCAGTGCTCTGGGAATACCATGTTCCAACGCTGCATTAGCAGTCCTTACATTTCCTCTGGTAGCTACATTCATCCCAAAGTAACCTGCCAATACAGACAGACAAGCACCAATTACGTAGAGAATACCAACCGTCGGTTTCAAAGCAAAAGACAAAACTACTGCAATGACAACAACCACGATTACCATAGTTATGTATTCTCTCTTTAAGAACGCCATTGCACCTTCCCGAATGTAACCGGAAATTTCCTTCATACGGTCATTTCCTTCCGGATTTTTCTTGATCCAAGCCGACAGAGCAAATGCTACAATCAACCCAATCGCCGCTGCAATAGGCGCAAAAACACTAATTACATTCATAAAATATTCCTCCTCACTATTTAGAGACCAAAGACTGTGTTTCTTTAGCCTTACAAATGTACACTATGTTTTTGACTACATAAAAATATAACGTAAATTAAATTAAATGACCGCCTTTTCAAGCAGTCATAAAATACCGTTTAACTACTGCTGATTTTTAACCTCTTGCTTCCATTGTTACTAAAATCAAAGAAACAACAATGAATAACACAGACATAACGACGGAAATCCGACGCAAAATCACTTCGTACCCCTGGCTCTTTTTCTTTCCGAAAAGCTGTTCTGCTCCACCTGCAATAGAACCGGAAAGACCGTCGCTGTTGCTGGACTGAGCTAGAATACTAATAATCAAGATGATACTGGCAACAGCTAAAATCACCATAAGAGCAATTTTCATATTGGGAAACCTCCTAAGTTAACAATTTCAAGGCGCACAAAACCCCTTGAGTGCACTACATAATAATAGCATAGTAAGTTGATAGAATCAAGAATTTACCAATTGATATACAAACACCAACATCGGAATGGTTATAATGCAGAAAAATACGGATAAAATATTGATGGATCCTGCCTTATGACCGTCTAGACCAAATAACTCCGAAAACTGCGTCACAATGGTTCCCACCGGCGCAGCGGCAGCCATAACAGAATTCAACAGTACCTTTTCTGCTACTGGAAAGAAAACACAAATATGAGATGCCCAAATAATGGCAATGATAATTCCGAGGAAAACCAAGAGCCGCAAAGAAGCAACCAGGTAGGCTCTTCCTTGGCTAAAGATTCTCTTCAAAGGCATCATACCAATGGCCATGCCAATAATCAGCATAGTAAGAGCACCTGTGGCATCTCCCAGCAATGTAATAGAACTGTCTAGTACATGAGGAATTTTGATTTGTCCGAAAAAAGTAACTAAGCCTAGGATAATGGCGAGAATATTTGGATTCAACAAAACCTTCCGTACTTTTACCATGTTTTTTTGTCCCATATCCACCAGCAAGTATGTCCATATTAAAAAAGTCTGGATTACAATGAAAGGACAGCAGTAAAAAACGTATTCGCTGCCTAAGGTGGCATGTACCAAAGGAATTAAAATATACCCGGCATTGGTAAAGACCAGAGACGTTCGTTCCACTGCATCTAATCGTAATGGCTTTTGGATAAGCTTTTCCATTGCAATAAAAACAAGGTGAATCACCGCCGCTGCAATCAATCCAATGAGAAAACCTTGGGCTTTATCTCCCGAAAATTCCATTTAAAAGGAACTAAAAAGCATACAGGGATTGGTTCCATATAAAACAACTTTGGCCAAAATCCGGCTATCGGCCTCCTGTAACATATGCCCTCGTATAAACACCATGCCTAGTATGGCGACGATTACCATGGCGCTGATTTGTTCCAACAAAGACAAACTTAATTCCATATACTTCGCTTTCTCCTTTTGCTACTGTTCCCTTTACTGTCATAACGCAAACTCAACTTTTTAAGTGTATCATAGATTACCAAAGGGTCATAATAGAATGTGTTTTTTTAAGAAACTTTTCAGACACTCTACCTATGATAAGCCTATGGATGTACCGAAGAAAACCCAGTGCACCCAGTCTCAAGAAGCACCTGCAGGCCATTGCCCTTATGGTGCTTTTTTCAAATGCAATAAAGTCAAAATACAATCAAATCAAACAAAAATGAGACAATGACAAAGAAAAACCCGCTAGATGATCTTCCTCACCTAGCAGGCTATTTTCCAGTTTATTCTTTAATGGTGCCGTCGTTGTTAAAAATAGGCAACTGTTCCAACGCTACAATATCTTCTCGATACATGGAGTCACCTTCGGCTAAGATTGCCATTTTGGCAACAATGTTGCCGCCGGCTTGTTTGACTAAAGTTTCCATGGCACGGAGAGAGTCTCCTGTACTAATAACATCATCAACAATGAGAACGCGTTTTCCTTTTACTTTGGCAACATCATCTTCCCCCAGATACAACTGCTGTACATGTTCTGTGGTTATAGAGTTAACGACAGTAGAAACAGCGTTTTTAAGGTATACCTTCATAGACTTACGAGCTACCACATAGTCATTGTGGCCTGCTTGTTTGGCCATTTCATAGGCAAGAGGTATGCTTTTTGCTTCCGCTGTCAGAATAACGTCAAAGGCCGGTGCTTTTTTCAGCAATTCTCTCGCAGCAGCTTCTGTCATTTCCACATCGCCGAAAATAATAAATGCGGCGATCATGGCGTTGTCACTAACAGCAAACAAAGGTAATTGCCTTGTTAGACCGGCAATCTCCATTTCATGGTACATGATTACGGCTCCTCTACACTACCTAACCAAAGTAATAATTCGCAAAACAAACAAAACAGAAGCTATCCACATTACAATGTGGACATCTTTGATTTTTCCCTGGAAAATACGAACAATTACATAGGACAACATTCCAAACATAATTCCGTTTGCAATAGAATATGTAAACGGCATCATAATCAATGCCAAATATCCACTAATGGCTGCCGCTGCATCATCTGTAAAGTCCATATCTTTTACGGCGCTTACCATGAGCAATCCTACAAATACCAGTGCAGGGCAAGTTGCAAATCCCGGAATAGCAGTAAAGAACGGAGACAATGGCAATGCAATGATAAACAATGCACCTGTCACAACAGAAGCCAACCCTGTTCTTGCTCCGGCAGCAACACCGGCACTGGATTCTACAAAGCTGGTAACCGTGGATGTACCAAGGCAAGCACCTGCAATCGTACCTACCGCATCAGACATAAGAGCACGACCGGCCTTGGGAAGTTTTCCGTTTTCATCCAGTAAATTCCCCTTTGCCGCAACACCGATTAATGTGCCGGATGTATCAAACAAGTCAACAAACAAGAAGGAGAATACAATAAACACAAAGTCGATTACATGAGAAGCAACAAATCCAAAGTCAAAAGAGAAAGCTGCAGGCGCAGCAGGCTTTAAACCATGGGCAAAATCCGGGAACAAAGAATATGCACCGGCATCTACATTTACCTGGTACCAACCGGTAGCCTGTGCAATCATGCCTAAAATCCATGTAATCAAGATTCCCCATAAAATGTGACCGGGGACCTTAAAGTGAAATAAGATAACAACAATCATCAAGCCAATGAGAGCCAATGCCACCGGTGCAGAATTAAGATCACCCATTGCCACCAACGTGCTGTCATTTTTAACAATGATGCCGGCACCTTTGAGACCGACAATGGCAATAAACAAGCCGATACCGGCGGTAATTCCCAATTTCAAGTTCTTTGGAACATCGTTTACCAAGGCTTCTCTAAACTTGCAGAAAGTCAGCAATACAAAAACAATACCTTCTACCAAAACTGCCGTCAGTGCAATCTTCCAAGGGTCTTGAATACCCATTTTTGCAAGATCACCGCAAACAGTAAACGCAAAATATGCATTTAGCCCCATTCCACTGGCCAGTGCTACCGGATAATTGGCAAGAAATGCCATCAGTAATGTTGCAAAAGCTGCAGAAACAGCAGTAGCAGTAAATACCCCTGCCGGATTCATGCCACTGGCAGCCAGAATAGACGGATTCACTGCCAGGATATACACCATTGACAAGAAGGTTGTAACACCGCCAATGATCTCTGTCCGGACATCTGTTCCGTTCTCCCGAAGTTTAAATAGTTTTTCCATAACTCCTCCAAAAAACAAATAAACACATTGTCCGGCCAGGGTCTGGCCGGACTAAAAAATACGTTCTTATTTTCTCACATAAAAAACACACTGTCAACAGCTTACCGACTGTAAAACACCATCGTTCCGGGGGGTTATCCCAGTTCCGCCTTCCTTTGACGTCCCATCAATAGTGATTCGGCATGAGCTGCATCAATTTCACCGTTGATAATCCGATAAATGGCCTCTGTTACCGGCATCTCGATTTCAGCTTTTTGAGCCAAATCATAGGCCGCCTTGGTGGTGGTAATACCCTCTACTACCATACCCACTTTTTCCACAGCTGCTTTGGCAGTATCTCCCTTGCCGATGGAAATGCCACAACGGCGATTTCGAGAATGAATACTGGTACATGTAACGATTAAGTCCCCTACACCCGCCAGTCCGGACAAAGTTTCTGTTCTGGCACCCAGCGCCAGAGCCAACCGATTGATTTCCGCCAAACCACGAGTGATAAGTGCTGCTTTTGCGTTGTCGCCATACCCCATACCATCAGAAATTCCGGCTCCTAAGGCAATAATGTTTTTTAGAGAACCGCCTAGTTCGATTCCAACTACATCATCGCTGGTATAGACACGGAATTTATCGGTAATAAAAATATCCTGGGCGTCTTTTGCCCAGCGGGGATCAGCAGCTCCAACGACTACAGTAGTCGGCAGTTGCTTTCCCACCTCTTCTGCATGAGAAGGGCCTGACAGCACCACATATTTACATCGGGGTGCTATTTCTTGGGCTACCTGTGATAATCGAAGCAATGTTCCCTGCTCTATACCCTTTGCCACATTGACAACCAAGGCATCAGGTTCCAAATCGGAAACGGCTTTTTTAAATACCTTGCGAAAAGATTGAGCCGGTACAGAAAACAACACCATATCCTTTTCCGTAAGAGCATCTTTCATAGTGGCCGCTACTTCCATATTGGCAGGCATTTTTACTCCCGGCAAATACCGGGTATTTTCTCGGCATTCTTTCATAACCCGAGCCTGCTCTCTATTTCGACCCCAGATGCTCACATGATGACCTTTTGCCGCAGCCGTAATTGCCAGAGCCGTTCCCCAGCTTCCTGCACCTATGACTCCAATCTTTTTCATACCTGTTCCTCTCTCTGCTATACCTCTAAATATAGCGACTGATCATGGCATTCATTTTTTCTGTCCATTGCTCATCAGATGTCTCTTCAACTAGTTTACCATAGATTTCCTTTTCCCGGGCAGAAAGCATTGCCAAATCAGCCGGCCTTTGGGCGTGCATAGAGCGTCGCATCAACTGGTACATTTTCCGGTCCATCTCCGGCATGGAATTGTATTCATCGATGAGCCCCATCATATATTGACGGTCTCTTTGACAGTGGCCTTCTACATCTTGCAGCAAATTGATCATATGGTCGCTGACAATTTGACCGTCAAAATCAGCATGTTCCACCAGATAACGAATTTCGGATAATTTATCCTCTTCTGTGGCCAGAGAAAAGACACCGGCTTTCCAATCTTCTTCAAGACCCGTTCCCGGTTTTACCGCAGCCGTACGAATCCGTAGATAATTAGGGTGACAAGCGTTTACAACTTCTACCGTTCCTCGAGCATTTTCCAAAGACAATTCATGTCCACCAAGACCCGGCATAAAATATACGGAAAGCTCAATGCCGGCATCGGTAATCATTTTACCGGCTTTTATCTGCTGCTCCTGTGTGGTTCCTTTGTTGACCAACTGCAACACTTTATCAGAACCTGTTTCAAAACCGGAATGAATACAGTCTAAACCGGACTCATGTAACTCCACAAAATCTTCCGGCTGAAACACTGGCAAATTCTGTGCTCTTCCATAGGTGGTAATTCGTTCTACCATGGGTAATTTCTTCTTCAAGTATTGCAGAACGGTTGCCAGCTTTCCTCCACGAAGAATGATACTGTTTCCGTCTTGTAAAAACACTTTTTTACTGCCGGAAAGATACCAGGTTGCCACCATGTAAAAACACTGTTTGGCCTCTCCTTTTAAATCGGCAATTTTGGCATCCAGCCCTTCAAGATCCCATTTATTACCATGGCGATATCTTTCAACATCCTCGATAATTCCTGCAATTTCATCAATATCATCCAAAATACTGTCTACAGAATAGGCACGAAAATCCGTATGGCGATACAACTGACAAAATTTACAACGATTCCATGTACATCCATTGGTAATTTGTATTAACAAGCTATCGGCCTCACTGGGAGGTCGAATGGGACCGATACGAAAAATCCCATTTCCCTTTTCTCTGTTTCTTTCTTGTATTTCCATTTCAATTCCTTTTTCTATTTTTGTTTCAATTCCTTTACAGCGGTTAATCCGGCAACGGCGCCTTCATGAACTGCCTTGGCAACTTGCAACAGTCCTCCGGTACTGTCTCCTGCTGCATATAAATACGGAATGTTAGTCTTCATATTTTCATCTACCATAATGCGGTTTCCTTCTACGGCTGCCCCTAGTTTTCTGGCAAGATCCGTACTGCCGGCACTTCCCATAGCCACAAAGAGACCGTCTAGGGGAATTTCTTCCCCATCTTTTGTTATAACCTTTTCCAAAAGATCATTTCCTTCTACGGCCGCCACTGTGTGTTGGGGCAACATGACAACGGATTCAGCTACCGGTTCCAGCACCTGGGCTTCGTGGTTTGCATATTCTCCGTCTCCTAAAACAGCTACTTTTTTTCCTCTAAAAAAAAACGCATCACAGACAGCACAGTAACTAACGCCTCTGCCTTCAAACTCTTTGATGCCTCTCACTTTTGGTACTTTTCGTGGAGACCCCATAGTCAAAATAACCCCATCGGCTTTGTATTGTCCTTCCAGGGTGCTAACCACAAACCGACCGTCAAAATCAAGGCCGACCACTTCTTCGTTTTTCAAGGTAATCCCCAGCTGCTCTGCCTGCCTGTGACCACGTTCAATGAGTTCTGTTCCCGAAATCCCTCCCGGAAAACCGTAGTAGTTTTCTATGGAAGCCGCCTTTTCCAAAGCGCCACCGTTCATATACATAACCGTAACAGAAAGTCCACTGCGTCTGGCATAAATGGCTGCGCTGATTCCGGCAGGACCTCCCCCTACAACAATAATTTCTTTCATTGTGAGTACCTCCTTTGAAGATGCTTATGATGCTGATTATACCCTATACACCTTGCACCTACACCTGTTTTTCCTATATAATATTGTTTGTTTCATAACAATGAACACTTTGAAAAAAGGAGATTACTATGGATTACAACAAGTTGGCGGAACTTTTGTTCCCTGCTATTACAGATACCCCCTCTGATATAGAAGCAAGATTCCCTGCCAGAGATTTACCGGGAGGCACACCGGTAACAAGACTGGGACCTAGCCCTACCGGATTCATTCATCTTGGGAATCTTTACGGTGCCTTTGTGGATGAACGAATTGCCCACCAAAAAGATGGTGTGTTTTATTTGCGCATCGAAGACACCGATGACAAACGCTACGTAGAAGGCGCAGTGGAAACCGTTATCGACTCCCTTGATTTTTTCGGTATTCATTTTGACGAAGGTGCCGGAAAAGAAAAAGACACCGGGGAGTATGGACCCTATTACCAGAGTCAGAGAAAAGAAATCTACCAGGTTTTTGTAAAGGACTTAGTTCGGCAAGGATTGGCGTATCCCAGTTTTTTAACAGAAGAAGAAATCACCTCTTTAAGAGCACAACAGGAAGCCGCCAAAGTGATGCCGGGAATTTACGGAAAGTATGCCAAAGAGCGAGATTATGATGTAGAGCAAGTTGAAGAAAAACTTTCCGAAGGACTACCTTTTGTGGTACGGCTAAAGTCCGGCGGTAATCCCAGCACCCCGGCTACGATTACAGTGTCTGATGCCATCCGCGGAGAGTTGTCCATGCCAGAAAACTTCCAAGATGTGGTCATCTTGAAAACAACCGGTCTACCCACTTACCATTTTGCCCACGTTTGTGATGACCATTTAATGAAGACGACCCATGTTGTTCGTGGCGAAGAGTGGCTTTCGTCCCTTCCCATTCACGTAGAATTATTCGCAAAGTTAGGTTTTTCCCTACCTATCTACTGCCACACTTCTGTATTGATGAAAATCGACGAAAACGGCAGCAAGCGAAAGCTCTCCAAAAGAAAAGATCCGGAATTAGCACTGGATTACTATAAAGAGTTGGGTTATCACCCTCTAGCTGTAAAGGAATACCTACTAACAATTTTGAATTCCAATTACGAAGAGTGGCGCCAAGAAAATCCGGATACACCTTGGTCCGACTTTCCTTTTACCATGGATAAAATGTCCACCTCCGGTGCACTCTTTGACCTGAACAAGCTAAATGATATTTCAAAGGACGTATTGCTGCGCATCCCTGCATCACAGCTGGCAGAATTCTTGCGAAATTGGGCAAAGGAATTCCGACCGGAATTAACAGAAATACTAGCCGATGATAAACTGCTGCAAATCTTGGATTTGGGTCGTGATGGCAAAAAACCGAGAAAAGACTTTATCAATGCTGCGCAGATGTTCCAGTTTATCCAGTATTTTTACGAAGAATACTTTACCATCGAGAGTCCTATGCCGGAAGAAGCTTCTGCCGATACCTCTGCTATTCTTAGGGCATATCTTGCATCCTACAATCACCAGGATGATCAAAGTGCGTGGTTTGATAAAATCCGCACCATTGCCACAGACTTAGGATATGCTGCAAAACCAAAGGATTACAAAAAGAACCCGGATCAATTCAAGGGTCACGTGGGACACGTTAGTACCGTTATCAGAATTGCCTTAATGGGGCGTAGCCAGTCTCCGGATATTTGGGAAATTCAGCAAATCCTTGGAGAGGAAGCGGTTCGTAATCGTATTGCAAAAATGATATAACCTTTGCAACTTTAAATGGAGTCAAAGCAGAAGCTTGTTCCAAAAAAAAGGCAAGAGAGCTGTTCCTTTTGGCAAAAAGGGACAGCTCCTTATTTTTCTTATGGAATTTTCATTTGATCCAATCCGGTTTGTACATGGGCATTGGCTGTAGCTTGTGTAAATTAATGCGATGCAGACGATCAATCTTTTCTTTTATCTCTGTATCCGCACATTCTCCCGTCTGTATGTAATGATCTAATGTTTCATAAGTAAATCCTAGTTTGTCTTCATCCGTCTTTCCACTAAGACCGTCTGTTGGTATTTTTTCAATTAAATCTTCCGGCAATCCCAATGTCCTTCCGATTTGACGCACTTCTTCCACCAGCATATGTGCCATAGGGCTAAAATCTCCTGCCGCATCACCAAACTTCGTAGAATATCCCACATAGTCTTCTGAACGATTACAAGTATTGGCGACACGACCGCCTTTTGGAACAGACTGTGCCACTGCATACAAAGTAGTCATGCGAAGGCGAGCCGGCAAGTTTATTTTCGTATCTTTGGATAAGGATTCAGAACCGCTTATTGCCTGTATCTTTTGGTTTTTTTCAATGGTCGCAATCAAAGCTTTTTCAGCGTCTCCTATATTGACTTCTACATGGGGAATACCCAGATGATCCACCAGCTTTTTCGAGTAATCAATGTCCGGCTGCACGCCACTGGGCATTAGTACTCCCAGCACTCTGTCTTTTCCCAAAGTTTCCGCGCATAGGGCTGCGACGACACTGGAATCCTTTCCTCCGGAAATCCCCACAACCGCAGTACATTCCGGACCGTTTTCCTGAAAATAATTGCGAATCCATGTGATAATTTCATTTTTTGTCTTTATCGGTTCCAACAGCATATCCATTCTCCTTTCCGGCACAATCAAAGGCCAGCTCTCTATTTTCGTTTTATTATTTCTTCGGCAATGCGAATTCCGTCTACTGCCGCCGAAGTAATTCCTCCGGCATAACCGGCTCCCTCTCCCCCGGGATACAGGCCGACAATATTGGTCTGTAAGTTTTCACCACGCCATATCCGCACCGGCGAAGAGCTGCGGGTTTCAACACCGATCATGGTAGCACGGGGATCATCAAAGCCTTTAAGTTTTCGTCCCAGATGGGGCATGGCTTCGCATATAGCCTCTACGGCAAACCCGGGGAGACAACGTGCCACATCTGATTGGGCAAATTCGCCCCAGGTGGTTTTGGGAGCCGTATAGTCACTGCCTCCTGCTACATAAGCCAACTTTTCATATTTTTCTTGAAAAGCAATTCCTGCCAATGGATGCTGACTTTCAAAATCGGTGACTCGTACATCTACCAAAAGACCGCTATTGGCAAACTTCCCATCACGACGGCGATTGCTCATGCCGTTGGTTACGACTTCTCCGGGAGCCGAGCTGGTGACTACCACCTGCCCTCCGGGGCACATGCAGAACGTATATACTCCACGACCGCTTTTTGTATGCCATGACAGCTTATATTCTGCCGCTCCCAATCGCTCTGCCAGCTGCGGATCCCCATATTGACTGCGGTCAATCATATTTTGAGGGTGCACAATGCGAACGCCTATGGAAAAAGGCTTTTGTTCCATAGGGATTCCTGCATCATAGAGCATATGAAAAGTGTCCCGGGCACTGTGGCCTATGGCAAGAACTAAATCGTCCGTTTCCAAAACTCCGTCAGAAAGAACAACACCGGCAATCTTATTGTTTTCTGTCGACAAACCTTCCGCACAAGTTCCAAAACGGATTTGACCGCCAAGGAAAAGAATTTTTTTTCGTATGTTGGCAACTACCTTGCCCAGTACATCCGTCCCCAGATGAGGATGTTGTTTATATAGTATATCGTCTCCGCCACCGGCTGCTGCAAACTCTTCCAAGACCTTTCGAATGCGAGAGTCCTTAATGCCCGTCATCAATTTTCCATCGGAAAATGTACCGGCACCACCCTCTCCAAATTGAAAATTGGACTTTGGATTAAGGATACCCTTCTTTTGAAAAGCAGCAATGTCCTTGATTCGCTGTTCTACCGGCTGCCCCTGTTCTACAACAATGGGTTCCATACCGGCTTCTGCCAAAATCAATGCAGCAAACATGCCACAAGGACCAAAGCCGGTAATAACCGGTGCCTTATAAGATTTCCTCTCTACCTTTGGCAAACGGTATGTCAAATCCGGTGCCTTGCTGCAGGGAAAGTTTTTTTGTTCCACCAGTCTTTCCAGTCCACTACATTCAAAATCTACTGTATATACCAATTTAATATTGTCTTTATGACGTGCATCAATGGATTCTCTAACAATTTTCCAATGAGTAATGGAAAGACCCATCATCCCCAACTTTTTCTTTATTTTATAGGGAATGGAATTCGTCTCCTCATGCAAGCTTAGTTTAATTTGATGGATTCTATACATCCGCTGCCGCCTTTCCGGCTTTGATTGCCGTGGTCCAAGCATGATTCAAGTTGTATCCTCCACAAGGTCCTTGGTAATCAAGAATTTCTCCTGCTACATATAGCCCCGGCTGGATTTTTGATTCCATAGTGTCAAAATCCACTTCCTCGTAGGGAATACCTCCGCCACTACACTGTGCCGTTTTCCAGCCTTTGACACCTTCCACCGAAACCTCCCAACCACCGGATAGCAGTTGTTCTACTTTCTCCAGCTGCCGGGAAGAAATAGATTGAGCCTCTATGTTTTCCCTAATTCCTGCTTTTTGCAGTATATATGTCGCCACTTTTTCCGGTAATAATGACAAAAGCAAATCTTGGGCTAAAAGCCCGTAAACCTTCCTGCGTGCCTTTAGGTCAACTGAAACCCGCGGCAAAATTCGTATGGAATAATTTTCAAAACTTCTTCCTCTTGCAAGGCGGATGTGACCGGATAGATCCATTATGCAAATCCCTGATAACCCGAAATCGGTAAACTGTATCTCCCCTTTGGAAGAAGCCACCACCCGGCCATTGTATAACAATTCCACCACTGCCGATAATCTTGCCCCTTTCAATTGGGTAACTTCATTTGCTTCTACGGCAGTTAATACAGGATATACCGGTGTCACCGTATGGCCCAATTGACGAGCCCATTTGTAACCATCTCCCGTACATCCAAAGGCGGGACCGGCTTTGCCACCACAAGCAAGTAGGACTTTATTGGCCGCAATCCTTTCATTAATCCTAAAACCACTTTCTTTTTCTCCGGTTTTTCCAATGGATATTACCGGTGTATCCAGCAAAAATTCTACCTGGCGGGCTTTTGCTCCCTGCTCCAGCGCCTTTACCACATCACCGGCGGCACCACTGGCAGGATAAATACGACCTTCATCTTCTGTCACCGTTTCCACTCCGACACCATAAAAAAACTCCAAAATTTGCTTATAGTTACTGCAGTGGGTATTGGATATATTACAACGCCCATTTCCTGTAGCTCGCAGCTTTTTCCCCGGATTTTTCAGTTTTTCCACAACAAGAACTCTGCCATGCGGATTAGCGTCTTTGTAAGCAACGGCAGCAGCTAAGCCGGCTGCCCCACCACCAATAATGCAAAAATCAAAAACAGAGCCTCCCTTAGACAAGCTCTGTTTCATAGTTATATTTTCATTGTTACATGACGTGTTCATTTTCAGGGTCTTCCTCAGGAACGACAATCAATTCAGCACGGTCACCAACCATTTCCTTGAATTGTGTCGTCATATCGCTTCCGCTATCACTCTTGCGGTGAACTCCCATAACAACGCGGGAGATATCGTTCTTCTCTACTAAACTAATCAGTGTTGCCAGCACATTGTTGGACCGAACCACCGTAAGGTTGGCACCGTACTCCAGGGATTTTTGGTACAGGTATTCCAGTGCTTCCCCATCATCAGAGGCTGCCAGGTACTTGAATTCGTAGCTGGCAATATGTACGATTAATAACTCTCCCTCTTCTCCATCAGCCAATTCTCTTCCGTAGCGGATCAAACGATCGCAGGTCTGTTGTTGTGTTACACAGACTAATACATTATCCATAACTTCCTCTCAATATGTATGTATGATATCTTCAAACCCTTTTCTTAGTATACCTTAATTGCCATGGGATTTCTATACTTCTGTATCCAATTCTGCCTGGGCAGCCATTTCAGCCTCTGCAGCCTTAATCATAATGGCACACTCGATTCTCTTTCTATGAAGGATACATCCCAGTTGGTAGACTCCCGTAATATCTCCGGTGGAATGATGAGCATTAGCAGCACATCCTCCACTACAATATAGACGTGCAAAACAATCACAGCATTCCTCATGGGAATATGCATTGCATTCTTTAAAGGGCTTCATGACTTCCGGGCGAGTAATGCCATGGTATATATCCCCTAATAGGAAATCCTTTTCTCCGACAAATTGGTGACAGGGGTATAAATCCCCCTCCGGAGTAACAGCCAGATATTCTGTTCCTACACCACATCCGGAAATCCGCTTTACAATGCAAGGACCCCCTGTTAAGTCAATCATGTAGTGATAGAAGGTAAAGCCACTTCCGGCTTTCTTTCTTTTTATCATCTCTACTGCCAGACGCTCATATTCTTTACACAGCTGTTCTGCATGTTCTTCCTTTAATGCATACGGTGCATCTGCCGGCGATACAACCGGCTCAATGGAAAGCTCTTTAAAACCTATATCTGCCATGTGTAAAATATCACTGGCAAAATCCAGATTATTGGCCGTATAGGTTCCTCGCATATAATATTCTTTTCCCAAAGAATCTCGGCTGTCTGCCAGCTTTTTAAATTTCCCTACAATTAAATCATAGGTACCATCCCCTGTTTTAGTCTGACGCATCCGGTCATTGACTTCTTTTCTACCATCCAAAGAAATAACCACATTACTCATTTCTTTGTTGGTAAAAGCAATAACTTCATCATCAAGAAGCAACCCGTTAGTCGTTAGGGTGAAGCGAAATTCTTTTCCCGCCGCCTTTTCAATGCTGCGGCCATACGCTACCAAGTCCTTTACCACTTGCCAGTTCATCAATGGTTCTCCACCAAAAAAATCCACTTCCAAATGACGACGCCCCGGCGAATTTTCCACAAGAAAATCAAGAGCTCGTTTCCCCGTCTCATAACTCATCAGGCCTTGGTCGCCATGATACTGGCCTTTTCCCGCAAAACAATACCCACAGTCCATATTACAATCATGGGCCACATGCAAACAAATAGCCTTTAATACAGACTGACGTTCTTTAAACTGACCGGCCATATCATAAAAGGGATCTTGTGAAAATAGTCGCTGTTGCTGCTGCAAGGTTGCAATATCCGAAAAGATTTCTTCCACCTCTTCTTCTTTTACTGCATACCGGTTACAGACAACCTCCTTTATTTTTTCCTTAGAATTATCTTGGTACATACCAATTACATCATAGGCAACCGGATCTACAACGTGGATGTTTCCGCTGTTGCTGTCGATGACAATATTGTATCCATTTAATTTATACTGATGAACCATCGTTTCTTTCTTCCCAAAATTCTTTCAAAAACAGTAAGAATCGCTGTGAGCGGACATCCCTCTCACAGCGATACAGGTTGCTTGATTTCGTTGCCTATTTTTCCTGCTGGCACTTTTGGTTTGCTACACTGCAGGATGTCTTGCTGGCGGACTGGCAGGATGTCTGGCATTCTCCACATCCGGACTTTGCAACGTTTTCAGTCAGGTTTCTTGTTGTAAGAGTTGTAATCCGTTTCATATCTATATCCTCCTAATCGGTATCAATTCTTATGGTAGTCTATCAAAAATCAGACTTTGTGTCAATGAAGCCACCCTTTTGCATACTACCAAAACGCCGCTTTATCGAAGGTATTGATCCCCTATTGGATGGATGTACTGACCATGTCTCTTTGTATTGTTGCCACAGGAAATGGCAAACGTAGGGCAGTGGTGGAGACAAGCAAGACACATTTGACATCGTTGACTGTTCCAAGTAGGGCGATTGCCTTTCGGCGTTTTTTTCATTTTGATAATTTGATCTGTACAGACCTTGCTGCAAAGGCCACAACCAATACAATCATCCGATACCTTAAAATTCTTGGTTTTACGGCGATGTTCGAAGAAAATCCGTGCTACCAGTGCCATCAAAAAGTACTTTTCTTTTCCCATAAAATCCCCTTGTCGCCTGTTTTTAACGGCAACAATAACTTCTTCAATGGCATCCTCCGCCTCTTTGTTTTGTTGTTCTACTTTTTCTTTTGAAGAAACATCGAACATAGGCGTCCACGTATCGGGCATTTTAATGCTGTAACCGGCATCCATTTCCATATCTCGCACGCTAAAATGACTGCGCATCTGAATGCCTACTGCACCACAAGAACTACCATAGGTAGCCACACAATATAGATACGCCGGCCTCTTTTCCGCAAGCTGCAATTTTTGCATATATTCTTCTACAATCGGTGGCAAGTTCCAAAAATATACCGGGAATACAATCCCCAGCCCTTCCCCTTCATCAAGCTGCAAGTTTTCAGGCGCCTCCTTAATGGAAACAGCCTTTTCTCCAATCCTTTCCGCTATGGTATGGGCTACATAAGCGGAGTTTCCCGTTGCACTAAAATATATAATCATAGAAATCCTTTCGTATATCGTCAAAAGAGAGCTGCATATGCGGCTCTCTTTTAGTATACACGTTTTTCGTGGCTTTTTACACTGCCTCGGCTTCTCTTTCCTTTTCCTTGGCTTCGACTTCTTCAAGATGCTCTTTCCAGAGACGGTCTGCAACCGGTTTCCAGCGCTTTGCAGTTTCCACGCAACGATTACAGTAATCATCTACATCTTCCGGGTTCTCCAGGTCAGTGGAGTGTGCTCCACAACGATGCACCATGTCAGCCAATCTGCCAGGGTTATCAAGAACCGGGCAAGGCCGGTACAGATTGCTGTTAAACGGCTGGTTGTTATGGTATTCCATAAACATCGGTGACTGATATGCTTCCAGCAGCGTCTTTTCATAGATGTTGGAGTCGGAGTAGTGGATAAATGCACAAGGCTCAATGTCTCCATTGGCATTGATGTGCAGATAGTTACGTCCGCCTGCAATACACCCTCCTACTGCATCTCCATCATTCCAAAAATCCATGGTAAACAATGGTTTTGTCTGACGGAACTTACGAATTTGTTTGTACATGTATTCTCGTTGTTCCGCTGTTGCAATCAAATCTGTTACAGCATCGTTTCCAATTGGCATGTATGTGAAGAACCATGCAAACTTACATCCTTTGGCAATCAAATCATCGATATATGCTTCGCTGCCGATGATCTCTGCATTGGCACTGGTGTAGCAACAGGAAACACCATAAGCCAGTTTTTTCTGGTGAAGGATTTCCATAGCCTTTGTAACCTTGTCATAAACTCCTTCACCACGTCTAAAGTCGGTGGCTTCTCCAAAACCTTCTACGGAAATAGCCGGAATAAAGTTCTTTACTCGCAGCATTTCATCGGCAAAGGCTTCGTCAATGAGTGTTGCATTGGTAAAGGATAGGAACAAACAATCCGGGTGCATCTCGGACAGCTTGATTAGGTCGTCTTTTCTAACCAGTGGTTCACCGCCGGTGTAGATGTACATAAACGTACCCAGTTCCTTACCTTGACGAATAATGTCATCCATAGTTTCCAGTGACATATTTAATTTGTTGCCGTATTCAGCTGCCCAGCATCCTGTACAGTGCAGGTTACACGCCGTGGTCGGATCCATTAAAATAGCCCAAGGAATGTTACAGTTGTACTTGATACGGTTTTCTCTCTGCCGAGAAATTCCCGTGTAACAAGCATGAACCATGAATGTTTCAAAGAAATTCATACGGACTTCATCATCGATATCTGTCCAGATGCTCTTCATAAATTTGTACCAGTTGCCGTCCTTATCTTCAATCCATTCTCTAAAGTACTTTCTGTACTTTTCAAATTCGCCGGTTTTGTCAATTTTGTCAGCCCAGTCAATAAGCTTTGGCAGGTTCTTATCCGGATCCTTTTCCATGTATTTCAGGGCCTGCTTAATCATTGCCAACTGCACTTTACCTTTGATAGAATTCTTAGACATTCTGTCTCTCCTCCTTGTACTTGAGTGTCCACCCAATACGAAAAACTCAATAATCCTTTTCAAATCTTACTTGGTATTATACCGAAGCCTTTCCGGTTCTTCTCTTTACAGTTTGTTAGCTTTGTATAAAAATCGCCTGCATTTACGGAAAAAGCCCCAGATACAGAGTATCTGAAGCTTTTTTTGACGATTTTGCAACCCATGTTGCTATTTTTTATTATGCGTTCAGGGCTTGTCTATTTTGTCATAGCCTCCAAAAAAGCTTTGTAACCTCGATAGGTTTCATAAACATCTACCTTGCTGGTAGCCTCGTATGGCGCATGCATATTGAGAACAGCAACACCACTATCCACTACCTCCATGCCATATAAAGACATAATATAAGCAATAGTTCCGCCGCCACCTACATCGACCTTTCCTAATTCTGCCGACTGAAAAATAACATTTTTGCTGTTTAATACCTTCCGCAATCTAGCTAGGTACTCGGCGTTAGCATCATTGGAGCCGCTTTTCCCTCTGGCACCGGTAAACTTATTAAATACCATACCGCGTCCCAATAAAGCTGCATTTTTCTTGTCAAACTTGCCGCCATATAATGGATCGTAGGCCGCACTAACATCAGAAGACAGCATGGTGCTGTTGGCAAGGGTCTTCCGAAGCGTTCGCTCACTATACGCCTCCATAGCATCTAAAAGATCAGCAACGGTGTTTTCAAAAAACCGTGATTGCATACCGGTGGCTCCTACGCTGCCGATTTCTTCTTTATCCACCAGCAATGTGCAAGAGGTTCGTTTTACAGATTCTACATCAATCATTGCCTGCAAAGATGTATAGGCACAAACCCGGTCATCTTGTCCATAGGATAAAATCATACTGCGGTCAATGCCGGCCTCCCGTGCTTTTCCCGCCGGAACAATTTCCAGCTCCGCAGACCACAAATCTTCTTCGGCAATCGCATACTTTTCTTTTAACAGCGACAAAACTCGCTCCTTGGTACCTTCCTTTTCCTCACCGGAAAGAGGTCGACTGCCGACAATAATATCTAGGGCGTCCCCTTCAATTACCACCGTAGCCTTTTTATTCATCTGCTCGGCAGCTAGGTGAATCAGCAAGTCCGACACAAAGACAACCGGATCATTTTGGTCTTCCCCGATATTTACCGATACCTTTGTGCCGTCTTCTTTAATTACCACACCGTGGATTGCCATTGGAATGGTTACCCACTGGTATTTTTTTATTCCACCGTAATAGTGAGTGTCAAGATAAGCAATGTCGCTGTCTTCATACAAAGGATTTTGTTTTACATCCAGACGAGGAGAGTCAATATGAGCTCCTAAAATGTTCATTCCCTCTTCAATAGGGTCTGTGCCAATATTAAACATAGCTACCGTCTTTTCCATTCCGACGGCGTATACCTTATCCCCGGGGTTTAAAGGCCGGGTTTTCGTTGCCAAATCGACATAACCTGCTTTTTTGGCCACTTGTACAATTAAGGTAGTGCATTCACGCTCAGTTTTACCCTTGTCTAAAAACTCCCGATAATCGCTGCAAAGCTGCTCTAATTCCGAAAGCTGTGTTTGTTCATATGTGGTCCATGCATTCTTATCTTTCATCTATTCCCACTCCTTGTTTTATGCAAACTCTTTTATGCTGTTGCTTCTTCCTCCGGCAGCTCAGATGTGCAGTTTGGACATTTGGTTGCGCCAACAGGAATTTCGCTCTTACAGAAAGGGCACACCTTGGTTGTAATCTGGATAGCCTCTTCTTCATCTTTCTTACCAACAGTCATTACCTTATTAACACCCTTAATTAGGCAGAAGATTACCAAGGCAATAATCAGGAAATTGATAATAGCGGTGATGAAATTACCATACATCAATGCAGGCGCATTTGCACCGCTTCCCAATGTTACCTTCAATTCGGAGAAGTCCACGCCACCAAAGATGCCAAGAATCGGGCTGATGATGTCGTTGTTCAAGGAAGTTACGATTGCCGTGAAAGCACCACCGATGATGATACCAACAGCCAAGTCCATAACATTTCCTCTTAAAATAAACTCTTTAAACTCCTGAACAAAACCTTTCTTCTTTTCCATTTTTTACCTCTCTCTGTTCATGTTAAAAATTAAATATTACTTTATAAAGTATCAACCTTTGTTGATATTGTCAATTGTCTTGCGAATCTCCTCCTTAGTCATTTTTAACTGAGTAAGAAATTCCCTACTTGATACCCGCATAGCTCCATGCCCCATTATAATCATCTGCTCTAAGGCATCAGATGTAACTACATGGATAAAGTAACGATTGCTGTTTTCTAAAGTAAACCGTTCAATATAGGAATCTGCCGTCTCTTCAAACTCTGTATAGACTACAGTCAAAGGACCTTTTTCTTCGGTTTTCTCTTGACTCTTGACTTTATATGCATCAAAAACAACTATCACGGGAAGATCCCTATACCCGGCATAATCTTCCAGCATTTCAATAAGCTGCAATCGTTTTCCCTCTAAATGTGCAGCATCCATAGAAACGGAAGTATCTTCGCTACCCGAACCTTTTTCCTGCTGAACCATGGCAAAAATCAAATTGTAGCCATCAATAACATATAGCTTTTCTTTGCCGGTGTCCGGTCCTTTTTTTCGGTTGCCGCCATTCTTTTCACCGCGGGTAATACTAGGTTCATTTGTATCCCGACGCTTTTTCGTTTTGTGCCGTTTTTCTCTTGGAGCTCCTCCGGCTCTTGCAACAACCTGGGCAATTTCCTCTTCTCCAATAGAGACTCTGCCGTAGGAAGTATTGGTCTTTGTGGATGGTGTTTCTGCAAGAATACTTCCTAGGTGTGCATATTTTTCCACTCTATCCCAACTGACTACAAATCCGCTGCCATGCTGACAAAATACCGAATCAGCTGTATTCGCTACATCCTTTGTAGCTTCGTATCCGGTGTCTTCTATTATCACATCCTGGTTATGACAAGCATCATATCCATCATACATAAGTGCAATTTGTCCCTTTCCTCTAGTGTAACTGCGCAGCGTTTCCGGGTACTTTCGCATATCTCTTACCGGTGCCTTGCCTGTAATATACGCTATTTCTCCCTCTCCCACAGGGGGTGCAAAAGAACCTCCCATTTTCTGAATATCTGCCATGGCACGACCGACTGCTTCTTGCGGCACACCAATACGAAATCGATACCAGGGCTCTAGCACCAAGCTTTCCGCCTTCATCAGCCCATGACGGACCGCCCGGTATACGGCTTCTCTAAAGTCGCCGCCTTCGGTATGTTTTTTGTGGGCAGCACCGGCAATCAAGGTGATTTTCATATCCGTAATAGGCGCACCAATTAAAACGCCTAGATGCTTCTTTTCCTTCAGATGGCTCAAAATCAATCGCTGCCAGTTGATATCCAGCAAATCCTCACTACAATCCGTAGCAAATACAAGTCCGCTGTTTCTAGGCATAGGTTCTAGCAACAGATGGACTTCTGAATAATGACGCAACGGCTCGTAATGACTAATGCCTTCCACTATATTGGTGATGGTTTCTCTGTATTCAATGCGCCCTTGATCAAAGGCTACCTCTATATCAAACCGTTCTTTCATGGTTTGTTGCAGCACTTCTAACTGCACTTCCCCCATGAGGCGTATTTGAATTTCCGATACTTCCTCTTCCTAGGAGACAGAAAGAGTCGGATCCTCTTGCTCCAAAACTTTAAAGTATTGTAACACCTGATGCAGATCTACATTGCTATCTTCTGCCAAATGCACTCCATAAACCAGAGCCGGCTTCACTTCGCCTGTTTCTCCATCAGAACAAATTCCAAGACCTTGTCCCACCACCGGCTTTGTCAATCCAACCACAGCGCAAATCATTCCTTAGCTGACACTCGCCACACTTTCATATCCATTGCCGGAGTAGATGCGTATCTCGCTTACTTTCTCTTCCTCTATAATAGAACAAACAGCCAAGCTTCCTCCGGTAATTTTCATATGTACCAGGCGCATGCCTTTTGGATCGTGGGAAATTTTGTATACTCGTGCGCCAAAGTCTGTTGTCTCAGCAGGCGGCATGATATAGTCGACCATAGCAGAAAGCAAGGCGTCGATACCTTGGTGTTTTAGTGCGGATCCAAAGAAGCAAGGAAAAACCAGACCGGCAGATACCGCTGATGCCAGTTGCTTTTTGGATAGCGTTTCTGTCTCTAAATACGCCGTCAACAAATCTTCCTCTAAGGCCGCCACTTCTTCCATATAGTTTTTATTAGATGAAGCCATTGAAAAATCCACGCATCTTTGGCTTATTCGCCGGTGCAGATCTTTTAAAATAGTATCCGGATTGCAATGAGGCATATCCATCTTATTAATGAATATAAAAACAGGGACATGGTAGTTTTCCAGCATTTGCCACAAAGTTACGGTATGACTTTGGACACCTTTGCTACCACTAACGACAAGAATTGCCGCATCTAATACTTGCAAAGTGCGTTCTGCTTCGGCACTAAAGTCAACATGACCCGGAGTGTCTAACAAAGTGAATACGGTATCTCCATAGGAAAATACCGCTTCTTTTGAAAGCACTGTAATGCCGCGTTACCGTTCTACTGTTTCCGTATCTAAAAAGGTGTCTCGATTATCTACACGACCGGCTTTTTTCAACACGCCGGACTCCAGGAGAATTCCTTCAGAAAGTGTTGTTTTTCCGGCATCTACATGGGCTAGGATCCCCACTACAAGTTGTTTCATGTGTTCTCCTATTACTAGCAAAAAAGGCTTCCCGAAACGGGAAGCCTTGGCCTACTTGCTCTTTTCCTTATACCAACAATGCCTCAATGGCTTCTTTTGGCTGTGCACCAATCGTCTTATTGGCCACCTGACCGTCCTTAAACAGAATCAATGTAGGAATGGACATAACGCCATATTTCATGGCCAGTTCTCCCTGTTCATCAACATTGATTTTCCCAACCTTAATTTCGCTGTGTTCTTCAGCGATCTGGTCAACAACAGGACTTACCATCTTGCATGGTCCACACCATACAGCCCAAAAGTCCACCAATACCGGAACGTCAGACTGTAATACTTCCTTTTCAAAATTCTCTTTGGTAATTTCTATAACCTTCATATCTATTTCCTCCTAGACAGTAATTTCCAAACATATCGTCTTGGAGTACTTATGCCACAAAACGAGAATTTTAATCAACTATTGTATAGCTTTTAGCAGGTTCTTTAGTCTTCCAAGCTAGTGGCACAGTTATGATACACCTTTTGTACATCATCGTTGTCTTCCAGCAATTCAATCATCTTTTTCAAATTAGGGATATCCTCTTCTTTGGGAGTGGATTCTGTGGCAGGGAGGTTTTCAATATCCGCTTCTACAAAAGAGTAGCCGGCTTCGGCCAAAGCCTCTTTTACTTCATTAAAAGAATTTGGTTCTGTAACAATTTCGTAGCTGTCATCGTATGTCAGCATATCCTCCATGCCGGCTTCCAGTGCAGCTTCCATTAGTTGATCCTCGTCAACATCCTCTGTTTTTTCGATAATAATGAGGCCTTTTCTGGAAAACATATAGGATACACATCCCGGGGTTCCTAAATTTCCGCCATATTTATCAAAGGTGCTTTTAACAGAAGAAGCCGTTCTGTTTCTGTTGTCAGTCAACGCTTCTACCATCACTGCTACTCCACTGGCACCATATCCTTCAAAATTC
Source organism: uncultured Eubacteriales bacterium (assembly GCA_963542695.1). GTDB lineage: Bacteria > Bacillota > Clostridia > Peptostreptococcales > Anaerovoracaceae > RUG100. The sequence goes on from CAUTYX010000010.1 coordinate 24,484, forward strand.
AGTTCTTCATAGTTGGCACCTTCCAGTTCACCGGTACCTTTTTTTACTGCCCTGTCAATATTGTCGTTGGGCATGTTAATCCCCTTGGCTCTATCAATAGCGTGTTTTAACGCAACATTGTATTCCGGATCACCACCATTTTTGGCTGCCACTGTAATGGCCCTGGCATATTTTGTAAACAAGGCAGCTCTACGCTTGTCCTGTGATTCTTTTCTCCCGGCTATTGTCCCATGTCTACCCATTGTAAACTCCTCTTTTTATTGCAATTTTTTATCTATTTTGTAATATTCTTTCTTTTGTCTTCTATATTTATAGCGACAATACATGGTATTATACACCTTTTTACGATGCAAGGCAAAACGCAGACCTTGACTATTGCCAAGGTCTGCGCTACTACACGATATTCTCACAGATATCTATTAGAGAACACTTTTCAATCTGCAATCAGACGATTATTCCCACCAATCGTTTACGGTTGTTTCCATGGTAATCTTCAATTCCTTAGCCCATTCGATGTACTGGTCAACCTGTGCATCACTGAGCATATCGGAGGAAATCAGACCTGTCTGATCCATCTTATCGTTTACAAACAGTTTTGTGAACAAGAATCCACTCTGTCCTGTCAGATACTGTTCTCCGGACATTCCTGTCAATTCATAAGCTTCGGCAACGCCAGGTGCGAATACGTGGGTTTCTACCATAACACTCTTGCCGTCTTTCTTACCGTATGCTTCTACTACGAATGCACCGGCATCCATTTCCAGTCCTTCGTCCAGAATTTCTTTAACTTCTTCCGGTGTCTTTGGTGCCGGAGGCAGAATGGATACAATCCAGTCAGCAGGAACAAATTTTGCGCCCTTAAATTCAACTTCATCATGGGTAATAATGCCGGCCTGTTTCAATGGTTTAGCAAATTCGATTCCGCCGCCGCCATATTTGAAGAATGCGTTCTTAACACCCTTAAAGAATTCTTTACCGTTTAATCCGATGTAAACAGGTTCATCGTGAGAGTGGTCGCAAAGTTCTACAGGAATATTTCCCATTTCCGGCCATGTCTTCATTACAGGATGTGAGAAAGCCGGAGTTCTCTTAACTTCGCCATTTACAAATACATATGCATCATCATCCATGTCACGGATAGCAGTAACTACAGACCACCAGAATGGCAAGAATCTCTTAGCTTCGGCACCTTCGTATACGTACATGTAGATGGTTTCGCATTCATCGACGTATTTAACAGCTTCTCTGGCGGTTACGCACATCAATCCAGGAGCAGAGCCTGTACCGATCATAGCCAATTTGCCGATTTTCTTAAATTCTTCTCTATAGTGGGTGTATTCGTACTTGATTCCGTTGAGCCAGTTATCTTCAGTACCTGTAACGATATTGTCACCTGTAGCAAAGTCCTGATAGTCAGCCTTTACCTTCAGTGCCGCTTCCAAAACATTCTTAGCAAAGATTAATGGAAGAGCGTTAACAATCATGTCGCAGCCTTCAGCCAGCTTTACAATGTCTTCTTCTTTGCTGGCATCAATCTGATAGCCTTTACCTTTTTTAATCATGCCTACCAGATGGTCAACAGCCGCCTTATCATAATCGGCAACAAGAATTTCGCCAACATTGGGTTCCAGGTCTAATCTTCTAACTACTGTTGATCCTTGAGCTCCACTACCTAATACTAATACCTTTTTCATAATATCCTCCTTCTTATGAATATTATTTATGAAAAATTTGTAACTGGTTTTATTTGATCGGCTACGCCGTATCAATCTTGATTTTAGTGTTTTTCTGTGGATAGTCTTGGCTTACTGATGTTTATAAAAAAACAGAAAAACACTTTGCAATGTTTTCCTGTCCCCTTTGCCTGTTGGTTAAAGCCCCGTTGGCTCCGTCAGAACGACGGTATCACCAGGATCTCATCCAACGACCATCCTTTTGCCTGTCAGTTTCCGCTCCATGATTTGCATACATGAAACCTTCCCGCTTCGGCCACTTATCAGAATAAGCTGTCTCTGATCGTCTTCCTTTGAGTATCATTAATTTTTATTCGATTCACTTAGTTTTTAAACAGTTTTCCTAAGTGCAACTTCAATATACCCCATTTTTTACCCCTTTGTCAACCTATAATTTGATTTTTCTGATTCTACCGTAAATTCCAAACATTTATTTCTGTATTAGGTGTTTGAAATAGGCCTATTTTCTGATACTATATAAGAAGTCAGATGCGCAAAGATATCCTTGTGTGTAGAAAGGATGTACTATGAGCAGTAAACAGAATATTGTAGATATTGAGCAACACGGCCTAAAACAATATGACATTAAGGTGTCAACGGTCGTGTTTATGATTTTCTGTCTCGTAGCCGCAGGCTGTTATGGAATCGAGGAGATGATTCCATCTGCCGGTCCGGGACTAACTTTGATTATGTTGGTCGTCATTCCTTTTGTATGGGGACTGCCCTTTGGGTTGGTTGCTTCAGAGCTGGGATCTGTCCGACCCCAGGAGGGAGGCTACTACAAATGGGTACAAGAAGCCCTGGGAGAATTTTGGGGGTTCCAAGCCGGTTGGTGGAGAACCATTTCTATTTATATTGACAACGCATCTTACGTTATACTAGCCGGCGGTTACGCCGCTACTGCATGGGGATTTTCAAAACCTGTGGAATTTGCCATTAAAATGGCAATGATTCTGATTTTCACTTATATAAATTTACGCGGCGTCAAAGATGTAGGCATCACCAGCACCATTTTATCCTTGCTGGTAATCGTTGCTTTCGGTATGGTTGCCGTTTGCGGCTTTCTAAACTGGGGCGAAGGATTTAACATCAGCTTTCAGTTAACACCGGAGCCGGCAAAAGGCGCCATGGATTGGTTTTTCTATATTGCAGGAGGCCTCTCTGTCGGTCTTTGGATGTATTCCGGTTACGAATCCATGTCCACCATTGCAGGGGAGATAAAAAATCCACAGGTTATTCCAAAGGGAACTTTGATTACCATACCTTTAATAATGGCCGTATATATCCTGCCTACCAGTGCTGGTCTCGGATCCATGGGAAGATGGACAGAATGGGCACCGGAAGGCGGCGTTGGCTATGCCGATGTAGTCCAGACTTTCTGGGGACAAGGTTTTGCCATCTTCTTTGTAATCGTTGCAATCCTGGCCCAGTGTTCCATTTACAACACGTATATTGCCTCCGGATCTCGAGGGTTCTTTTCCTTGTCCGACGATTATTTGGCACCGAAGTTCCTTGTAAAATGCGACAAAAAATATGGTGTACCTTACGTAGCCGTAATGACGGTGGCTATTTCCAACGTATTGATGTGCATGCTGCCATTCGGCCTTGTAATCATATTGGATGTTTTTCTTTTGGCCGCTTCCTATGTATTGGTATTCATCTCCGCTATGATTTTACGGAAAAGAATTCCCGGTGAAGAATACAAATTCAAAACACCCGGAGGCTATGGCTTCCTTTGCCTTATTTGCATAATACCAATTTGTGTTGCCGTATTTATGTTCTTTGTCAACGGATCCGATTACCTAATCGGCGGCATCATCGGTATGCTCACCGGCCCTATCCTTTACTTCTTCTGGAAGAGAAAATACGGCGGACTGGCCATGAAAGATGCCAAGCGTTTCCCGATTAACCCAAAGACGAAATTAGCAGTTGGCGATTTGAGGAAAGTCTCTTTTTTACTGCTGCTGCTAACTATAATCGGTGCCATCGCACTGGCATTCTTACCTTTCTATGAAGCCAGCTGGACAGCCGGCGACTACTACCAAGGCATGTTTGTCGACAAGTTTGCCGGCAGCGACAGCGCCCAATTTGCCGGAGGACGCTTTATCTTCAACATCACTTATACCATTCTAAAGGTCTTGACCGGTATTTGTGCTGTCTTAACGGTTGTTAGCGCCATTGCCTCTAAAAAACTGGAGCCAAAGAAAAAATAGTAAAACACAAAAGAGCGTTTTGAAGGCTAATCCCTTAAAACGCTCTTTTATCTTGCCATTATTTACTATCCGACTTTGACCATTTTTTCAGAAGAACTGCTCTCTGCCGGAAGCAATCCGGTCATACTTCGCAGTCCACTGATAATGGTAGAAGAATTGTGCAGCAATGCCGATGTGGCCGGTGTCAATACACCAAATACGCCAAGGCCAATGAGCACCGCATTAAAGCCAATAATGAACTTGTAATTGCTGTCGATTCGTCGCATCAACCGATTGCTCAGTTCCTTGATGGTCAACAGTTGTCGCAAATCATCCGAAGATATAATGATATCAGCAACCTCATTGGCAATAGCCGCACCACTGCGAATGGCAATTCCTGCATCTGCTTCTGATAAAGCCGGTGTATCGTTAACACCATCTCCAATCATTACCACCTTACGCCCTGCCAGATGTTCTCTTTTTATAAAAGCAGCTTTGTCTGCCGGCAGCACTTCGGAATAGTAGCAATCCAGATGCAGCTTTCTGGCAACGGCTGCAGCCGTTCTTTCATTGTCGCCCGTCATCATGCAGACCTTCTTAAAGCCCAGGTCATGGAGTTTTTCCACCACCTCTGCCGCTTCTTCTCGCAAAGGGTCTTCGATACAAATAGCCGCGCACAACTGGCCGTCAATGGCTAGATACAAATGGGTGTACTGATCCGGTAAAGACTCCAGTTTCAGCTTTTCTTCATCAGAAACGACTGTCCCTTCATCATCAAAAACAAAATGGTGGCTACCAATAACTACTTTCTTGTCGTTAATGGTGCTGGAGATACCGTGTGCCACTACGTATTGCACCTTGGTGTGCATTTCCTCGTGACTAAGACCTTTCTCTTTTGCATGTTTTACCACTGCATTGGCAACAGAATGGGGATAATGCTCTTCCAGGCAAGCCGCCACACGAACCATTTCCGATTCTTCGGCTCCACCGAAAGGAATAACATCCACCACCGTTGGGCATTCTCGTGTCAAGGTTCCGGTCTTGTCAAAGACAATGGTATCCGCCTGAGCCATAGCTTCCATAAACTTGCCGCCCTTTACGGATATGTCATGTTCTCTTGCCTCTTTTATTGCCGACAGTACCGACAATGGCATAGATAATTTTAATGCACAAGAAAAGTCCACCATTAGAAAGGACAATGCCCTGGGTACATTTCTGGTTGCAAGACCTGTAACGGCCGCTCCTGCCAATGAATAAGGAACCAGTTTATCTGCCATATGGAAAGCTTTCGCCTCCGTATTGGATTTCAGCTTTTCCGATTCTTCAATCATACGAACAATTTGGTCATACTTTCCGGATCCGGTTTCCTTGGTTACTTCGAAAACAAACTCGCCTTCTTCCACCACCGTTCCGGCATATACATAGCCCCCGGGAGCCTTTGCCACCGGCACAGATTCTCCTGTCATAGAAGCTTGGTTTACTGTAGCAGCTCCTTCCAACACCTTTCCATCCAGAGGGATAATATTGGAGTTACGAACCACTACATGATCCCCGGTTTTAATGGAAGCAACCTCCACCAATGTGTCTTCTTTTCCGTCTTCACGTTTCCACACAAAGTCCACTTTCAAAGACATGGTCTTGGCCAAGTCATTTACGGATTTTTTGTATGTCCACTCTTCCAACAGTTCACCGATTTGCAGCAAGAACATGACAGAACCCGCCGTTGCAAAATCACCGCGCAAAATAGATGCCACAATAGCCGCCGCATCTAAAACAGATACTTCTAATTTCCCTTTAGATAAAGTTTGCAAGCCTTTTATGACAAATGTCATACTCTTGGCTAATACCCACGCCATCTTTAGAGGCTGTGGAAAGAATAAGCTTCGAATGATTTTATTCAGCACCATCATTACCAGCTTTTGCTGATACTTGCGACTGATGCTTCTTCCACTTTGATCCGGTACCTGCGCAAGAATTTTTTCGTCATAATATGAAAAATCGCAAAGAGCATTTAGAATCTGCTCTCTGCCATTCTTCGCATTGTCATACTTGATAACTACATCGCCGCTACGTTCAAAGATTTTTGATTCTTTGATGTAAGGAGTGTTGCTCAAATAGCTTTCGAGAATATCTGCCTGCCGGATCGTCATTTGGCTGCGACCAATATGCAGTCGCATTCTATTTGATGATTCGTGTAGGATCACATATCTCATTTTTCGTTTTTCAGCTCCTCTTCATACGCTTCGATGACAGCCTTTGCTTTTTCAACTTCCTTGATCTTGGCTTCTGCTTTGCGCTGTTCATTGATGTCAGCGGCTTCTGCCTTAATGTCATCACAGTTTTCACGAATGGATTCTGTCACTTCCATTACCTTTTCGCTGCCACGCATAGCTGCCGCCGTACAATGTGTGTAGACTTTCTTCGCATCTGAACTGGATAAGATAGATACGCCTGCTGTTCCTGCCAACAGACCGCCAACAAAAATTGCTACTCTATTCCAACCAATCATCTTTGCCTCCTTTGGTTACTAGTAAGAAAATTCTGCGTTGAAGACATAAGGTGTACAGTTGTAAAATACCGTTTCCCGTCTTTCTATTTCTATATTACGGAAAGAAATATCAGTTCGTCAACTATAATTTATAGTTGTGTTTCTATAACTTTTTTAAATTACTGTCCATCGCTTCTCATACCGCAGGGATGCTGCTTTTCTGCCGCCATTTTATCCATATATACTACTTGATAATGACCAAATCCTCCCGCCATGTTATAGCAATCATATCCATTTTGCGAAAGAATACGGCATGCAATATAACTGCGAAGACCGGTTTGGCAAACAACATACACCGGTTTATCCTTGGGAATTTTCATTAGATTATCCCGAATGTCATCCACCGGAATATTTATTGCATTCTCAAGATGTCCCAGCTGAAACTCTTCTTTGGTGCGCGTATCCAGCAATGTCACGCTGCCATCTTTTGGTACAGTCTCCAGATCTTCTACATGAAATTGCTTTACCTTTCCCGCATGAATGTTTTCAATGATAAACCCGGCCATATTTACAGGATCTTTGGCAGAAGAGTATGGTGGTGCATACGCCAAGTCCAGTTGTTGTAACTGCAATGCACTAGCGCCTAGCCGAATCGCCGTGGAAATAACATCAATACGCTTGTCTACACCTTCAAAGCCAACAATTTGTGTTCCCAAAATTTGCAGGGTGTCCGGCTGATACAATACCTTAATGGCCATTGGCTGTGCGCCGGGGTAATATCCTGCATGAGAATTCGGTGTCAAAATAATGGTATCGTATGAAATTTCCTGTGATTTTGCCGTCTTTTCATTGATTCCCGTAATACCGACCGTCATGTCAAAGACCTTGATGACAGAAGAACCTTGGGAACCATCATAGCGGGAAGTACCACCGCAAATATTATCGGCTGCAATGCGACCTTGCTTGTTGGCAGGACCTGCTAAGGAAATAACAGCCGGCTTTTTCGTAACAAAATGTTCCACTTCCACAGCATCGCCTACAGCGTATACATCCGGGACACCGGTTTCCATTTTGTCATTCACAACGATGCTCCCTTTGATTCCTTGGGTAAGGCCGGCCTTTTGAGCCAGCGGTGTATCCGGTGTCACACCAATGGCCAAAATTACCATATCCGCTTTTACAGGGGAAGCATCTTTTAGCAACGTAGATATCCCCTGCCCATCCTCCTCAAAACCTTCTACCGTATGACCTAACAACAAAGAAACACCTTTGCTGCGCATTTTTCCATGGATATAGCCGGCCATATCCGGATCCAGTGGTGCAAGAAGCTGTTTAGGACGCTGCACCATAGTTACAGATATTCCCATTTCCACCAGGTTCTCTGCCATTTCAAGCCCAATATACCCCCCACCTGCCAATACAGCTGATTTCGGTTTATTGGTTATGATATAGTCCCTGATTTTGAGTGTATCTTCCACTGTTCGCAATGTAAACACACGAGAAGAATCCACCCCCTTTAGCGCCGGTGTTGTTGGTTTTGCTCCCGGTGATAAAAGCAGCTTGTCGTAGCTTTCTGTGAATGTTTCTCCTGATTTTAAATTTTCAACAGTTACCGTCTTTGCCTGCACATCAATATCTGTCACTTCATGACCTACACGAACATCAATGCGAAAGCGATTCCAAAATCCTTCCGGGCTCTGTAAAGTCAATTCCTGTGGATGAGTGATAACGCCCCCAACATAGTATGGCAAGCCACAGTTGGCATAAGAAACAAATCCACTTCGTTCAAAAACAATAATCTCCGCCTCTTCGTCCAATCTTCGAATTCTAGCTGCCGCTGTTGCTCCACCGGCTACGCCCCCTACAATTACCACTTTCATCTCTTTATCCTTTCTGCTGTTCGGTTTTGTCTATCCACTGCAATATACTAAAATCAATACTGGTTATTATTCTTATACCCATGTTGAAAGAATGTAGTCATAAAGAAGGTGCAACAGCATGGCCATCGCACCTTTTTGATTTTTCTTAATTACTTTCTTTAACAGAACATGTCTGCTCAGCCATTACGTCTTCTTGCTGCACTAGCAAACCATTTTGGCAACAACAAGGAATAATGCCAATGCAATAGCTGCCGATATGCCTACATATGGAACATTTACCTTTAACTCTCTATCGTTTGGAATTCCTGTACAAGCCGATGCCATAAACATACTGTCGGAGAACAAGCAGGAAGCAACACCTGCAGAGGAACCGGATATAATGGCACCATAGGCCAAAGTCAGCGGAACACCTGCTGCAATCGCCATAGGCAGCATAATAGGAACAGCCAGTGCAATACTCGCCCATCCATCAGATGTCATAGTTACAATGAGAACTGCAATAAAGAACATGGCAGGAAGAATCCATGCCGGTACGTTACCTACGATTAGGTTAATCAGGTATTTATCTACGCCCATTTTAATGGACATTTCCGACATGGTGCATACCATCAATATAACGAAAGCAATCTGCGTCATATCTTTGAATCCGGCAAACATGGTTTCAAAGAACTTTGCAGCCTTGATTCTTTTTATCAGAACATACATGATGAACTGACATATGAGTGCCGCCAGCATACCTAGTTCAATACTGATAGAAACCGTTACGACAATCAATATAATCAGAGGTAGGAAAAAATAGAGAGGTCCCATGACTTCGTCATCGTTTTCCAGTTCTTCCAGCTTTTCATCCACAGCCTGCTCCAGTTCACTCTTTTCCCACAGAGGGCCGCCTTCTTCCACTCTCTTATAAGAAGCTTTCAGAGTGCCCAATTTAGGGAATATTTCCAAAGCCAACAGCAACAGGATAATCATAGCAACAATAGGATAGAACAAATACGGAATGGTCTGTATATACATTCCAACATCGTATCCGAATTTTTTCGCCGTTGCGATATTAAATACGGCCCAGCTGGTTACCGGTACAATTACGCAAACATTGTTGGCACTGAGAATTCCCATCAATGCCAAGTGCTCTCTGGGAACACCATGTTTATCTGTAATGTTTCTCATTGTATAGCAGGAACCCAGTGTCAAAAGATAATCATCTGCAAAGAGAATCCAACCTAATATATAGGTTATTACCAGGGATTTTCTACGGGTATTTGCAAACTTTCCTAACGCCAAAGCAAAGCCGTTTAGGGCACCTGTAGAGCGAGCCAATTCTATAATGGCTCCAAACCCCATTAATATAAAGAATATTGAGCTATATGTTTCTCCTGCAAGGGTAGTATAGAACTGATCTGTATACTCGGTAAGAAAATTCCCCTGAAAAAGCAAAATGCCTGCCAGAACAGAAGAGATAATTGACATTTCAATCAATCTCTTGGTAATCAATGATCCGACAACCATTACCACTACAGGGATAACCGAAATTATTCCAAATTCCATAAAAAAACTCCTTCACGTTTTTTTCATTAAAAAAGTACAGTTTTCCAGTATTGATGCTCCACTGTAGTAGCTTGCGACAAGCTCCGTAAAGAAAACTAAACGTTCTCGTTCATCACGAACACGCCAACATCATCACTAATTTCAAATACCGGACACCGGCTGTGTAGACCTTCACATCCAATGTACTTTTCTTGCAATAATTTACAATAATTTCGTTACAAATTTTTCATTACATTAATGATATTCTAATAATAGCACTATCATAAAGATATGTAAATAATCAAACGCAGTATATTTTTCATCAATTTATATGGTATTAATTTCTCTATATTTCGATTTTATTTTTATAATTATCAAAATTATCTATAAATTTCTTCTATGCCACCGGAGCCACTGCAATGATTGCTGCCATGGACACCTTGACACATATAATTATATGTGTTACTATAATCTTGTCAGGAGAACAAAATGAAAAGTTATTCTTCAAGAGAAGTCATTAAATTATTGCAAAAAGATGGATGGTATGAAGTCAACATTGTCGGAAGCCATCATCAGTACAAACATCCTTCTAAAAAAGGTCGTGTTACAGTCAAACACCCAGACAAAGATATCCCAAGAAAAACCTTGGATAGTATTGAGAAACAATCGGAGCTACGATTCAGATAGCCCCACCACTTAACTATACATGGAGGTATTACATATGAAAAAACAAGATAGATATTTTTACCCAGCCATATTCACTTACGAAGAAGGTCAAGAAATTGCCATTACTTTCCCCGACTTTGAGGTTGCTACAAGTGGAGAAAATGATGATGATGCTCTACTTTCTGCAAGAGAATGCTTGGGCATCACAATCTATGGCTTAGAAGAAGATAATGAGACTATTCCGGAACCTTCTGCTCTATCTTCTATTGAGGTCAATAAAAACGAATGTGCCGTATTGATAGATGTTTTCATGCCTTCCATCCGAATGGCGAATGTTAATAAATCTGTTAACCGTACTGTAACATTGCCTGCGTGGCTTAATTCTGCCGCTTTGGAAAACAATCTCAACTTTTCACAAGTTCTTCAAGATGCTTTGAAAGAGCGGCTAGGTGTCAATTAAAACTTGATGTTCATTTCAATCAAAACCACCGGTCGAAACCGCTCCTTTCCTTTTCTATTATTCCTGCTTTTTAATGCCATCAATTAGTTTTTCATATCATCATAGCACATCCACACAGTAGACATGTAAAGTATACAGAAACCAGCTTATCCCTCCCTACTCTTTAGCTCCTGATTTGGTTCCCTATTGCTTCCGGCATCAATACTGTACCAATCTTGCAAGGAACGATATCGATATTCGAGTTGCACAAAAGCTTATGAGACATGCTTCTATTCAGATGACTGTCAACATTAAACTCCCTTAAATTACACTTTTGATTTTTACTGTATTGCTTCTTGGTTAAAACAAAAAATGCTGAAACCGTTATAACTCCAACGTTTTCAACATTTATAATCGTGGTTGCGGGGGCAGGATTCGAACCTACGGCCTCCGGGTTATGAGCCCGACGAGCTACCAACTGCTCCACCCCGCGATATTAAGTTATTGGTGCCGGCGACCGGGGTCGAACCGGTACGGGTATTACTACCCACGGGATTTTAAGTCCCGGGCGTCTGCCAATTCCGCCACGCCGGCGGAATAATCGTTTCAGATAAATGGCTCCGAGGGTGGGGCTCGAACCCACAGCCTACCGGTTAACAGCCGGTTGCTCCACCATTGAGCTACCTCGGAACACTTTTGTCTATTCGCGACAGATGTTATTATACGCAATTGCCAGATGTATGTCAACCACTATTTCAAAGAATATTTGTATCCTTGGTAAACCACTCTTTATCCGTCAAAGCAGCTTCTATGGCCCCCTTAGAAAAGTCATCAGAGAGGCTTCCCATCAGCAACTCTTTCACTTGTTCCCCAATGGAAGAAGCTTGCGCACTAAGCATACATGGCGTCGGAATATCCACTTGAGACAACTCTTTTAACACCTTGCCGTCATCTATAATACGCACCACATTTCCATTGGCCATTCTCAAAAAACATACGTTATCCATACTTTCCTATCCCTCTGTTTCTACTGCGCATCAGCCTTCTATTTCTATACAAATTTTATACAAAGATTTCCGTGCCGGTATGCATATACCGCAATTGATCTCCCATGACTTCTTTCATCAATTGGTACCCCGGGATACTGGTACAGTGACCGGTATAGTAAATGGCTTTGGTTTTCTTCAGAGCCTTGGCTGTTTCCAATATGATCTCCCGGTCTTTCTCCGTATATCGGGATTTTTTCATCATGTGAAATCCGCTTAGTACCAAATCCGGCTCCGTCTTATAAACTTCCTGGTATCGTTCCAGTACATTTAAAATTCCGTTGTGCGCACAGCCGGAGAAAAGAACTCTCTTTCCGGCTGAAACCACAGACAGATACTGCTCATGATCAAAAGAATCCTGCACCAACTGATCCTTTTCTTTGCGAAGCAAAATCTGATTGCCTCCGGGCCAGAATTTGCGACCTGTAATACCTGTAAAAACACTCAACTCCTCGTCGATGGTATAGTCTCCATCCAACCACTGTACTTGATGTAGTTTTGCAATGGCCGGATCCATACCGATGTAAGTCTCTTTCCCTTCCACTACCGATACATACTCACGGCGAGCAGTTCTTTGAACATAGATATGACCATGAGAATTTTTTTCGGCAAAGCTCATTACACCGCCTGTATGATCATAATGTCCGTGACTTAAAACCACCGTATCCACCGCTATCAAATCCACCCCCAGCATATCTGCATTGTACCATACGGCTTCGGTGCTGCCTGTGTCCATCAGCAGCTTGTGATGTGGAGTTTCAACGTAAAAACTAAGACCATGTTCATTTTTCAGTTCATTACTACAGACAGAGTTTGGTTCGCATTCCGTGTTTTCAATCAGTGTAACAATTCTCATAAGCTACCTCTTCTTTTGCCGGTTCTCTACCGGGTAGAACATACAGTACCTCTATTTTATCATTGATTTTCGTAACCGGCTTCCTGTTTTACAAATTCTCCGTGTTCCAGTTCCGAAAAAGCTTCCATCAATTGCTGTTGACTGTTCATAACAATAGGACCTGCCCATGCCACCGGCTCCTCCAACTGGTCAGAACTAATAAAGAGAATCTCCACCGGCACCTGACATGCTGTAATGGTCACTCTATCTCCTTCTCCCAGTCTAGCGGCTGTCTTTTCCAGAATATGACTATCAGATACAATGGCATCACCCAGCAAAGTAAATACCATAGAGGATTTTCCTTCCGGCACATCCAGCGTAACAGTCTCGCCGGGAGCCAAATGAATATCATAAAAATCCAACGGTAAATATTTCCCTTGCATACCGGTTTCCCCATTATATTGACCGGTGATTAGCCGGAGTTTTCCTTGCTCCAGTGGAAACTCTTTGATTTCTTCATTCAATATGCCATGGTAAAAAGGCGCTACTTTTAATTTGTCCTTTGCCGGCAAATTAAGCCACAACTGAATACCCAGCATTCTATCAGATGGCTGTGGCATTTCCGAATGAAAAGCGCCGGATCCTGCGGTTAGCCATTGTGCTTCTCCGTCATGAATCGTTGCCTTGGTACCAAGGTGATCCTCGTGAACCATAATACCCCTAGATAGAAAGGTAACGGTTTCAATTCCTCTGTGTGGGTGCATGGGGAATCCGTTAATGTAGTCTTTTGGATCTGTAGAATCAAAGGCATCCATCATTAAAAAAGGATCGTATTTTTTAACGGTGCCGTTTCCCAGCACTCGAACCAAACTGACACCGGCTCCGTCTTGTGTGCGGAATCCCTGCACTTTGTCGATTACTTTTTTTAACATAGCAATGTCTCCTATCTTCTTATTCTTTCATACATTTTTTCTTTTGCCATTTTTTCTGCTGTATATCAAAACCGAAAGCTATCTTTTGATACCACAAGCAGGACCGGCCAGCTCCTCTGCCTTTTTGCCTTCAGCTTCGGCATCTGCCAATATTTCCCGGTATTCTTCGTGTTTTCCAAACCATTTAATGGCATAGGAACAGCTAAGTTCAGCTTTCTTTCCGCTGGCCTTTATTTTCTGTGCAGCTGCTTCGGTCAACTTTCCTGCAATTCCCTGGCCACCTAACGAAGGATCTACTTCCGTATGGGTAATAGTAACCGTATTTTCTCCTGTTTCAGGAAAATCTATCTCCGCAATCACTTTCCCCTCTTCATTTTCCATCCAAATTTTTTGATTGTTCTCTTTAAAGTTCATATCATTTCCTCACTGTATTATTCTGAAAAAGCCTCTAATTACGCTTATTTTGTACACTTTGTTACAAGGTATGTACCCCATCTTTTCCATTGCTACCATTTTTTCTCCCGGTCTTCTTTATGAAAGGATAATTTTAAGAGTATAATATGATATACTTTTATAGGCACCCTTTGAGGCAGCCGATTTATTGTTGATATAATAAAAAAGCAAAAAATAGAGGAACTATACTATGGACTATGCAAAAGAATCCCTTCGTCTCCACCAAGAGTGGAAGGGCAAAATCGAAGTAAAAGCAACCGTACCTGTGGCTACAAAAGACGATTTATCACTGGCATACACTCCCGGTGTAGCCCAGCCATGTCTGGAAATTGAAAAAGATATTGAAAAAAGCTATGAATTGACGCGCCGCTGGAATATGTGTGCTGTTGTCACTGACGGATCTGCCGTCTTAGGGCTGGGAGATATCGGCCCCGAGGCAGGTATGCCGGTAATGGAAGGAAAATGTGTCCTGTTTAAAGCTTTTGCAGACGTAGACGCCTTCCCCCTTTGTGTTAAATCCAACGATGTAGATGAAATCGTCAACACCATATACATGATTTCCGGATCCTTTGGAGGCGTCAACCTAGAAGATATTTCGGCTCCACGCTGTTTTGAAATCGAACGAAAGCTAAAAGAAAAATGTGATATTCCCATTTTCCATGATGACCAACACGGAACAGCTATCATTACCTTGGCGGGACTAAAAAATGCTTTGAAGGTGGTTGGCAAAAGCATAGAAGATGTAAAAATTGTAACTTCCGGAGCCGGCGCTGCCGCCATCTCCATTACAAAGCTTCTCCTATCTGCCGGTGCCCAAAATATTATTATGACAGACCGTCGTAGTGCCATTTACAAAGGACGTAGGGAAGGTATGAACTGGATTAAAGAAGAAATGGCAGAAGCAACCAATACCGGTCAAGAAACCGGATCTTTAGAAGATGTCATCAAAGTTGCCGACGTGTTCATCGGCGTATCGGCACCTGGTCTGTTGACACAGGATATGGTTCGTTCTATGCAGAAAGACCCTATTATCTTTGCTTGTGCTAACCCTACACCGGAGATTTTCCCCGAAGAGGCAAAGTCCGCCGGTGCTGCTGTTGTGGCAACCGGTCGTTCTGACTTCCCAAATCAGATTAACAACGTTTTGGCTTTCCCCGGTGTATTCCGTGGCACCTTTGATGTTCGCGCATCGGATATCAACGAAGAAATGAAAATCGCCGCTGCAGAGGCTTTGGCCGATTTAATCTCTCCAAAGGAGTTATCTGCCGATTATATTATCCCCAAAGCCTTTGATCCTCGCGTCGGTGCCGCTGTGGCAAAAGCTGTATCAAAAGCCGCCAAAGACTCCGGCGTAGCGCGCCTATAAAAGCTATACAAATGAACTCATTTATCTTTGGAATTGACGTCGTTAAAAGCGGATTGTTCTCCCTGCAAGGCAGACTGCTGCAAAAAGAAATTATTGAAACCGACACTACAAACAATGGCGACAGTGTCCTTTTGGATACTGCCCCTATGTTGTTGTGCCAAATAAAAGAAGTCGGTCTTTCTATGAAAGATTGCTATGGTATCGGTATTTGCGTTCCCGGTCCTGTTGTAAAAAATACCATTGTAAATCATTGCGTTAATATTGGTTGGAGTGTAAAAAACGTTGCCAAAGAATTGGCAGCACATCTTGCAGCGCTGACATCCAGCGATTCTTCCCCAGAAACTTTCTTTCCAAGAATCATTGTTTCCAACGATGCCAACGCCGCCCTTCTTGGAGAGACTACAGCCGGTGCCGGCAAAGGTACATCCTTTAAAGGAAAGCCTTCCACAGCTGTCATGCTGACTCTTGGAACCGGCGTCGGCGGGAGCATCTTATTAAAAAACAATTTAATAGAAGGTACTACCGGTTCTGCCGGCGAAGTAGGTCACATGCCCATTACCGTTGTAGATCCCTATCTATACCCCCAGGGAAAAACAGCCTCCTTAGAGTCATTTATTGGCGCAAAAGCCATGGAACGCCATAGCAAAACGCTCCTTTCCGGGGAAACGTTGACTCCCAAAGAAATTTTTGATTTAGCCAGCAACCCCCTAGCTGGTAGTTATAACACTAAAAAACCCGGTAACAAAACCGATGCTGCCGGGTATATCGCAAATTTTACAGGGAAAATACTGGGACAAGCGTTGGCGAGTATCGCTTCTGTCCTTGATCCTGACCTGTTCATTATCGGTGGCGGTGTTGCCGGTGCAGGACAAGCATTGTTACAACCTGCCAGAGATTCTTACAAAACATATGCTTTTCACTCTATGAAAGATATATCCATAGTACCTGCTCGCCTTGGAAATGATGCCGGAATCATTGGCTGCTACTACTCCTGCGTATCTTCTTCGGCTTCCTGAAAATCCATATTTTCAGTTTTTGTGATTTTTCCGTTTTTTGTTAAAAACAGCGCTTCATATCCTTTTTGGGATTCCATAAGTTTCAGACCCTTGTCTTTTCCAAGAAGGAGGCAAATGGTTGCCAATGCGTCACAATCACCGGAGTGGCCGTCTTTTGCCACAATGGTGACGCCCTGCACATCTGTATCGGCAGGCACTCCCGTCTTTGGATCTATAATATGATGATACAGTTTGCCGTCTTTTTTAAAGTATCGTTCATAGATACCCGAAGTCACCACCGTCTTATTTTTCACTTTCGTAGTTCCTACTATATCCTTTTGCTCCGAAAAGGGTTTTTCTACGCCTACATTAAAGGGTTTTCCGAATTTGTCACCGACGCAAATAATATTACCGCCTAAGCTGATAATGGCAGAGGAAACACCTTTTTTTTCCAGCCAAGCTCCGATTCGATCACCAATGTAGCCTTTGGCAATGCCGCCCAAATCCAGCTCCATTTTAGGATCATCCAAAGACACGTCATTACCTTTCACATGAATTTTCTTGTAGTTTATATGAGAGACAGCATTAGATAGTTGCTGTACGGTGGGAATGCTATGCTTTCCCTCTTGGTGAAAATTGTATAGATTTTCTGCTTTTCCAACCGTAACATCAAAAGCACCTTGACTCAACTCTCCATAATGAATGGCCTTTTTCAACACTTCAATAGTATCAGAATGACAAGACATCGGTTTTCCACCCGCATGGTTGATTGTATACACATCCGAATGCTTTTTCGTTTTGCTGAGGATTTTTTCGTACTTATCGCATTCCTCCAACGCTCCGTCAATTACCTTATTGGCATTGCTTTCATTCATCTCCTCCATATCATAGATGGAAATGGTACATATCGTATCAAAATAGTAACCTTCTTTGCTGACAGGCTCCCGGCTCTTACTGCCACACCCTGCAAACCCCAACATAGTAAGTGAAAACAAACTCAATACCAATACGAATCCGATGATTTTCCTTTTTTGTGTCATATAGCATCTCCTTTTCGAGATACTATAATATCATTTCTTTTCCTTTTCGGCTATATGTATAGTATACTATTTGTGATTTGTCTATTGGAAAGCAGGTAGAATACATGTCAGAAAAGCAACGTCTCGTTACGTTTTTAAAAAGAGAAATCAAAAAAGCCGACATACTTTTGGTAATTGTATTACTGCTAATGGGATTGGCAATGACCTTTTTCTTTGGCGGAATGTCTACCAAAGGAGATAAGGCAGTAATATCTGTTGGCAGAAAGCTATACGGAACCTATTCTTTGAAAAAAGATAGAACAATCGTCATTCGAAAAAACGGTCACATCAATGTTGTTTCTATCAAGGACGGAAAAGTCCGAATGGATTCTGCTTCGTGCAAAAACCAACTCTGCGTAAAGCACAAAGCCATTACCGCTAGCAAGCAGCAAATCGTTTGTCTACCAAATCGTGTAATGGTTCGAATTGTAGGAAAGGATTCTCATGACCAAATCGATGCCTTCTCCCAGCCATAAACACAAGCTGGAATTACATCATCCCCAAAGAAAAGGAAAAATTTCAGCCCAAACCATTACCATTGGTGGTGTTTTTGCCGTGCTAGCATTGGTTTTTTCCTATATTGAATTTTTATTTCCCATTTCTCTTGGCGTTCCCGGTGTAAAGCTGGGGCTGGCAAACCTGGTAATCGTTATTGCTCTTTACCAAATGGGGTTCCGCTGGGCAGCCTTAATTAATTTTTTACGAATACTGCTGGCCGGCCTTTTGTTCACCGGACTCTTTGCCATGCTCTATTCCCTGGCAGGCGCTGCCGTTAGCCTGTCCCTGATGGGCCTGCTCCACAAAACCGAAAAATTTTCTATAATCGGC
Organism: uncultured Eubacteriales bacterium; assembly: GCA_963542695.1. Taxonomy (GTDB): domain Bacteria; phylum Bacillota; class Clostridia; order Peptostreptococcales; family Anaerovoracaceae; genus RUG100. Next base: position 42,943 of record CAUTYX010000010.1, read on the forward strand.
GTCAGTATTGCCGGTGCCGTAGCTCACAACTTCGGTCAATTACTAATTGCCGCCTTACTCGTTGAAACGGCACAGATGTTCTTATACTTTCCCGTACTGCTGTTTTCCGGTCTTGTATCGGGAACAGCCATTGGCATTGTGGCATTGATTCTCTCAAAAAAGCTGGAAAAAACAGTCTTTAAATAAGCTATAACATATCTGCCAGCTGATACACCAGCCGGTGACTTTTTTCCCATCCAAGACAGGCATCGGTAATGGATTGTCCAAAAACACCACCACCTATGTCTTGGCGGCCATCTACCAAATAACTTTCAATCATCAATCCTTTTACCAAATTCTTAATGTCCTTAGAGTGATTTCTACTATGGATAATATCTTTGGCAATGCGTTCTTGATACTGATACTCTTTTCCGGAATTAGCGTGATTCGTGTCTACAACAACGGCCGGGTATTTCAGTTCTCGCCGACTGTATAACTGAAGCAACCGCTGTAAATCTTCATAATGGTAATTGGGATGACTTCTGCCGTGACGATCTAGATAGCCACGCAAAATACAATGGGCCAGTGGATTTCCTTCCGTTTGGACTTCCCATCCTCGGTAAATAAATCGTTGTGGATTCTGCGCTGCAGTGATAGAGTTCATCACCACCCCCAAGTTTCCATTGGTAGGGTTTTTCATGCCTACCGGTATGGTAATCCCGCTGGAAACCAATCTATGCTGCTGATCTTCAACCGACCGGGCACCAATAGCCACATAGCCAAGTAAATCCGATAAATAGCGGTAGTTTTCCGAATATAACATTTCATCAGCAGACGTAAAGCCGGTTTCCCGCAAAACTTTCGTATGCATTTGACGAATGGCAATAATCCCTGCCCACAAATCTTCCGGCTTGTCTGTATCCGGCTGATGTAACATTCCTTTGTATCCTAAACCAACTGTTCGCGGCTTGTTAGTATATACGCGGGGAACAATATAAATTTTGTCCTTTACGTCTTCCTGGAGCTTCGCCAGACGATACAGATACTCCAGCACCGCCGCCTCGTTGTCAGCAGAACATGGGCCAATAATTAGCAGAAACCGCCGGCTCTTTCCTGTGAAAAGATCCATCATTTCCTTATCTCGCTGTCTTTTAATGGCTTCCAGTTTTTCTCCAAGGGGAAATTGCTCTTTCAGCTCCTTTGGTGTTGGTAGTTTTCTGAAAAAAGTAACGCCCATATGTTACCTTTCTTTACGACGTCGTGCCGAAATGAAGCTTACGGCAGAAAGTCCCATTAACAATGCTAACAACCCTGCTCGAGATTCATCCCCGGTATCAACCGGTTTTTTATGGCGGCTATTACGGTTGTGATTCTGCGAATCGGTAGAACCGCCATTTGCCTTAGTCACTTTCAAATTGCCGTATTCAACAGTAATAACGTAGTTATCTTTATCCGTTCCCGGCTGGAGAATATAGGTAAAGGTGTTTTTAGAGGTTCCCACCTTGGTGCGAGATCCTGTTACATTTATCTTAGCGCCTTCTCCTTTCGCCCAGCCATCGCCGGTGGTTATAATTTTTTTGTTACGGAGTGGTTTGCCGTTGTATTTCTTTTCAGCATCGCCACTCTTTAAATGAATACGTCTTGGTGTAACGGAAAGCTTTCCGTTCTCTGTAGTGACATTTGCAAATTGTGCTGTTACCTCCTTGCCGTTTCCATCTTTAATAATAACTGAAACAATCTTATTAGCAACAGTGCCATCTTTTACATTTTTAGCGCTTCCTTTTACAATGGCTGTAACTGTAAAACCTTCCGGCAATCCCGTAACGGTATATCCGTCATTGGTCAACGGTTTGCCATCATACATCTTCGTATCACTGGCAGCGATTACAAGAATTTTTGCTGTATTCTTTCCAATGGTCAGCGTACCTTCTTCTTTAGTAATGTTGTAATTGCTTTCTTTAAAGCCGTCTTTTGTCTTATACGCAATGGTATTTGAAACAGAACCTTCTTCTGTAATGGAACCGGTTGCCACTACATCAGATACCTGATCTGCCACAAAGGCACCCTGGCCGGTTACCTGTGGTCTTTCAAGAGGTGTTCCATCATATTCTTTAGTTGCCGATTCACTAACCAGGTGTACTGCCTTTGGAGTAATTCTAAGGCTTCCGTTGTTTTTCACAATTTCCTTAAACTGATTTGTTACATCACTACCTTCTTGGTTACGAATGATAACATTTTTAATTGTATTTTCTACATTTCCCTCTTCTACGTCTGTAACGGTACCTGTGATTTTAACCTCTGCCGTGTAGTTTTCGAAGCCTTCCGGCATTGTTACATCGGCTTGTTTTGCAGTCAGCGGCTTTCCGTCATACACTTTGGTTTTAGTAGGCGCTGTAACAACGATTGCTTTTTCCGATTTGGTAATAGTCAAGGTTCCTTCTGTTTTGGTAATGTTGTAATTTTCCGGCTTGAATCCGGCTTTTTTCGTAAAGGTAATGGCATTGGTTACAGAGCCGACTTTGGTGATGGAGCCGGTTGCCTTCACGTCTGAAACTTCTCCGGAGACAAAACCATCACCACCTACGGTTACAGCGGTATTTGTCAGTGACTTTCCGTCATACTCTTTAGCCGCACTTTTACTGGTAAGAGTAACTTGGCGTTTTGCAACGGTTAGCATTCCGTCAGTGGTAGTAATCTTAGCAAATTGAGAGGTTACGTCCTGTCCATCTTTTTTAATAACCACTTTTTTCACTGTATTTGCAACAGTACCGGCATCTGTTATAGTTCCCACTACAGTTACTTCTGCCGTAAAGCCGGCCGGTAGTCCCGTAATGTCATATCTTTTTTCTTATAAGAGTTTTCCATCGTATTTCTTGGTAGCTGATTTTGCTTTAATTACAATGGCTGTACTGTTTTTCGTAACAGCCAGTGTTCCCTCTTCTTTTGTGATTTTGTAATTGCTGTCTTTAAATCCACTTTCTTTTGTAAAAGAAATGGTGTTTTTAACAGTATCTTCTTCCGTAATGGTTCCCGTAGCCTCTACCTTAGATACTTCTCCTGCCACAAAAACATTCTGACCCGTTACAGTAGGCCTCTCCAGTGGCATCCCATCGTATTCTTTGGTGGCACTTTCACTAGTTAATGTAACTTCTTTTGGAGTAACAGAAAGAGTTCCATTGTTTTTGGTAATTTCCGTAAATTGGTCTGTTACATCATTACCGGATGGGTCACGAACAACAACCTTTGTAATCTTGTTGGCAACATTTCCTTGTTCTACATCAACTACAGAACCGACAATCGTCGCTTCCACAGTATAGTTTTCAAAGCCTGCCGGCAACATTACTTCCGGTTTCGTAGCCGAAAGGGTTTTTCCATCATAGGTTTTGCTTTTGGTAGGAGCTGTCACCACAATAGCTTTTTCAGATTTTGTAACAGTAAGCGTTCCTTCCGTCTTTGTGATATCGTAGTTTTCCGCTCTAAATCCACCATTGGTTTTATAAGTAATGGTGTTGGTCTTACTTCCTACTTTTGTAATAGAGCCGGTAGCTTTTACATCAGATACTTCTCCGGTCACGAAACCATCACCGGTAACAGTCACAATGGAGCTGGTCAACGGTTTTCCATCATATGATTTGGTGCGGCTGTCACTAGTCATAATTACCTTTCTTTTGGTGACAGTCAACGTGCCGTTAATCGTCGTTATATTGGAAAATTGAGAAGTAACATCTTTTTCTCCGTACTTGATTATTACTTTGGTAATGGCATTTTCTGTTGTACCGGCATGAACAATAGAGCCTTCCACCGTAACAGTTGCCGTAAAGCCGGCCGGTAGTCCGGTAATGTCATATCCTTTCTCTTGTAACGGTTTTCCGTCGTATTTCTTGGTATCCGATTTTGCCGTAATAACAATAGCTGCACTGTTTTTTGTAACAGTAAGGTTTCCTTCTTTTTTAGTGATTTGGTAGTTGCCTTCCTTAAATCCTGCTTCTTTAGTAAAGGAAATGGTATTTATTACAGATCCTTCTTCTGTAATGGTTCCCGTAGCCACCACCTTAGATACTTCTCCCGGTACAAAGCCGCTCTGCCCACTAACAGTAGGCTTTTCAAGAGCCGTTCCGTCGTATTCCTTTGTGGCACTTTCACTGATAAGAACAACTTTTTTGGGTGTTACGCACAAAGTTCCATTGACCTTTTTAACATTGGTAAAGTAGCCAGTTACATCTTTCCCGGATGAATCACGAATAATAAAACCGTCTACTACAATGTTTTCTGCCGTTCCGACATCTTTCTGACTACCGCTGGTACTTGCTTCTACTTTGTAGCCTTTCGGCAGGCCGGTCCATGTTACTTTTGAATTTGCCAGGGCGGTGCCGTCGTACGTCTTCTCAGCAGAATCTGCTTTTAGTTCCACTTCCTTTTCATTGGGAGTGACCTTTAGTGTTCCTAAAATGCTTTCTACGTTGTAGTTATCTTTCTTGGTATTTCCCCATTCTATCGTATATTCATTTTTACTGCTGCCTACATCAGTTTGGAAACCGGTAGTCGTAACGGTAACAGTATCTTTTCCTTTTAGGCCGCTGATTTCACTATTTTTGTTTTTCAGTGGCGTCCCATCGTAAGCTTTGGTGTCAGAAGCTGTAGTAATCTTTAAATCTGCTTTTTTTATATCCAGCTGTCCGTCTGTCACTTTAATAGTGGTAGTGTATTTATGACTGTTGGCACCGGTTACGGAAAAATCGTCTTTCTTAAGATTCATCGGGTATGTGCCCACATCTTTTCCCGTTGCCTCCTTCGTCACCGTATTTACAGAAACACCGGCAGGAAGGGATGTAATAGTCTTGCCCGCAAGTTCATAGGACATCTCGTATCCCGTAGCAGATTGGTTCAGTCCATTGTAAATTTTTTCTTCTTTTTTTCCGGTTATTGTAATAACCAAATTTTCTTTCTTTACCCATTTGGCTTTTAAAACATTCTCGGACAAATTGTCCACACCAACATCAGCTCCTGGCGTAAAGTCTCCGTCAGCACTCTCCCATCCATCAAAGTAATATCCATCCGGTGCTGTAAAGCCGACCTGCTCCGGCGACAGCACTTTTAGTGCTGTGTTATTTGTAAGATCCGTTTTTCCATTTACACTTTGTTTGTATGTAGACTGTTCCATTCCACTGGCGACAGGATAATTGCTCCGGTATTCCAACCGGGTGGATTTTGCGGCATCTCCATAGACTGCATGTAATGTTATATTTCCCGGAACAACAAGAGCATCTCCTTCGTAGTAAATATCACCGGAATCATCCTTCCAGTACAGGAACACTTTTCCTTCCGGCGGTGTTACATTTTTCCCCGACCGGACATCGGCTTCACTGCCTTCAAGGTAGTCTTTTTCATCGACAACAGTGCCGGAGCCTTCTCCGACATCATAGGTAACGTTTACCTTTTCTGTACTGACATAATATGGATATAGCTCTAAATCTTCTTGCACCTTGGCTTTAAAGTTCCATTTTTTGTAGACTTTTCCGGTTTTTGTAGCCCAGCCGAGCCACTTGTATCCTTCCGGAACAGTAACTTTATAGTTGGAATCACCTTGTACAATGACATGACCGGCAGCATCTACCACAGTAGGAAGCTTTCCAACATCCACCGGCTCCCCGTAGGCAAGCTTGATGTTGTCGATGCCTTCACCGCTTATTGTCAAATGCACTAACCCATGGACAGCAGGCGGCTCCCATTTTGCATAGGCCACCACATCATTTGCCGGCATGGTCTCGGTAAATCGGAAGGGTTCTGTCCCACTTTTATCTTTAAACCATCCTTTAAATTGATAGGCTTCATCAAGGCCTTCCGGTCTTGATGGCGTATAAAAGTTGCCCAGCATACTCTTTCCGTAGGTAAGAGGTACACTTTTATCTATCGTATTGTAATTGTAAAAATCCAGATTGTAGGTGTTTCTTTCATAGCGAATATCCAGCATTCCCGTATAATAAGAAATCCTCTGGTTAACGCTGCCGCTATGCCATGTAATACCTCCATCGGTACTAAAGGAAGATACTGTAAATCCCCGGTATTTATTGCTTAACGCAAATCGACCGTTGATACCGGTTTTGGTGGAGTTGGTTGCTTCTGCAGGCCAGCTGCCGTCTACATTTTGTTTAAAGTGATTGATTCTCCCTGATCCTACTGCCGGAGATCGGTACACGCTAATTTCTTTCTCACTTCCATATGCACTGAGATTATCAAATAAAAACGAATCCAAAAAAGTCAGTGTTCCTGTATTTCCACGGTTTCTCCATTTTCCCTCCGGCCACGTGTAACCGTTTTGCGCCAGAGTCTGTCCATACAGCCCTGTCATGGTTTGTGTAGGAACCGGCGTATACGTATTTGCATAAAAATTAATAGTCAACAAGTTTCGATCGTAATACACATTCAAAACTGTGGTTCCATCTCCATTGACAGTAGCAGAAACGGTTTTACTGCTATTAAAAGTAAATCCCGGAAAATCTTTATTTTTGTCATAAGGTGTTGCATTAACTTGGCTTTCCGTTGGTGCGGTACGTTTCTCAGAGGAAACATAATCGTAGGTCTTACTTGCCTCCGGTACATCTTTTTTATCGTTTACAGATTGCTTCCAGAATACAACAGTGTATCCGGTATCCGGTAATTTTTCCCAAACAGCATGAAGTGTCAAATCGCCATGGAGTTCTTCCCCAAAAAAGTAATTAGATGAAGTAGCACCAGCCTCTTTAGACCATCCCTTAAACGCATATCCCGGTCGTTTAGGAACCTTAGGATAAGCTGTACGACCTCCTACCGGCACAAAGGCGGGTTCGATATATGTCCCTTCGTTTCCTGTATCAAAGTACACGTAGTTTCCTTTTTCTGTCTTAGGATACAGTTTTATGGACGTTTCCTCAAAAGATACAGTTTCCCCTACTGCAATGGCATCTCCTGTTAACTCTTTGTTTCGATACCAGGCCACTATACTTTCTGACGAGGACTCCGTTTGAATTTTTACATCGGCAGTATTAACGGTTTCTCCCAAAATACCGGTTTCCGTTGTGGCCACTCGGCCTTGCTGATCCATAAAGAAGATATATCTGGCTTCTTTAAACACCGGGTACAAATCTATGGTTTCCGTCTTCTTAACAGAAGCCTTTTGCTCTTTAAAAGCTTTTACAGTTTCAGTATCTGCTCCTTTTGTTTTAGCCCATCCGGTAAAGACATATCCCTCTTTTTCCGGTGTCTTTGGACTGTATAGCGTCTCACCGTCTTTAACCTTTTGCTCCCATTTGCTGATGACTGTTCCATCTGCATCATGAAAACGATAGGTTGCAATAACCGGATCCCCTTGCCCGGAAATAATGTAGATAGAAAAAGAATTTGCCTGAAAAGAAGCTCCTTTGGCTCCGGCAACTCCTACTGTTGATACACTGCCATCATCGGATTGGTGCATCACTGTAAAATGCTCCCCTTTCACTGCTTTGTTTAAAGACATAGAAACCGCAACCGACTTTCCCTGTGCCGGCTGTATTTCATGGCCATATTTATCGGTAAAAGTAATATCAACACCAACAGCATCTTGCACTGTTTCCCCATCGCTAACGGCTGACACAGCTGCTTTTTCCGAAGCACCGGAGCTAACGGCAGTAAGAGACATAGTCGTTTCCTTTGGGAACACCCCTTGCTCTACCGAAGCCGTTACTGTAACACCATTTGCTGCTGTTTTATGAAAAGATTGCCTCGGCATGGCCTCCTTGGCGTCCTTTTCCTCTTTCTTAGACTCTTGTTCTTTGGTAGCGTCTTTAGCTTTATCGGAATACTTAGAACCACCATCTCCGGAGTTGTCTTTCTTTGCATCTCCGGTGTTGCCTTGGTGCATTCCGGCATCATCTTCTGTTTCCGGATTCTTTAATGAACCGGACGCGTGCTCTCTTTCCTCTTTATTTTTAGAAATCTCTGCATTTTGTTCTTTTTTATTCTGGTTTTCCGTGGTAACTGAGCTTCCTTTGGAAGAATCAATAGCCCAACCGTAATCTGTTGTGGAAATCACACCGGCAAAAAGCATACAGATGGAAACACTAATGGCAATCCCTTTTTCTAACACCCTATTTTTCATTACATTCCAACTTTCCTACACTACACAATACATCTCTAACAACAATCACAATACTGTTCGCTTTTATTTTTTCATGCACACAAACAGAGGAGGCTTGGCATTATATTTCTTTGCTCTATATACATGTATCAAGTTTCCTCTGTTCATTACCTTGTGCTACTGTTTTATATACACCTATAATATACCATAAAATCATATTATTTATATTATTATCTTGTTCAAATTTACCGTTATATCGTCTCTATGACAATTACAAAAAACAACGCCACAAAGAGGTTGTATCTCCCATTACAGCGTTGTTTTCCATGAATTTTTATAGGCTTATTTTTTTCTTTCCCCCAAGTCCTTTTAGAATTTATCTCTGAGTCCTTCCAATGCCCGTCTTACAGGTGGCACACACAAAACCGCAACGGTAATGGCACCTTCTGCTGCAATATAGGTAAAGTTATACCACAAAGACCAGGTTACGGCATTGAAATTTTCCGGTGCATTGGCTCCAAAGAACACAACGCCGGAGATAAACACACAGATATAACGTCCCAGTATACCAATCAAGTAGGCTTTCAATAAGCCATAATTGCTCTTTCTTGCAATACCGCCTAATCCCATAGCTCCAAAGGCCAGAGGATAATCCAACAACATCTGCACAGGATGAATTACATATCCACCAATAAGCAAATTCAGCAGTCCCAAAACCATTCCCGCCATAACGCCTCTTCTTGTTCCCAGAATATAGGCACACAAAGCAATAGGAAGCATAGAAAGCGGTGTAATGGCACCACCTTGTGGCATGGAAAACAATTTAAACAGTCCCAGTACATATCCCATAGCCACCAGCAGCGCAGAAACAGTCAGCACCTTAGCATCTACTTTCCCTCGATCTTCTTTTTTAGGAATTAAAATCAACACGAAAAAGGCAACGATGATGATAATCAAAATAGCCTGTCCACCTTTTGAGGCAATAAATCCCGGCAAGCTTTCAAACATAAAAAATCCTCCTTTTACATAGGAGGGGAACAAGCAATCAACAAGCTTCTATCCATTTCCCTGCGCCGGCATTATCCGGATCAGGTAATAAGGGTACTACCACGCTCAATTTGGACTCTCTCATTATGGATTGCCAAAATTGCAGGTTACTCTCAGCAAATGCTCCCCTAAAATAAGTAACACTGGTGTTACCTTATTCTTTTCTTCCGGTTTTGTCAACCAAGGTAAATTTGCTACAATAGCGCTATGTCTGTTACTATACCTTTATGAAAAAGATATGAAAAAGAGCTTATACTCAAAGCAAACCTCTATAACCAAAACGACGCAATAAGTAAGAAAAGAACCAATGGAACATAACGAAACCCCCTTTACTGAAAATTTATTAGTTTGGTACAATTCTCACAAACGAGATCTGCCATGGCGCCGAGATCCTTCTCCCTATCATGTTTGGATTTCAGAAATTATGTTGCAGCAAACCAGGGTCGAGGCTGTCAAGGGCTATTATTCCAGATTTTTAGAAACACTTCCCACCATTGACCATTTGGCCAAGGCGGAGGAAAATGTATATTTAAAACTATGGGAAGGATTAGGTTACTATAGCCGGGTTCGTAATTTGCATAAAACTGCCAAAGTAGTTGTTATGGATTACCATGGTCAACTTCCATCAAACTACACAAAATTATTAAAACTCCCGGGAATCGGACCCTACACGGCAGCTGCCATCGCTTCTATTTCTTTTGGGCAGCCAATCCCTGCTATTGATGGGAACTTGCTGCGGATATTTTCACGTCTCACAGAATACAAAGACAGCATTCTTACCACAACTGCAAAAAAAGAAGCCGATGCATTTTTTAAAAGACACATTTCTATAAAAGAGCCGGGTTCTTTTAACCAAGGGCTTATGGATTTGGGTGCCGGTATTTGCCTTCCAAATGCCCAGCCTCACTGTCAGGAATGTCCGCTGTCAAAAGATTGCCTGGCTTTTCTTCATGGAACACAAATGCAGCTTCCCAATCGACCAAAACAAAAAAAGAAAACCATAGAAAAGAGAACGGTTTTCTTGATTCATGTAAATGACTCTATTCTCCTTGGAAAGCGGTCTGCCAAAGGTCTCTTAGCCGGTTTGTATGAATTTCCCGGCGTAGAAAAACACTTTTCCAAAAAAGCCGCTTTAGAATACGTTGAAACACTGGGCTTTGAGCCTCTTCGTATCCATCGCCTGCCCGATGCCAAGCACATTTTTTCCCACAAAGAATGGCACATGCGAGGCTACGAAGTCTTCACCAGTGGATGGACTGATTTCTCCCGCCAGGAACCCATGACAGAAAACGCCACCCAAGGAACAATGATTCACGACAATGCCACCTTTACAGAAACAGAGAGATTGATTCCCGGACAGCTATTTTTGGCTAACCAAGAAGAAGTTCTCTCCACTTGGAGCATTCCTTCCGCCTTTGCCGTCTATAAAGACTACCTTTTAGGAAACGAGGTATAAATGCCGATTTTCACTTTAAAACCGGAACACTTGACCGTTTTCTTCAACCGTTTCCACTATATCTATAGCTTCGGGTACTTCTTCTAAAAGTTTTTTTGTAAAGTCGAATTCATTCCACTGATGCATGGGAATCATATGGCGCATATCCCAATGACGTAAATGGTATTTGGCTGCCCATGTGCCGGCCTCCGCCAATCGTGGATCTACCGGAACCATAGCAACATCAATCACTTTTCCATCTAATACTTTCGAATATTCTTTAAAAAGACGCTCTTCTTGGGCATTTTCCTCGTCTGTAAAATGACCCCAATGCCACCAGTTCAAATCTCCGCCATGATATATGGTCTTTCCTTCTGTTTCTATATAGAAGGCTACTCCTTCGTCAGTGGAAAACAGCGCATGTACGTTGATGTCCTCAAAAGGCTGACAGGATTCCTCTCCCGATAATACAAAAGCGTGAGGTCTTGCTTCATTGCCGGGGATAATTCCGGTACCTAGGACAAATCGTACCGGACGTGTTCCATCATCTAATTTGAAAATGTCCGGCGAAAAGTGGTCATCATGACTGTGAGAAGCAAAAACCACCAAGGGTTTCCCTTCTTCAATAGGAGGAATTAGACCTTCAAACCAGTCAAAAAGCATGGCACAATGCTCCATCTCCACCATAAAGCTGCTATGTTTAATAAATGTAATCTTCATATTTTCCTCATTTTCTGTCTATATCTTGTTTTGTTTTTCCATGCTACCACAAGTACAATAATTTTGACAAGATTGTTTAACAAGTTTGCTATTACATCATTCTAAAGTTGTCGTGATTTTACATTGCTGATGTTAGGCTCGAATAACCAATCTCCTCTTTGATATAATTTAAACAATAATAGTGTTCTGAATATTAGGAGGATTATTCATGAAAAACATTCAATTACTATTAAGCCAACATGTAGGCGCCCCTTGTGATCCTGTTGTAAAAGCCGGGGATACTGTAAAAAGAGGAACTTTAGTTGCCGAACCTACAGGCCTAGGTGCTAATATTTTTTCCAGTGTAGACGGTATTGTAAAGGAAGTGTTGGATGACCGTGTTGTAATTGAACCGGCCCAAGAACAATCTTGCGATTATGAAAAAATCCCTGAAGGAAGTTATCTGGAAATGGTAAAAACTGCCGGTATTGTCGGTATGGGCGGAGCAGGCTTCCCTGCAGGAATTAAATTTGATGTTAAATGGGACAATGAAGGATACGTTCTGGTAAACGCCTCTGAATGCGAACCGGGATTAAAGCACAATATTGCACAGATTGAAGCGGATCCCGAAAAGGTTGTTCGTGGAGCTAAATATATTAAGGAAATTTCCGGCGCTAAAAAAGCTATTATTGCCATAAAAAAAATAAATAAAAAAGCTGTAGAGGCTATCGATAGAGCGATTGCCAATGAACCGGATGTAGATCGTCAGTTACTGCCCGACTTTTATCCGGCCGGTGATGAACGTGCCATCGTTAGAGAGTGTTTGGGAGACGAATTAAAACCGGAGCAGCTTCCAACGGCTGCAATGGCTATTGTATCCAACGTGGAAACCGTTGCCAGAGTTGCCGAAGCCATTGAAGACAGAAAACCTTCTTTCCTGAAAAATGTAACTGTTCGCGGAAAAATGGTCGGTGGCGGCGACGCTCATATCTTGATGGATGTACCCGTCGGCATGGCCGTTAGTGATGTAATTGCTCTCGCCGGTGAAATGGAAGAAGAGTACGGTGAAATCATCATGGGCGGTTCCTATACAGGCCTTCCTTGTACTTTAGATGATCCTATTAAAAAGATGACTGGTGCTCTCTATATTACCGAAACTTTTGAAGATCTAAAACAAGCCGAAACCGGTATTTTGGTGTGTGCCAGCGGTGGCAACATCAATCGCATGAGAGATTTGGCCACAAAATATAATGCCAATGTAGTCTGTGAGTGCTTCTGCGAAAATGCCATTGAACAAAAGAACGGTGCCCGCAAATGTGCCAGACCAGGTCTATGTCCCGGACAGGAAGATAATCTAAAGGCGATTACAGACGCCGGTGCGAAATACCTGCTCTTTGGTAACTGTTCTGATTGTGCCGATTCTGTTGTTGATAAAGCAAAGGGAATGACATTGATTCACCAAACAGACCATGCTATGAAGGCAGCCGGTGAACCACTGATTCGAGAAATGACAGCAACTATGAATATTAGCCAAGATCTGAAGGTAGAAGACTAAGAGAATACTGCCATCTATGCACCGGTATTGACGATGCTAAATTAGAATTATCATAGGGAAAAAGCATCCCATTAAGATTTCTCTTAATGGGATGCTTTTAGTAAACGTACTCACATACAGTTTCTCGTTTAATAAATAGCGTTTGCAGTTGCAATTCCTGCTAGCGTTGCTGCATTTGCCATTTTTTCAATTGCGTTTTCCCGCTTATAGTTTTCCTTGCTTACCACATCCAGCAAAGCTTCGGTAGCCATGCGGAGGGCATCTTTTGCAAACCCGATAACATAATCGTCTACTTCTTTCATAGCCAATGTTGTTTCTGCCTGTTTGCAAATGTCTTTGCCACAAGCTTCCAGCTTTTCAGAAGAAACGTTTCGCATCATATCTGCATCGATGACAACCATTTCCGGCAACAAATTGTAACCGGCAATGGTGCAAGATTTACCATTTTCGTATACAGCAGTTGCAAATGGACTACATTCAGCACCTGCTTCGGGAACGGTCGGAATCAATATCAACATTGCCTTGTTTCCCATAACAGGAAATTCCGGGTCTCCTGATACCGGTTTTCCGGCTGATTTAACTAATTGGTCAATATCCAATTGAGGATGTTCATACATGAGCCACATGATTTTTGCCATATCCAGAACAGCTGTTCCGCCAATACCGACAATCACGTCCGGCTGGAATTCATCCATCTTTGGTAATCCCGATTTTGCATCAGCAAAAGTTGCCTGCTGTTGAACTCCTATGAATTCCGCTGTTTCAGTATGCCCTTTGCGAATCAACTGACGGATTTCTCCGGGTATACCTTCGGCGTATACAGCAGCATCGGAGAGAAGGAAGGCCCTCTCAAGCCCGTAGACTTGAGAGAGTTCCTTGAGAGCAACTGGTGTGGAGCCACGTTTGAAATAAATTTTCTTTGGTACTCTCAACCATTCCATAGCCTTCTCCTTTACTTTTTATCTGAAGCCACCTACCTTGTCCAGACCGATTAAGTCTACTGGACCACTTGGGTAGTCGGCGTGTCTGTCTGTCGGCAGATCAATAGCAACTTCCAGAACGTCACCGTATTTTTCAACGAATTTTTCGTTTCCGTAGAATGCTCTCAGATACAATGCCTTCAATTCAGACAGCATTGTGGGTATACCGGGTTAGCTCCTGTGCAAGCATCATGGAATGCCCATTCAGACATCTGATCAACAGCTTCCAGGAATTCTTTTTCCCAATCCTTAGCAGTTTTTTCAGGATGTGCTTCCAGCAACCAATCAAGAATTGTTTCAGGAATATCGGTAGCCTTCTTAAGGTCTTCGCCGGCCTTAATCCAGTTTTCGAAGGTTTCCTGATCGTTCTTGCCCTTTACTCCAATGAGTTCACCCAGTTCTACATAGCGTTCAAATGCCTGTGGGTATTTGTACTGTGAGAATGTACCCATGTGGTATGGATGTTTCTGGGAGTTAAAGCGGCAAACGTATGGGAACAGCAATGCATTGGCAGTGCCGTGTGGGATATGGAACCATCCGCCCAGTTTGTGGGACAAGGAGTGGTTGATTCCCAGGAATGCGTTGGCAAATGCGATACCTGCTAAAGCAGAAGCGTCAGCCATCTTCTGACGAGCTACCGGGTTCGGTTTCGCATCTCTAAATGCAGATTTATATGCATTCGGCAGATACTTGAATACCAGTTCTGTTGCAGTTTTTGCAAATCCATCGGTGTAGTCTGTTGCATATGTAGATACATACGCTTCTACAGCGTGAGTCAGAACGTCATATCCGGAAGCCTGTGTAGCTCTTGGTGGTAATTTCATCATGTTGTCGGCGTCAACGATAGCCATTTCAGGCATCATTTCGTAACCGATGAGAGGCCACTTCATGCCGGTATTTCCATCGGAAATAATGGTGAACGGAGTCATTTCAGAACCGGTACCGGCTGTTGTTGGAATGCAGACCAGTTTAGCCTTTTCACCCATTGTTGGGAAGAAGCGAATTCTCTTTCTGATATCGATAAAGGTTGTAGCCATATCCAGGAATTCTTCTTCCGGATGTTCGTACATGATCCACATAATCTTAGCTGTATCGATAGCGGAACCACCACCAATAGCCAGGATTACATCCGGTTCAAATTCGTGCATCTTTGGCAGACCCTTCATAGCGTCCTGAATCTGTGGGTCAACACGGATATCAAAGAATTCTGCAGTCTCAAGCCCCTGTGCCTTCAACTGGTCGATAATAGCGTCGCAAGCACCGATCTGGTACAAGTTAGCATCTGTAACGATGAAGGCTCTCTTAAAGTTGTAAACTTCCTTTAACTCACGAAGAGCAACCGGTGTACAACCCTGTTTGTGGTAAACCTTCTTAGGCAACTGCAGCCACAGCATATTTTCTTTTCTCATCGCCAGCGTCTTGATGTTCAGCAGCTGTTCAAAGTTTGTGTTTCCACAGTAGGAGGAGTGTCCCCAGGATCCAGGTCCTAATGTCAAGGACGGAGCTGTGTCGAAGTTGTACAGATCACCAATGCCTCCGAAGGAAGTCGGTGTATTGATAATCAGACGTCCGGCTTTCATCTTTTCACCGAATTTAACAATCTTTTCTTCTTCTGTCGGATCGATGTACAAGCAAGCAGAGTGTCCTGCACCGCCTTCAAATACCAGCTTGTCGCAAATATCATACGCCTGATCCAAATCGTCAGCCTTGAACATACCAAGAACTGTACACAGTTTTTCGTTTGCCCATGGGTTGTCATGAGAAGTATCTTTTGTTTCTGCGACCAAAACTTTTGTTTCCGGCGGAACAGTAATTCCGGCCATTTCAGCCAGGTCTACTGCGGTGTGACCTACAGCTGCTGCGTTAACACCATGTGTTCTTGGGTTAAAGAATACAGCTGCCACTTTCTGCGCTTCATCCTTGTTGAGGAAGTAGCATCTAGCGTCTTTCATTAATGCTTTTACTTCATTGTAAACGCCTTTTAGTACTGTCAAATGCTGTTCAGCAGCACAAATCATACCGTTGTCAAATGTCTTGGAATGGATAATGGATTCAACTGCCATACGAAGGTCAGCAGAATCATCAATAATAACGTTACAGTTACCAGGACCTACACCGATAGCCGGAGTACCGGAGGAGTTGGCAGCGTGTACCATTCCTTCACCACCGGTAGCAACAATGGTATCAACGCTCTTCATCAGAACAGCAGAGATATCCAGTGCCGGTTTTTCAATCCAGGTAATTGCATTTTCAGGAAGACCGGCTGCAACAGCGGCTTCTTTCATAATACGAGCTGCTTCGATTGTGCAGTTCTTAGCCTTTGGATGCGGTGAGATAATAATTGCATTTCTGGTTTTCAAGCAAATCAAAATCTTGAAAATGGTAGTTGAAGTTGGGTTCGTTGTAGGAACGATGGCGGCAATAACTCCCTTTGGAGAAGCGATACGCTTTGTACCGAAAGCCGGGTTTTCCTCAATTACACCACATGTCTTGGCATTTCTCATGTAGTTCCACATGTGCTCTGATGCATACTGGTTTTTTGTAACTTTGTCAACAACAATACCATAGCCGGTTTCATCTACAGCCATTTTAGCAAGTGGGATTCTCATCTTACTTACAGCCATAGCTGCCTTTTCGCAAATTTCATCAACCTTTTCCTGGCTAAATGTCGCAAATTCTTCTTCTGCCTTTCGAATGTCCGGCAGTGCTTTTTCTAAAGCCTCCACAGTGTCAATGACCAGTTTTTTTGCCATGAAAAACTCCTTTCTCTTTCCATGCAATTGCTAATTTACATATTCCATCGCAGCGTAGCACGCTACGGTTTTGGCAATTTGATAAATTTATCGCTAGGCCTTGTCGTGAAATTCTTGCCATTTGGTAAATTCTTGATAAAAATTATACAAATTGTATAATTAGTTTGCTATCACCGATTTTTGGCCGAAACTATACACCCTCTGACAGTTAGGAACAATTTGCTGTTTTTCAATTGTTTTGCGGGGGTGTATCAGTTTTTAGAATTCTCTCGACACATATTATTCTAGCTACTTTTCAAAATTTCGCAATATAGATTGTTTAAAGTTTTAACCTATTTTTTTGAATACTGTGTTTTCAAATTTCTTATTTTCATATTCAATACTATTGTACATAATTTTCAGCATTCTCTTTTTGAATCATCCAATAAAAGAGAAGCTGCCACCTATATTCAGGTAACAACTTCTCTATGTTTCATGCCGATCTCTCCGGCAAATTTGCCGATTTCCTTGGTTTTATAGCTTCATGCAAGAAGGATCGCTGCTTCTTACAGTTTCGGACCTGCAACTACTAACGCTTTTCCAGCTTCGTTGCTGGTGTATTTATCAAAATTCTTAATAAAGCGACCGGCCAAATCCTTAGCCTTTTCTTCCCATTCAGCTGCATCTGCATAGGTATCTCTTGGATCCAAGATTCCGGAGTCTACGCCTTCCAGTTCTGTTGGTACTTCGAAGTCAAAGAACGGAATCTTTTTAGTAGGTGCATCGTTGATGGCACCGTTTAGTACAGCGTCAATAATACCACGAGTATCCTTAATGGAAATACGCTTGCCGGTTCCGTTCCAGCCGGTATTTACCAAGTATGCCTTGGCACCGCTCTTTTCCATTCTCTTTACCAGTTCTTCTGCGTACTTTGTCGGATGCAGTTCCAAAAATGCCTGTCCAAAGCAAGCGGAGAAGGTTGGAGTCGGTTCTGTGATTCCACGTTCTGTGCCTGCCAGTTTTGCAGTAAATCCGGACAGGAAGTAGTACTGTGTCTGCTCCGGTGTCAAAATAGATACCGGCGGCAATACACCAAATGCATCAGCGGACAAGAAAATTACGTTATTGGCAGCCGGTGCAGCAGATACAGGACGTACAATATTATCAATGTGATGAATTGGATAAGATACACGGGTGTTTTCTGTCACGCTCTTATCCGCAAAATCAATCTTTCCATCCTTATCCAGGGTTACGTTTTCCAAAAGAGCATCTCTCTTAATGGCATTATAGATGTCCGGTTCATCTTCTTTACTTAGGTTGATAACTTTTGCATAGCAACCACCTTCAAAGTTAAATATACCATCATCATCCCAACCATGTTCGTCATCACCAATAAGCAAGCGCTTTGGATCAGTAGAAAGTGTTGTTTTTCCTGTTCCGGACAGACCGAAGAAAATAGCAGT
Organism: uncultured Eubacteriales bacterium; assembly: GCA_963542695.1. GTDB lineage: Bacteria > Bacillota > Clostridia > Peptostreptococcales > Anaerovoracaceae > RUG100. Next base: position 60,925 of record CAUTYX010000010.1, read on the forward strand.
ATTTTCACCGTTCAGGTCAGCATTGGCAGAACAGTGCATGGAAGCAATGCCCTTTAGCGGCAGGTAGTAGTTCATCATAGAGAACATACCCTTTTTCATTTCACCACCGTACCATGTGTTGATGATAACCTGTTCTCTGTCAGTCAAGTTAAATACAACAGCGGTTTCAGAGTTGAGACCCAATTCTTCATAGTTGTCAACCTTTGCCTTCGAAGCGTTAAATACTACGAAATCAGGTTCAAAGGCAGCCAGTTCTTCTTCGGTGGGCTGGATGAACATATTCTTCACAAAATGAGCCTGCCATGCAACTTCCATAATAAAACGAATGGCCATTCTGGTATCTTTGTTGGCACCGCAGAAAGCATCCACTACGAAAAGTCTCTTGTCACACAATTCATCAACGGCAATTTTCTTTACAGCAGCCCATGTTTCCAATGATGTAGGATGGTTGTCGTTAGGATAATCCTCTGTTGTCCACCAAACAGTATCCTTAGAAGTATCGTCCACTACGATAAATTTGTCCTTAGGAGAACGTCCTGTGTAAACGCCTGTCATAACATTGACAGCACCCAGTTCACTTACCTGTCCTACGTCGTACCCTGTCAGTCCTTCTTTTGTTTCTTCTTCAAACAGGACCTCGTAGGACGGATTGTGAAGAATTTCAACTTCTCCGGTAATGCCGTACTTGCTTAGATTGATTTCTGCCATTTTGTTAAACCTCTTTTTTCACTATTATCAGTAATTTCCAAAGTTTTCAGACGTAAAAACTCTTTTAACATTGTATCGAAAATAACTTTTTTTTTCAATTACATAAAAGGAATGCAACTCATGTATACATTCAAAACTTCTTCCTGTCTACGCTTTCCCTTTATTTGCGGCCTTTCGCTGGAAAGACAAGAAAACCCCAACGGCACAGATTATTACGAAAATGAAAAAGGAACGGTTTATCACCTTCACCAACATATCTGTAGAACCTGCTGCAAGAGAACTGCCTCCCATATACAGAGAAACCACCATGGTTACAATGACCATTCCAATGGTTTGTCCCAAGGTTCGCATGGTCGATACCAAGGAAGACGCCACCCCAAAATCTGCTTTTTCAACACAGGACATAATAGCATTGGTATTGGGAGAAGAAAATAGTGAAAAGCCAAGACCGGTAACGACTAAGGATACCACTACCACCCATACCGGCGTATCTCTTCCTATAAAAACAAAAGGCAAAATACCTAATGCACTAATGGCCATTCCAATAGATGACAAAGTAAACGGTGAAAATGTATCGGAAAGCTTTCCCATTTGGGGAGACAAAACGGCCATAATAATCGGCTGGCAAATCATAATTAACCCGGAAACCTGAGAAGAGTATCCCATAATCACCTGCAAATATACAGAGACCAAGTAGGCCAATGCCGAAGTAGCCGCATAGTTTAACATAGCCGACAAGTTGGACAGACCAAATCCAATATTACTTTTAAAAAGAGATACTTTCAACGCCGGATCTTTCTGGCGATTTTCATAAATGATAAAAGCTATTACCAATGCCACTCCGACAGCAATCATTACCAAAGACCACTTGCCATAGACTGTTGTCTGAGACAACCCCAGCATCAATACAACAATCGAAATAATGAATAAAATATTTCCGCCCACATCCAGTTTACGCCCTTTGTTTGATGCCGTATCTTTTGGTAAAAACACCACCGCCAGAATGAGAGAAACAACTGTCATCGCAACTGTAAATATAAAGATGGATCTCCAACCCAGTTGGTGATTAAGGAAGCCACCAAGAACCGGTCCCGAAGATAATCCTACATAGACGCCTCCCAAGTTAAAGCCGATAGCTCGCCCTCTTTTATTTGGAGGAAAGGCACTGATCAAAATGGCTGTATTGGTACTGAAAACCATAGATGCCCCTATCCCTTGCATCAACCTCATGACCAGTAGCATGCCAAAGGAAGTGGCCATTACACTGGCTAAACAGCCAAGGGCAAACAACCCAAGACCTATAACCATTACATTCCTACGACTTGTGATGTCGGCAATACGTCCCCATGGAACCGAAAAAGCCGCCACAGACAGGGCATATATAGTCACCATCCAGCCAATGGATGAGGCGCTAACGTCGAATTCGCTACCAATAGAGGGAATAGACAAGTTCAAAGCACTGCCGGAAAAGGCCGTAACAAAAGAGGCAATTGCCGCCACAATTACAACAGACATTGCCATCTTTTTATCTTGTATTGCAGATTCTCCCTTAGGGAGAATCTGCTTTTTATCATTCACTTTTTTATCTTCTTCCATTGTTTTCATTCTTACCGAATAGCTGCAAAACCTTTCTCCAGGTCTTCTATGATGTCCTCCACATTTTCCAGACCAACAGACAAACGAACCATACCGCTTTCAATACCTGCAGCCTTTAGCCCTTCTTCTGAAAGCTGACGATGGGTCTCACTGGCAGGATGCAACACGCATGTTTTAATATCGGCAACGTGAACTTCGTTGCTGGCCAGTTCCAGTGCGTTCATCCACTTCATGGCGCCTTCTCTTCCACCTTTTACAACAAGGGAAATAACGCCACTGGCACCCTTTAAATATTTTTGAGCCAAAGGATAATTGACATCGCCAGGCAAGCCAGGATATGTAACTTTTTCTACTTCCGGCAGCTTCTCCAGGTATTCTGCAACAGCCTGTGCATTTTCACAGTATCTTTCCATACGAACCGCCAAGGTTTCCAGCCCCAGATTCAGTAAAAATGCCGAATGAGCAGCCGGATAACACCCAAAGTCTCTCATTAGTTGCATCCGTGCTTTTAGAATATAGGCAGCCTTGCCGTAAGTTTCCGTATAGGAAATCCCATGATAGGTAATATCCGGTTCCGTCAGACCAGGGAAATTCCCTTTGGTCCAGTCAAAATTGCCACTATCTACAATGATGCCTCCCCCTTGTACAGCATGTCCGTCCATATACTTTGTGGTGGAATGAGTTACAATGTCCGCTCCAAATTCAAAGGGACGACAAAGGATCGGTGTAGCAAAAGTATTGTCCATAATCAATGGTACATTATGTCTGTGGGCAATCCGTGCAAATTTTTCACTATCAAAAACGTCTAGTGCCGGATTGGCGATGGTTTCCCCAAAAACCAGTTTTGTATTGTCTTTAAAGGCATTGTCAATTTCTTCTTCTGTTGCATCTTTGGCTACGTAAATACATTCGATTCCCAGTTTCCGGATGGTATGGGTAAAGAGGTTTACAGTTCCCCCATAGATTTCCGGTGTGCTGATAATACTGTCTCCGGCTTCGCAAAGATTCAGGATAGCCAGCAAATTGGCAGCTTGACCGGAAGAGGTACACATTGCACCAACCCCGCCTTCCAGCTGATTGATTTTCTCTTCTACAGCCATTACCGTTGGATTGGCAAAACGAGAATAAATAATGGCCTTGGTTGGATCGTCAAATACCGCCGCCACCTCTTGTGTAGAATCAAAAGTAAAGGTAGTACTCTGGACAATGGGAACCACTCTAGGATCCCCATTTCCCGGTGTATATCCTGCATGTAAACATTTTGTTTCGTCTTTCATAAGCTTCCTCCTAATCTCCCTTTTCTTGTTTCATTCACAAATCAATGTGTGATATAGCCAGCTGCTATAGTCTGCTATAGCCTTTCATTTTATTGGCTTTCAGCTGGTTTTTATCAACTTTATTCCTATATTTGCCGGCTGTCAATGACCAATTTGAAAAATTTTCCACCCTAGAAGAATCTACGCTATTTTGCTATACTTTTCCATATAGGAGGGTATAGCTATGAGTATAAAAACAATTGTACATGGTGCCGGTGGACATATGGGGCAAATCGTCTGCCAGCTGGTTCTTGACAGTAAAGAACTGGAATTAGCTGCAGCCGTAGATGCCTTTGGGGGAGCGGTAAAGGCCGATGGGAGAAACATCCTTACCTCTCTTGATGAGTGTCCAAAGGAAACGGATGTGGTCATCGATTTTTCCCATCATACTTGCTGCCCGGATTTGATGGCCTATTGCAGCAGGAACGCATTGCCGGTAGTTCTCTGTACCACGGGAATCACAGAGGCAGAACAGAAAACTGTACAGAAGGCAGCCGAATCCATTGCCATTTTTCAGTCGGGAAACATGTCTGTTGGAGTGGCATTGCTGCGCCGCCTTGCAAAAGAAGCTGCTCGGGTTATGGAGGACTGCGATATTGAAATTGTCGAAGCCCATCACAATAGAAAAGTAGATGCCCCTAGCGGCACTGCCCTGATGTTGGCCGACGAAATAAAAAAAGTCCGGACCGACGCCGAATATGTTTTGGGACGTTCCGGAGAACACAAACGCCAACCCGAAGAAATCGGGATTCACGCCCTTCGCATGGGAAATGTTGTAGGAGAGCACCAGGTAATCTTTACCACCAACAACCAAAGTATCACGCTGTGCCATTCTGCTCAGGACAGAAGTCTCTTTGCCGACGGCGCCATTGCTGCAGCCAAGTACCTAGTACACCGGCAACCCGGTATTTATGATATGGATGACATGCTGGCAGGAAAAGAATAGCTAAGACAAGGCTACATCCAGTGCCATCATTAAAGTAAAGCCAAGGGCAAATGTCAAAACGCCTACATTGGAGTGTTTTCCGTTGTTCATTTCCGGAATCAGTTCTTCCACGACAACGTAAATCATAGCCCCTGCTACAAAGCTAAGGAAATAAGGCATCAGCGGCACCAGCTTGTTGGCAGCAAGGATAATCACCAAGCAACCTAGAGGCTCTACGGCGCCGGACAATACGCCTGCGCCGAAAGCCTTTATTTTATTGACTCCAACAGCCCGTAACGGCATAGAGATAATGGCGCCTTCGGGAAAATTTTGAATGGCAATCCCCAGCGCTAAGGCAAAGGCACTGCCAACGGTAATCTGTGTATTTCCGGACAGCACTCCGGCACACACAACGCCCACGGCCATGCCTTCGGGAATGTTGTGTAAGGTCACTGCCAGTACCATCATAGTAGGCCTGGTCAAATCACTATCCGGCCCTTCATGTTCCTTGGCATGTTGATGAAGATGTGGGATTGCATGATCCAATATCAGCAAAAACAACGTCCCCAACCAAAAACCTATAACTGCCGGCAAAAAGGACCAAGCTCCTCTGTCGGCCACCTGTTCCATGGCAGGAATTAAAAGACTCCAAATAGATGCTGCCACCATAATCCCCGAAGCAAATCCATTTAGAGCTTTTTCGACGTTTTCATTTAGTTTTCCCCGCAGTAAAAATACGCAGGCACTGCCTAGTGCCGTCCCCAAAAAGGGAATCAGCATTCCTTGCAATACAATCATAATATTACTTTCCCAAACCCGTTTTACACAAGTCTATTTTACTATAGTTGCGTCTTTCAAGCGACAATATTGCATATCTCCGGCTTCTTTGACAGTATAGCTTTCAAAGACGCCACGAACTTTTACTTCTGCATCTACTGCCGGATAATCATCAGGATACTTGTAGGAATCTCCATTTTTTAGCACGAACTCCAATCCTTGCTGACAGCATTTTGTAGCATCCGGAACAACACAGTAAAAATATTTCTTACCGGTTTTATCGTCTTTTGCTACAGCAAAATTTCCAATCACCTGGACTTCTCTCCCATCGTATTCCGAAGGACTTTCCATCATGTTGAATACTTCAGAATAGATAGCCGTACTGCTCATCTTTGTTAAATCCAGCAGCCCTTTTTTGTAATTGGCCTTTCGCAAGGCTTTGATTTCTTTTTCGCTTTTTTTGGCACCGGACTGTGCACTTTCATTCGTCTGTGTCCCGGAAGTACCATCTGCGCTATTTGATGAATTTCCCGAATCGCTTTTTCCGCAGGCTCCCAGCGCCAGGGCAAGAACCATGCACAACAAGATAACAACTAGCTTTTTCTTCATTATCCTCGCCCCCTAACAACGATTCCCGCAACATAAAAGCCGGCAAAGGCACAAACATCTGCAGCCACAATGGTAGAACCTACCGGTGTACCGGCACAAATAGAAATAATCAATCCCACTGTAGCACAAATTACAGACAATATCACCGAGCAAACGGTAACCGATAGAAAGGTATGGAATACACGCATGGCCGATAACGCCGGAAAAATAATCAGGGCAGAGATCAGCAAGGCTCCCACAAGGCGCATACCCAGTACTATGATAATGGCTATGATAATGGCTATGATCAAATTGTAAAAATCGGTTTTAGTACCTACTGCCTTGGCAAATTCTTCGTCAAAAGTCACATCAAAAATCTTGTGATACAAAAACAGAAAAGCAACCACAATAGCCAAAGACATAACGGAACAAAATACCACTTCGTCTTTGGTCAAGGTCAATATCGATGTGGATCCAAAGAGAGTACTGCACACATCACCGGACAAATTGGACGATTTGGCAAAAATATTCATCAACAGGTATCCAAACGCCAGCGATGCAACAGACAACATGGCAATGGCTGCATCTCCTTTAATCTTGACATGTTGGCCGGATTTCAAAAGGATAATGGCGCAAACAATCGTAACCGGCATGGTCAGAATCATATTGTTTGATAGATTCATTACCGTTGCCACTGTCATAGCACCAAAGGCTACGTGAGACAACCCATCACCGATAAAAGAAAATCGCTTTAACACCAAGGTGACACCGATTAGGGAAGAACACAAGGCAATAAGCAAGCCGACGATAATAGCATATATAACAAAAGGATGCTGCAAATACATACTCATGGTATCAATAAATGAACTCATTGCCACACCTCTCCTTTGTTGAGTCTTTCATTAACGTAGTTCAAGTATTCTGCCTTGGTTCCATAAAAATGTTCTTCTCCCATAAAAAGAATATGGCTGGCGTATTTTATCGCCGCTTCTACATCGTGGGAGATCATGATGATAGTAACCCCTTCTTTGTTGAGGTTTTCCACCAGTCGGTACATTTCTTCTGTGGCCTTTGGGTCAAGACCGGTCACCGGCTCATCCAGAAGCAAAATCTTTTGGGTGGCACAAAGAGCCCGAGCCAGCAATACCCTCTGCTGCTGCCCGCCGGAAAGTTCGCTATAGCACCGCTGCCGGATATAGTCGATTTCCATTTTGTTAATGTTCTCCCGAGCCATTTCTTTTTCCTGTCGGCTATACCAAGGTCTGTGTCCTTTTCTGTTCTGACAGCCGGAAAGAACAATTTCCCAAACAGATGCCGGAAAATCCCGTTGTACTTCCGTCTGCTGTGGCAAATATCCAATCTCTGTTGCCTGCAGAGATTGCGCGAAGGAGATGGAGCCAACTGCCGGAGCCTTCATCCCCAGCAGCGATTTCATCAGCGTCGTTTTTCCACTACCGTTTTCTCCTACAATACAAAGATAGTCTCCTTGATTTACAGAGAAAGTTAAATTTTCAAATAGAGTTTTGACACCGTATTTCAGTGTCAAATTATCGCAGCGAATTTGCTCCATCAATACCTCCTTGTGTGCAGTCGTTATTGTAACGCTTTCTTTAGCACTTTCAGGTTCTTCGTCATAATATCAAGATAGGTAGCTCCTTTTTCAACATCCTTGGCGGTAGTTGACTGCATAGAGTCCATAGTCAAGATATCCTGGTCTTTTTTATTGGTATTCTTAATAATCGTCTTAGCAATCTTATGATCGTTGTTTTCAATGGTCATAACATTTTTCAGTCCCAATTGATCCATTTTGTTAGCCAGGAATTTAATGGTCTTAAAACTAGCTTCGGATTCGGCAGAGCACCCTACAAAAGCAGCAAAGTAATCAAGCTTGTAATCTTCTACCATATATCTGAATGGGAATCTATCACCAAAGAGCAACGTCTTCTTGGAAGCAGATTTTACAGCGTCACTGTATTCCTTATCCAGATTAGCCAGCTTTTTATTATATGCCTTGGCATTGGCCAAATACGTATCTTTACTTTCTTTGTCAACGGCTCCAATGGCATTGGCAATTTCTGTGGTGCAAGTCTGTGCACTCTTTAAAGACAACCATACATGTTCGTCTTTTTCCGGATCATCGCCATCGTGATGATGGTGCTCATCCTTGTCATGGTCATGATCCTCATCTTTATCATGGTGTTCGTCTTTGTCGTGATCACCGTCTTTATCATGATCGTGGTCTTCATCCTTATCGCTGTCGTGATGTTTGTCATGATGATCGTCATCATCATCTTTGTCACCGTCGTGGTGATGATGTTCTTCTGTCTGCATACCTTCTTTTACTTCCTCATTTTTAACCTTATCCCCTAAGGTATCCATGAGATTTACTACCTGCATGTCTTTGTTGGTAGCTTCCTTCAAAGCATCCTCTACCCACTCGTCAGATTCTCCGCCAACATACACAAATACGTCACAAGAAGAGATTTTTTCAATATCCTTTGCAGAAGGCTGATAACTGTGCAAGTCAACGCCATCATCCAGCAACATAGTAATCTCTGCATCCTTTGCTTTTTCCCCCAAAACTTCCTTTGTCCAATCGTATTCCGGGAAGATGGTGGTTACAACGCTGATTTTTTTATTGGATGAATCTTTCTTGTCGGTTTTGTCTGCGGAGCCGCCATTGCCACAACCGGCAAGAGCAAATACCATTACCAACGCACCTATGAGAATTACACTTAGTCTTTTTTTCACGATTTTTTCCTCCAATGTCTACACTTTAAAAAGCCTGCATTAAAAAAACTAAACTTCTTTATTTTCAATAAGGAAAGCTGCTTGCCAGATGGGCCCTACCTATACAAGCGACTCCTTTTGAACATCATCTGTTGTGGTTGCTCTCCTCGGGAGAATGGATGTCCCCGGCATTACTGCATATCTGACACACCCCATAGATAACCGTTTGCTGCATATCGATTTGGAATTGGTGTTCCTCAGCCAGGTGTTCCCAAAACTTTGCCGCCTGGCTACACTGAAAATGAATAAGCTTGCCGCAATGTTCACATTTCAAATGATACCCTTGGTCTTCTGCCGCCAAGTCTTTTTCCACATACTCAAAAGAGGCACTGTTGTTTTCCCCTAGGATATATTTTTTTACAACGCCTTCTTGTACCAGTTCTTCCACTTTCCGGTAAATAGTCGTTTGACCAACCTTAATGTCCTCATCTTTAAAATGATTGGCAATATCCTTAATGGTCAAATGGTGTCCCTTCATCTGATAAAGATATTCTTCAATTTCCGCCTTTGCATTTGTGTTATACTTTTTCATCAAAAACCCTCGTGCTAGAATTGAAAATCATTTTCAATTCTAGCACGAGGGTTTTTCTCTGTCAATGAATTGCCACCGGCTTCTTCCTATTTTCTCTTGCGCGCCTCTACATCTTCTAACGATTCCAACACGTTTCACTGAGGGGTTCTTCCATCATGGAACTGTTGGTAAGCCTCATTGTATTCCTTTTGGTGTTTTTCATGCAGTCGCTGTCGCCGCTGAAATTGGTCTTCAAAGAAAGCCCTGTTTTCCAGTTGATGCGTTCGAATTAAGGCTTTCATATGAGCACGTTCTTCCGGATTTTCTATAGCATTCAAACGTTCCACCATTTTTCTATCGGCAAATTCTCGGTATTCTCTGGCTCTTTCCCTCTCTAATTCCACGTGTTTGTGAATAATGTTAGAGATATCTCTAGGGGCATGGATAATTTCCACTACGGCATCCAATGGCGCGGCATCTACAACAGAGTAGGTAAGAGCCCCTAAGTACGGCATCAAAAACACCGATATGGCTCCTGCTGCCACTAATACCGATGCAATCTCGCTGTCCATGACGCCATTGTGCACTGCAATACCTGTAATAGCTACAATTAGAGGCAATGCTGTGGTGCAGTAAAACGCCACGGAAACACGATTGTGAATTTCCAGCTTGTTCTTTCCCCAAGACAAAGAAATAATAATGGGGAGGGCTCTGACTAAAATCAATGCCACATCCGGAAATAACAAAGAATAAAGGAATCGAAAATCCATGGGCCAACCCATTCAGTTTTATTTCCAACGTCTTGTTAGCTTCTGCTGTGATAAAACGCAGCACAAATCCTGCCGCAAATGCACCAAGGACAATATCTAAATCAAAGGCCGAGGAAAAGGCAACCAGCACAATCACCAACAAAATTGTAACGCGCATAATGGTCTGGGAGGTGGTCTCTGCTTTCGACTTAATAAAACGATAAAGCCGACTGTTCATGGCTACCGCTTTGGTTCCAACCATGGAAATCCATAGACATAAGAGGAACAGCACCCCTAAGATAATAGCTGTTTTCCATGTGGTCCGTGCCGACAGCAAAATAGCAACTGCCAATACAGTAGCCAGTTCTCCCCAGGTACCATAGGCAATCACCAGCTCGCCCACTCTTGTGTTGGTAATGTCTCGCTCTTTTAAAATAGGCATCAAGGCTCCCAAAGCAGTAGTGGTCAGCAGTAATGCTGTTGCAATGAGTCCTTGCTTTCCCGAAGCAATGTTAGGCATGATAAAGGCAACACCTAAACCAATTAAAAAGGTCACCACCCAGGTGGCAAAGCCCTTCTTTCCGTCTGTTCCTACTAAGGCCTTTGGATTAATTTCATAGCCGGCCAGCAAAAATAGAAAAGCACATCCAAGATCCGACAGCAAAACTATGGCTTCGCTGTTGGAATGAATCACAGCCATGGCATGGGGTCCCAGTGCCGCACCGGCGCCAATCAGCAGCACCGGTTCGGGAACCAGTTGTTTCGGAATCAATTTAGCAATCAGTGGAACCACCGCCGCCACCAGTGCAATAATGGTCAATGATATAAATGTTGAAGTCATGATTACCTCTTACATAATTTCTGTATCAATACTTCACTATCATACACCAGTTATCGTGATTCTTCCAGCTTCTACTACTTTGTAAAAGACCATCTGTCTTACCTTGTGGGTTTTGTGTGCTTCGTCAAATACGATGATACGCTATCATCTTCTCCCAACCGGGCTTTGCTTCCTTTACCAAGGGGAAGAAAGGATAGCAATGATACAGCCCTTCTGTAATCTCCGAAATAACATTGACTCCGCTCCTACGCAGCACTTTAACAATGGAATCATAACAAGTCAGCAATATTTCATCTCCGCCATAGGAAATATACACCTCTTTTAAACCGGTATACTCCCCCTCCTCAAGATAGAGCATGTACTTTGGCACATCTTTCCCATGGCTCATAATATCCGGCATTTTAGTCATGTAACTCATATCCAGCAAAATATCTTTGTCATTTAACACATATCCTTTTTCCAATGCTTTTTCATCTTGAAAGCAGTTACCCGGTGAAGACAAATACATTTTTTCCGGAATCGGTACGCCCTCTCCTTTAGCGTTGATATGCGCTGCCAATCCCAACCCGAGAGTAGCTCCTGATGAGCTGCCTGTAACTAATATACGAGAAGCATCATAGGTCTCCAACATAGATTGGTAGAGCAGATATATAAAGTCGTAAACCTGATCAATGGAATAATCGATACAAAGAGGATAGTAAGGCACTACCATATCCCGTCCTGTTTCCAAAGCAATCTGAAATGCTTTTTTTAATAGCTCCCGGATTAGGATGAGAAATCATACCGCCCCCAATAAGGAACAAGCAGGCATAATCACTTTTTTCCTTGTGGGTAATATATACTGTCTTTGCTCCTTGAAATTCCCTGATTTTATACTGCAAATCCGGATGCTTCAACACAGGTGTCCTTTTCTTGGCATTATCTTTTGCAGCTGCCGCAAGGAATTCATCTGTGGATTTTCGAAATCCTCTCTTTACGCCTACCACTTTCAGTACCAATTTCAAAAGTCTAAACTTTACTGATGTCTTTTCCATGTGCCCTTCACTTCCCTCTGTGCTACTGTGTTGCTTTTTAATTACTTATTGGTATATTAACTGTATCACACATGGTTAGTTTAGTCTAATTTGTGATGTGTGACTCGTTGTTTTGTATGTTATATATTGGGCAGGTATCATTATTCTTTTGTCTTTAAATTTGTTTTTTTATATTACGTTCGTTTGCTTTTTTCTGACCTTGATTCTAATATTGTTCCATCGAAAACAATATTAGTCTTAGCTAAGGCAAACACTGTATGTTCTTCTTTATCTATGCTGAGTCAACTAAATTCTATTTAACTTAACCCGTTATAAAACTCTCTCACAATAATATTCATATTTGTTCCAAACTTGTGAAGATATAGAAATCACAGATACAAAAAAAGACAATCCCCAGAAGCTTTGATGGCAATAAGCCCTCTAGCACAACGTCCGGAACGCCCGCTGGGCGGATGTCTTCTGAAGTAAACATAACACAGAATTTTAAGGAAATCAAAGATATGTTGCATGAGTCTAAGATCACCCCCGCTCATGCGGGAACCATCGTTTTATTTTTTTAATTTCTCGAATTTGGAAAAGTTAAAATTTGTATTGAAATCTACTTTAGTAGTAGATTCGCTGAATGATAGTGAGATGAATCAATAAAATACCAGCTATGTTGGTGAGATTAGATAAGTTTCAGATTTAAGAAGGAAACCTCCATTGCTATGATCGTAACAGTTCGCCAAGGATAAAGGACTTACGAGATAATGGCTACAACACTTTAAATTCCATTCTGGTTATATTCTAATTCTTCTTTGCTATCTCGTCACACAGAACCCAGCAGTATTTAAATTCCATTCTGGTTATATTCTAATATTTTTGCCCCTGCTTTTTTGAACCATTCGATTAAATTTAAATTCCATTCTGGTTATATTCTAATGCTTCTTTGAAAATTCTGTTGCTTTATTTGCTCCGTATTTAAATTCCATTCTGGTTATATTCTAATTGTGTGACTTTACATGCGCTAACGGCTTATAATCAAATTTAAATTCCATTCTGGTTATATTCTAATTAGACCACATCCAGCACCACTACCGCTACTTTCATATTTAAATTCCATTCTGGTTATATTCTAATCTACAAGAAAGACCCGGGTTGGTTTTACGGATTTAATTTAAATTCCATTCTGGTTATATTCTAATTGATTTTCCCTTTGAATAAATCGTCTATGTAAAGCACATTTAAATTCCATTCTGGTTATATTCTAATACGTTGCTATATTCATTCAACAATTTCAATACTTACATCCCTATATTTTGTCGATCGTAAATTTCCCAGTAACTTTTCACAAAAATAGTATCTTTTCACGTAATCACATCATATATTTTAATTATAATTTCAACATTTGTCTACTCTACACCATTTTAGGTCTATAAATGGTCGACAATTATATAAATAAAGAATCATCTATGTTCTTTCC
>CAUTYX010000011.1:0-48913 GCA_963542695.1 uncultured Eubacteriales bacterium
AAACACCGACCTCCAATCATTAGATTTTTGGTCTAACTTTTGGGGGTCGGTACACTGGTGTTATTATGACCGGCAAGAGGTGTTTTTTGTCCCATTTTTGACACAGGAAAAATGGTATACTGAAAATGTAGAAATAGATTACAGCAGTAAATTGAAATTCTTTGGGAGGGATCTTTGAAAATACTTCATCTATCGGATTTGCATATAGGATTGAAGCTGCATAATCGTGACTTGGCAGAAGATCAGCGGTATGTGTTTCGTCAAATTATAAAAATGGCAAAAGAACAATTGCCTCAAGCTATTGTCATAGCGGGAGATATTTACGACAGAGCCGTGCCGTCTGCAGAAGCAGTGGATTTCTTTGATTGGTTCATTTCTTCTATGACAGAAGCGTCTCCGAAAAGCCAAATCATGATTATTAGTGGCAACCACGATAGTGGCTCACGGTTAAATGTGTTCCGCAGTGTATTGCAAAAGCGTAATATCCATATGATCGGTCGACCGCCGGAAAGGGAAGCAGACACTATTGAAAAAGTTGTAGTGGAAGATGCCTATGGGTCGGTAAATTTTTATTTACTGCCTTTTGTGAAGCCGTCTATGGTTCGAAAAATTATCGGAACCGATAGTGATGGCCGCAATTTTTCCTATAACACCGCTTTTCAAAAGCTGCTCCAGAGAGAGAATATCAATACATCAGAACGAAATATTTTAGTGAGTCATCAGTTCTTCTTGCCTCTGGGGAAAAAAGAAACAGAGATAGAAAGAATGGATTCGGAAATTATTACCGTGGGAAACATTGACCAAATTGACGGTAACGTTCTGGAAATATTTGATTATGCTGCCTTAGGGCATATTCATAAACCTATGAGAGTAGGAAGCGCATTTTATCGATACTGTGGGACACCTATGGCTTATTCTGTCAGCGAGGCAGGACAAGAAAAAGGAGCTATCCTTGTAAGTTTAGGGGAAAAGGGCGATATAGAGTCGCAAGTACTGCCCTTACAACCTTTACATGTATGCTTGTTTATCAGGCAATGTGACCGGTGCCAGAATGGATATTGAAACCTTTGTGCAGCGGTATTATTTAGGGCATATATTAGATGCAGCCAACGCTCGTTTTGAAGAAATGTCCGCCGGTCAATTTCAGCTGCAGATGATGGATATGGAAGAAGCCTCCACCGGCAAGAACAAAGGTCTTGATTTAGTGGTGTACTCCACAGTAACAGGGAAAAAACGTCCGGTGGGGACGTTATCCGGGGGAGAGTCCTTTATGGCTGCCTTGTCTTTGGCACTGGGGATGGCAGATGAGATTACCCGGCGGTCGGCAGCCATTAATCTTGATGTGATGTTTATCGATGAAGGATTTGGATCTTTGGATGATCATTCTCGTAATCAGGCGGTAAAAGTATTACGTCAGATGGCCGGTGGAACCAGGTTGGTGGGAATTATCTCTCATGTAAGCGAATTAAAGCAAGAAATTGATGATCAATTACTGGTTACAAAAGATCATGAAGGCAGCCATGCTCGATGGCAGCTTAGTTAAAAAGGATAACACCGGTAATCTAATTGCAATCTATTGCTATTCCCATTACACTGGATAAAGGATGCAGCACAAGGAAGGAGCAAGGCATATGGAGAAAAAAGAGTTGATGCGGGCGGAGGATATGGATCAGAAACAGCTGGCAGAATGTGCACTGGACATGTTTCACAGAATGATGGTTCATCATACGCTATGGTTTCGCGAAGTAGAACACCAGCTGGGTTTTGAAAAAGCCCTGGAAGCCATGGATTATGCCTGGGAGAAATCCAAAACCATTTCTATGAGACGGTTGGCAAAGGAATTTGATTTTCAGCAGGAAGAGGGAATACCGGATTTCTTAAGGGAAATGCCAAAGGAAGACCAACTATCCCTTCTTGACAGCATTGCTAAAAACTGGTTGGCGCAAGACGGCGTGTGGTTTCAGGCTGTGGAATTCACAAGGGGTATGAATGATGCGAAAAGGTGCAATGACTCTACCTGGGCTAGGTTTTCTCCTTTTGAAGCTTGGTCTATTAAGAGAATGCTGGGCTTTGGCAAACGCCCCGGTCTAGACGGTTTAGAAAAGGCTTTGAATTTTAGAATGTATGGCCGGCTCAATATACAGTCCTGCCGCCGAGAAAGAAATACTCTTGTTTTTGAGATGAACAATTGCCGTGTACAGTCGGCAAGAAATAGAAAAGGTCTGGATGACTATCCCTGTAAGAGTGCCGGCTTGGTAGAATACAGCACTTTTGCAACTGCCATTGATGATCGTATTAAGACAGAGTGCCTTGGATGTCCACCGGATTCACATCCGGATAACTGGTTCTGTGCATGGCGTTTTGTCATTGATGAGGATGCAGACTAGAGCAATACGATAATGCATGGGAAGAGATAGAGGAAAATACCAAAAGGAGGCGAAAATGCTTTTTGTATGTTACCCAAAGTGTTCCACTTGCGGAAAAGCTCGCAAATGGCTGGAAGAAAACAGTATTTCCTATGAGGAGCGCGACATTAAAACTGAAAATCCAACAGAAGAAGAACTAAAGACTTGGCACCGGCAAAGTGGATTACCTTTAAAGCGTTTCTTTAATACCAGTGGTATGATTTACCGCCAGATGAATTTAAAAGACAAACTTCCTACTATGAGTGAAGAAGAGCAGTATCAATTATTGGCAACAGACGGTATGTTGGTAAAGCGACCAATCTTAGTTGATGGCCAAAAAGTGTTAGTCGGTTTCCGGCAAAAAGAGTGGGAAGAAAATGTAAAATAACCGGCATCGGCTAATATCCGTCTAATATCTTATACTCGACGGGTTTAGATGTATGTAGCCAGGGTATCAATATACTATTGATGAAGGAGGGTTAATTATGTTAGATAAGAAAGTAAAAGAACTAATTAATACACAGGTAAACAAAGAGTTTTATTCTGCGTATTTGTATCTGGATTTTGCCAATTACTATTACGATGAAGGATTGGATGGGTTTGCTAACTGGTATGATATTCAGGCGCAAGAAGAGCGTGATCATGCTATGCTCATGAGAACATATTTGCAAAACAACGGTGAGTTGGTTACCTTTGATGCCATCGACAAGCCGGACAATACATATGAATCATTTGAAACACCGCTGCAACTGGCATTTCAGCATGAGCAGTACGTTACATCACTGATTAATGATATTTATAAAGCAGCCAATGACGTAAACGATTATAGAACCATGCAGTTCTTTGACTGGTTCATTAAAGAGCAGGGAGAAGAAGAAAAGACGGCGGACGATATGATTAAAAAATACCAACTGTTTGGATCCGATCCAAAAGGTCTGTATGCACTGAATCAGGAACTGCAAGGCAGAGTATATACTGCTCCGTCTCTAACACTGTAGAAGATAGTGCAGTGTACCCAATATCTTGCTATAAGGAAGATTGATTAATGAAGATTGGTTAATAACAAATGAAAGAATATACATGGAAAGGAACCGGCCTGGTTCCTTTCTTTTACTATTTAAATGTTTGAAGTAGTCATTAGGATAAGGTGCATGTGGTACGTCCAAATTAGGAAAAGAATGATCAGTTAGTGGGATATTACTACTAATCCCTTGAGTATTGCGTATAAAAGATGTAAAATGGATTGGATTATAAACTTTACTAGAATGAGATAGGTGCATTTAATGAAGAGTATGAGGACAACTAAGTTTCTTGCAGTCGTTTTTCTGATCATTTTGATTGGGGGTTGGATACTGACTATTTGGGGCGTTCCCGGTACCAACGTAAAACCGTTAAAGGACAAGCTACAACTAGGTTTGGACATTAAGGGCGGTGTGTACGTTGTATTGGAAGCTCAAAATACCGGTAAGTATTCCGATCAAAAATTAACGGAATTAATGGATCAGACAAAGACGGTTATCGAAAATCGAGTTGACCAGTTAGGTCTTTCCAATCCTAACGTGGCCGTAGAAGGGAAAAACCGCATTCGTGTGGAATTGCCGGGAGCTACTGATGCCAATGAGGCAATTGAACAAATTGGGAAAACGGCCCAGTTGAAATTTACCATGGCAGATCAAGGATTTGTTTTAGATGGTAGTGCTGTAAAGGATGCTAATTCGGGAACCAGCCATGAAGGAAAGGGATACGTTGTAAACCTGGAATTCAACCGTAATGGAGCAAAAGCCTTTGAAGATGCTACGAAAAAAGCTTTATCGGGAACGGTAAAGCCCACAGTAACATCAGATATGTGTCAAGACAAAGGAAAGGTGGAAGGTAACCAAATTTTGATTTGGCTTGATAACGAGGTTATTTCCCATCCGGGGGTAAACGAAGTTATCAGCGGTGGAAAATGTGAAATTAGTGGTAGCTTCACCCAAAAGGAAGCGGCTAATTTGGCTGCATTGATTCGCGGCGGATCTTTGCCGTTGGAACTAAAGGAAATCCAGTCGTCTTCCCAGACAGCGCAAATTGGTATGGATGCTTTTGAAATGAGTGTCATTGCTGGCATTATCGGTTTGGCATTGATTTTCATCATTATGCTGATTGCTTATCGTGTAATGGGAGTTGCGGCAGATATTTGTTTGGCGTTGTTTATCGTATTTATTATTGCCGGTATGGCTATTATGGGCAGTGTCCTTACATTGCCGGGAATTGCCGGTATCATCTTGTCCATTGGTATGGCTGTAGACGCCAACGTGGTCATATTTACCCGAATACGAGAAGAAATCAGCAATGGTAAGAGTCCAAGGGTGGCCGCCCAAGCCGGATACAAGAGAGCGCTGTCTACTGTTATCGACTCACAGGTAACAACCTTGATTGCAGCTGTTGTGCTGTACCAAATCGGCACCAGCTCTGTAAAGGGATTTGCTTGGACGCTGATGATCGGTACTATCGGAAGCATTGTTACCGGTGCTTTGATTTCCCAGATATTCCTAAAGCTGATTGCGACCAGCAAGACTTTTGGGACCAATAAGATGTTTGGCATGCGATCGGACGGTACGGCCAGTTTCCAGCTACGGAAAACTTTCCGCTTTGTGGAACATAGAAAAATCTGGTACTGCATTAGTGCTACCGCTATTGTAATTGGAATCATATTCTTCTCTGTTCGAGGTTTTAACTACGGTATCGACTTTACCGGTGGAACCATGTTGGAGTTTGACACCGGTCATAAGGTGGCTACCAAGCAAGTAGAAGATGTAATGAAGCGCCACGATGTTAATGTCAAACAGATGCAGGTAGTATACTCCGGTGATAAACAAGAGCAGTTGATTGTTAAAACCAACGAATCCCTTAACAAAAATGAAAGACAGGCTATCATTGGCGATATGACAAAGACCTTCCGTTTATCTAAGGGAGCTGTTCTTGCCAGTGAACATTTCCAGGCCAGTGTCGGAAAAGAATTAAAGAAAAACGCCCTAAAGGCTATATTGTTGGCTGCTTTGGGTATGCTTATATATATTCGTCTCCGCTTCCGCCAGTGGAAGTTCGGTGCGGCAGCGTTGCTAGGTGTACTCCATGACGTGTTGATTATGATTTCCTTCTACGCTGTCTTTGGAATTACTGTTAATAACCCGTTTATTGCAGCCATTCTGACGGTAGTAGGATATTCCATCAACGATACCATCGTTATTTTCGACCGTGTCAGAGAAAACTTACGGACATTGCGGAGAGGAAATATCATGGAGATGCTGGATAGAAGTATCAACCAGACATTGTCCCGTTCCTTGATGACATCCTTTACTACCTTGGTCGTTATGTTGCCACTGTATATTATGGCATCTTCGGCCATTCGGGAATTTGTTGTTCCGTTGATGGTAGGTGTTGCCGCCGGAACACTGTCGTCTATCTTCGTTTGCTCCCCACTGTACTACGAAATGTCCAAACGGGATCACCACAGCAAATACCAGCGGCAGCAGCTGCGAGCTAAAAAGAAAAAAGAAAAAGAACTGCAGGATGCAGACGATCCATATGCAGAAAAACGCCGCGAAAAAAATCTTGCCAGAGAGGAAAAGGAACTATTGGCAAAGGAGAGGGAGGAAAAAGAGCGTCGCGTGCTGGAGGTAAAATCCGGTTCCGATCAACAGATTCATGGAAAAGGGCAGAAAAAGAAATCAAGAAAAGAACGAAAGAGTGAAGAGTAACGGAAGCAAAGGCCGCGCCTTTTACATGGAGACAAAGCAGGAATTCCTGGATCATATTAAGGAATTCAACCCCAACTATGACTTGCATCTCATAGCCAAAGCCTTTGATGTGGCGGCAGAGATGCACGAGGGACAGTTGCGAAAATCCGGTGAAAAATATTTAATTCATCCCCTGGAAGTGGCTAAAATTTTGGCCGGTCTGGGGATGGATGAAGAAACCATAGTGGCCGGTCTTCTCCATGATGTCATAGAAGATACGTCGTATACAGATGAGATGCTAACCGAAGAATTCGGAGAGCAGATTACGTTGATGGTAGAGGGAGTCACAAAGCTGGCTTCCCTGAAGTTTGAAACCAAGGAAGAACGCCAGGCAGAAAGCTTGCGGAAGATGTTTCTTGCAATGAGTAAGGACATCCGAGTTCTCATTATCAAGCTGGCTGACAGACTTCATAATTTACGCACCATCAATTACATGAGTGAAAAGAAAATCAAGAGCAAGTGCCAGGAGACATTGGATATCTATGCCCCTCTTGCCAGTCGTCTTGGTATTTTCACCATGAAGTTCGAGCTGGAAGATACGGCCATGAAGTATCTGTACCCGAAAGAATACGCTGACATCTCCAGAAAGGTTAACACTAAAAAATCCGAACGCCAGGAGATGATTGATAAGGTTTTGGAAGAAATTCGAGAAACCTTAGACGATATGGATATTCACTATGAAACCTATGGTCGCTCCAAACATTTTTACAGTATCTTTCGGAAGATGCGAGACCAGCACAAGAGCATTGATGAAATCTTTGACTTAATGGCTGTGCGGGTTATTGTGGATACAGTAAAGGACTGCTATGCTGTACTTGGTGTCGTGCATACTATGTGGACACCGATACCGGGTCGCTTTAAGGATTATATTGCCATGCCAAAGCCCAACATGTACCAGTCTCTTCATACGACGGTAATGGGGGATAACGGCAGTCCTTTTGAAATACAGATACGGACATATGAGATGCACAGGGTGGCAGAATATGGTATTGCTGCTCACTGGAAATACAAAGAAGGGATATCTAAAAACCGGGAAGAAATGAAGTTGTCATGGTTGCGCCAGGCACTGGAGTGGCAAAAGGACACCAACAACCCGACCGAGTTTTTAGACGCCTTGAAAGTGGACTTGTTTATCAATGAGGTTTACGTGTTTACACCGGCAGGAGACGTTATGGAATTGCCGGCGGGAGCGACACCTCTTGATTTTGCTTTTAAGATTCACACCGATATCGGTGCTAAATGCATCGGTGCCAGAGTCAATGGAAAGATGGTTCCTATTGACCATCAGCTGGACAACGGGGATATTGTAGAGATTATAACATCTCCCAATGCCAGCGGTCCCTCTATTGACTGGCTTAAAATTGCCAAGAGCTCCACAGCCCGGACAAAGATTCGCCAATGGCTGAAAAAGCAAGATAAAAGTGATAACGTAGACAAGGGAAAAAATACCCTTGATAAATACATTCGCCGGAAGGGATACGATCCGGCGGTTACCATGAAAAACGCTTTCTTGTTACGAGTGGCAAAGGATATGGGCTTTGCAGATGCCGAAGAGTTTTATACGCAGATTGCCAATGGCGGTATCCTGGTAAACAAAGCGGCCAATGCTCTTTTTGCGTTGTATGACGAAGAACAATCTCAAGAAAACAAGAAGAAGGAAAATACCGTAGAGAATTTAACCGGTGCAGCCAAACCAAAGCGGCAAAAGGATAAAACCAAGGCAAACCTCGGAGTCGTAGTGGAAGGCATGGATGATTTGATGTTGCGTATGTCAAAGTGCTGCAACCCGGTTCCGGGCGATGAAATCATTGGTTATATCACCAAGGGACGTGGTATTTCTGTTCATAGAACGGACTGTGTCAATATTATTTCCCTGGCACCTGATGAGCGAGATCGGCTCATTAATGTAGAGTGGGATACCCGCAAAGGTACCTCCTACGAAGCGGACATTACCGTGGTTGCCGAAGATCGCAAAGGACTTTTCTCAGATCTTTCCAAAGTCTGTGAGTCCATGGATGTGCATATATCCGGTGTCAATACAAAAAAGAGCGGCGAAGGAGAGCTGACCATCATTTTAACGTTGTCTATTGAAAATATTGACCAGATGCAAAAGTTGCTGCGGACCTTAAAGGGGACACAAGGTGTAATAAGCGTATACCGTACCGGGGTCTAACACCAAACCGGGGTCTAACACCAGGATCGGCATTTTAATACCCGGAGAAATGGAAAAACAAGGAGAACATAGATGAAGATAAAGAATATTCCCAGCGGTCCTTTGCAGGTAAATACGTACCTGACATGGGATGAGGAAACAAAAAAAGGATTCATTGTGGATCCCGGCGGCTTTGATGCCAGAATGACAGAAGCCATTGCAGAAGAGGAAATTGATTTACAGTATATCCTGTTGACCCATGGGCACTCAGACCACATTGGCGGTGTTAAAGAGTGTATGGAAACATACCCGGAGGCAAAGCTGGTATTTTCCGAAGCGGAGAAACCTATGCTGGCCAATGCACCACTTGATTTACAAGGAAACGGAGAAGTACTTCATTTGATACCGGACATTGCGGTTGTCGATGAAGACCATATACAGGTAGGAAATATGGATTTGCGGTTCTTGATGACACCGGGTCATACAAAAGGCGGCATGTGTATTGTTGTAGATAAAGTCTGTTTCTGTGGGGACACCTTATTCCGCCAGTCCATTGGACGTACCGACTTTGAAGGAGGAGACTTTGGGGAAATTATAAACTCTATTCGTACAAAGCTCTTCACCTTGCCCGATGACACCTTGTGTCTACCGGGACATATGGCAACTACCACTATCGGTTTTGAAAAGGAGAACAACCCTTTTGTCGTATAATATACTCATAGAAAATGCGGAAAATGTCCAGCAATATGCCGAAATGGTCCGAGTATTTTTACCGGCGGAGGCGTTTCAAATTACTGCTGATCCGGCAGAAGCCGCCACTTGGGATAAGGTGGATCAACGGCTAAAGGAGTTTGGCGATAAAAATCAGGTACGCCGCATGCTGTATATGATGTTGTCACAAGAGACCGGTATCACTCCTCCCTGGGGAATATTAACAGGTGTTCGCCCGGTAAAGAAATTTGGAGAGATGATGGATGCCTATGGTCCCAAGCGGGCAGCTATGATACTGGAGACGGAATATTTCCTTAGTCGGGAAAAGATAGAATTGCTGGAACAATTGGTAAAACGGCAGCGTCACACATTTGGCAGACCGCCGGAGGATTCTGCCGGTATTTATATTGGCATTCCATTTTGTCCTACTCGCTGTCTATACTGTTCCTTTGCCTCCAATCAAGTGGAAGAGGAAGAAGTACAGCGGTACCTGCCGTTTCTCCTAAAGGAAATTGACGCCGGAGCCGCTCTTTTAGAAGAAAGCGGTTACCGGGGAGAATCGGTGTATATAGGTGGTGGAACCCCTACGACTTTGACAGCTGACCAACTGGATCAATTGTTGACCTTGGTCAATGAAAAATTTGGGGGAGCCGGCAAACGAGACAGTCGATTGTGGGAACTGACAGTAGAGGCAGGCCGTCCTGATACCATCACCAGAGAAAAACTGCAGGTATTGCGGAACCATGATGTTACTAGAATTAGTATCAATCCGCAGACTATGCAGCAAAAGACATTGGATAAAATCGGTCGAGATCACACCGTAGATGACATTGTCCGCGTTTTCCATATGGCACGAGAGGTGGGAATTCGTGATATCAATATGGATTTGATTGCCGGTCTCCCGGAGGAAACAAAAGAAGATTTTGTTGATACATTGGATAAAATACTTGCTTTGGAACCGGACAATATTACGATTCACTGCTTGGCAGTAAAACGAGCCTCCAAACTTCACCAAGTCGATGAAAACTACCACTATAAACAAGGGGCGATAGCAGCGGAAATGTTGGAGACAGCATCCCAGCTTCTACCGGAAATGGGGTATGAACCGTATTACCTGTACCGCCAGAAAAATATGGCTGGAGCTCTTGAAAATATAGGCTATACTAAAGGTGGTTGTGATAGCTGTTACAATGTCCGGATTATGGATGAGCACCAGACCATCTGTGCTTTTGGTGCAGGTGGAGTCAGCAAGGTTTATTATCCGGAGGAAAACAGACTGGAGCGGGTTGCTAATGTAACCAATTATCAACAATATATTGATCGTATTGACGAAATGATACAGCGAAAACAAAACAACTGGAACAGGAGGAAGTAGCATGCTTACAAAAGCACCTAAAGGTACAAAAGATATTCTTCCGGAAGAAGTATATAAATGGGACTATGTGGAGAATGCCTTTGCAGAGGTTTGTCGCAAAAGCGGATTTCGGGAAATTCGTACACCGGACTTTGAGCACACGGAGCTTTTTAAAAGAGGTGTCGGTGGTACCACAGACATTGTTCAAAAGGAAATGTATACCTGGGATCAGGCAAAGCGCAGCCTGACATTGCGCCCGGAAGGAACTTCTCCGGTAGTTCGCTCTATGGTGGAGCACAAGCTGTATGCGGATCCGCAGCCATTAAAGTTTTTCTACGATATTCCCTGCTTCCGGTACGAAAAGCCACAGGCCGGTCGTCTTCGTGCCTTTCACCAGTTTGGCGTGGAGGTTTTTGGAACGGAGAATATGATGGCTGATGCGGAAGTCATTGCCTTGGCGCAGGATTTTTTAGAAACCATGGGCATTACATCTACCCAGCTTCGTATTAACAGTATTGGATGTCCCAAGTGCAGAACAAAGTACAAGCAGGTTCTAAAGGAATTCCTTGCACCAAAGTACGATCAGCTTTGCAGTACCTGTAAGAGCCGCTATGAAACCAATCCAATGCGGATACTAGACTGTAAATCACCGGAAGACCAAAAACTGATTGAAGGCGCGCCAATGATGATTGACTATCTTTGTGAAGACTGCCGGCAAGCTTTTGATGAATTACAAGTGAATTTAGATGCCATGGGAATCGACTATGTGGTAGACCCGGGTATTGTGCGAGGGCTCGATTACTACACAAAAACAGCCTTTGAATTTGTAACCGATACTATCGGAGCCCAAGGTACGGTATGTGGTGGCGGTAGATACGACAACTTGTCGGAAGAACTAGGCGGTCCTCCGATTCCCGGTGTAGGCTTTGGCCTTGGTATTGAACGTCTGCTGATTACTATGGAAGCGGCTGGCAAAGAGATTCCTGTGCCACAAGGGGCAGATGCCTTTATCGTGTTTATGGGCGAAAGTGCCAGAAAAGAAGGCATGGCTCTCATGCGCAGTTTGCGCAAAGCCGGATTCCGGGTAGAGATGGATATGCTGGCTCGGAATGTAAAGAACCAGTTTAAATGTGCGGACAGAGTCGGAGCCAAACGAACCATTGTTATTGGCGAAGATGAGATTGCAAAAAAGGTAGTCTCCATGAAGAATATGGAAACAGGAACACAAGAAACCGTTCCTTTTGATAAAATTATCAGTTATTTGGAGGAAAAGTAAAAGAATGGGAAGTATTATGAAGCGGACCGATATGTGTGGAACGTTGCGTCAGGAGCATATTGGCCGGGAAGTTGTTATTAACGGATGGGTTGCCAAGAGAAGAAACTTAGGCGGTCTGGTATTCTGCGATATTCGTGATAAAACAGGTATCGTGCAGGCTGTTTTTGATGACAGCGTGCCGTTGGAACTCTTTGAGAAGGCAGACGGGCTTCGCAGTGAATTTGTTGTAGGTATCAAAGGTGTTGTGAGAAAAAGAGAAGCTGTGAACAAGGACATTGCCACAGGGGATATTGAGATTCTGGCAAATGATATGACGGTGTATTCTACTTCCGAAACGCCACCTATCTATGTAAAGGATAACGACAACGTAGACGATAATCTACGGTTAAAATACAGATACTTGGACCTTAGAAAACCGTCTATGCAACACAACTTGACCTTCCGCCACCAAGTAACAAAGGTAACCAGAGATTACTTTGACGAACAAGGTTTTACAGAAGTGGAAACACCGATGTTGATTAAGCCGACACCGGAAGGAGCCAGAGACTATTTGGTTCCCAGCCGTGTCAATGCCGGAAGCTTTTACGCGTTGCCGCAATCTCCGCAGATGTTTAAACAGCTGCTGATGGTTGGCGGTACAGATCGATATATTCAGATTGTAAAATGTTTTAGAGACGAGGATCTGAGAGCCGATAGACAGCCGGAGTTTACACAAATCGATATGGAAATGTCCTTTGTAGAGGAAGAAGACATTTACGCTATGCAGGAGGGGTACTTGCAGCGGCTGTTGAAAGAAGTAAAGGGTGTTGATATTGCCACACCGTTCCCCCGGCTGACTTGGCAGGAAGCCATGGATAGATTTGGTTCTGACAAACCGGATTTGCGTTTTGGCTTTGAATTGAAAAAATTAAACCATTTGTTTGCAGATTGTGGGTTTAAGGTATTTACCGATAATCTTTCTAAAGGCGGCGATATTCGCGGTATTTGCATTGATGGTGGAGCTTCTGTTTACACCAGAAAGAAAATTGACAAGCTGACAGAAAGTATCAAGAGTTATGGTGCTTCCGGCATGGTTTGGGTTAAAAAGACCGGGGAGACCATTACCTCTTCGGTTAATAAGTTCTTTGACGCAGAGCAATTGATGGAAATTGCAGACACTTTTGGTGCAGGAGATGATGCATTGATTCTCATTGTTTCTGATAAAACAAAGGTTACCTATGATGCCCTTGGATTCCTTAGAAGACATATTGCAGGAGAGATGGGACTGCTGGATGACAATGTATTAAACTTCTTATGGGTGGTAGACTTCCCGGTATTTGAGTACAGCGAAGAAGAGGGTCGCTACATGGCTATGCACCATCCTTTTACAGCACCGAAGGAAGAAGACGTGGATCTGCTTTTGACAGACCCCGGCAAAGCGCGGGCTCGTGCCTATGACATTGTATTAAACGGTGTAGAACTAGGTGGAGGCAGCATTCGTATTCACGATAGAAATCTGCAGGAAACCATGTTTAAAGCTCTGGGACTGAGTCTGGAAGATATACAAGAAAAATTCGGCTTCTTAGTAGAGGCTTTTAAGTACGGAGCACCGCCACACGGTGGACTGGCTTATGGGCTTGATCGTTTGGTGATGCTTTTAACCGGTGCCGACAGCATTCGAGAAGTCATTGCTTTCCCGAAAAACCAGGCTGCTCAGTGTATGGTCAGTGGAGCGCCGGCTGTTGCCAACCCGAAAGATTTACAGGAACTGCAAATTAGCGTCGACGTACCGACACAGGAGTAGCAACCATGAAGCGAATCGGTCTATTGGGAGGCTCTTTTGACCCGGTTCATCGCGGTCACTTGTCTTTGGCAGTGGATGCCTTAGAGCAAGCAGGTTTATCCAGCTTGATATTGATGCCGGCAAGGCGTTCCCCGTTTAAGTTAGACCAAGGGGTTACCTCTGCTAAGGATCGGTTAGCTATGCTGCAGGCGGCAGCCGAGGAGACAGATTCAAGGATTTGTGTTTCCACTATGGAAGTGGACAAAAATACGGTATCCTATACCTATATCACCTTAGGAGAGATAAAACAACAGTTATCCGTAGATGAAAAACTGTATTTCATTACCGGAACAGATACCTATTTGCAACTGGCAGATTGGAAAAACGGGGAAGAAGTTCTAAAAGAATACGCTTTCATCGTGGGAAAAAGACCCGGATACAAAGACCAAAGGTTAGTGGAAAAAATCCGAGAATACAGTGATAATTTTGGGACAGAGACTATTGTTATCAGCAACCGGCAATTTGATGTTTCCTCTACGGAAATCCGGCAGAAAGCGGCAAGAAGAGAATCTCTTTTCCGGTTGGTACCCGAAAGTGTGGAACGATATATTTATGAGCACGGACTCTATGGCAGCGCTGAAGGAGAAAGTTCTTCAGTGGATTGATGAAAACATAACAGAAAAAAGAAAAGGACATATTTTGCGAGTCAGTGAAACCGCTGTGCAGCTGGCGATAATTCACGGAGCCTCTGTAAAAAAAGCAGAGCTGGCAGGACTGATGCACGATATGTACAGGTTTCATGACCAGCAGCAGCGACTAAATGACTTGATCTATCGGCTGCAGGTAGATGAAAAATACGTAGACGATGTAAAATTGGGTCATAGTAAAATTGCTGCCGCTGCTTTGGAAAAAGACTGGGGTGTCACCGATAGAGAAATCCTGGATGCTATTTCCTATCACACTACGGGGCGTGCCCATATGACTTTACTTGACAAAGTTTTGTATCTAGCCGATGCCATTGAGCCAGCACGAGAGTATCCAAAGGTGGAAGAACTCCGTAAATTGGCAAAAGTGGATTTAGATGCGGCTTGTCTGGCTTCATTAGAAAGTACCAAAGCCTTTGTAGAGAGCCGTGGCACAAAGGTAGACTCGGATACGATTGCGGCAATACATTACCTGAAGGGAGGAAATACATGAATGTAACAGACATGGCAGTGCTTTCTGCAAAGGCCATTGACAAACGACAGGGAGAGAATGTTACCATTATTGATATTGGCGGGAAATCTTCCATTGCAGATTACATGATTTTAGGAAGCGGAGCTTCGGAACGGCTCATTGCGGCTCTTCGAGATGAGGTAGAAGAAACCTTGGCAAAGGAAGGAATCTTTGTAAAGACCATTGAAGGAAAGAAGGAATCGGGATGGATTCTCATGGATTACGGTGACATCATCGTCAATCTGATGACCGATTCCAGCCGTGAAAAATATAACTTAGAAACGATTTGGGGAGATTGTGATATCATCCCTTTTGAAACAGAAGAATAGACAAAGAGGACACTGATGAACGAAAAGTACGAGTTTGGTAAAATTGAAAAAAAGTGGCAAAAAACCTGGGAAGAAACAGGAGCATTTAAAGTAACAGAAGACAAAGACAAGGAAAAGTATTATGTGCTGGAAATGTTTCCTTACCCATCGGGAAAGCTGCACATGGGCCATGTAAGAAACTATTCTATTGGGGATGTAGTGGCTCGCTTTAAGGCTATGAAAGGCTTTAATGTATTGCATCCTATGGGATATGATTCCTTCGGTTTGCCGGCAGAAAACGCCGCCATTAAAAATGGAGTAGAACCGGCAAAGTGGACCTATGAAAATATGGACGAAATGACTCGTCAGCTAAAGGAAATGGGTCTCTCTTATGATTGGGATCGCCAGGTAGCAACTTGCAAGCCCGACTACTACAAATGGATGCAGTGGATCTTCATTCAATTTTACAAAAAAGGTTTGGCTTACAAAAAGGACAACCCGGTAAACTGGTGTCCCAGCTGCCAGACAGTACTTGCCAACGAGCAGGTAGTAGATGGGAAATGTGAGAGATGCGGCACTGCTGTTGGAAAGAAAAACTTGTCCCAATGGTACTTTAAAATTACAGATTATGCAGATAGGCTGCTTGAAAATCTGGACAAACTGCCGGGTTGGCCGGACAAGGTAAAGACCATGCAGAAAAATTGGATTGGAAAGAGTACCGGAGCCCAGATTTCTTTCCCCATTGTTGATTCTGACAAGGTGCTGGATGTCTTCACCACCAGAGCAGATACGCTGTTTGGGGTAACTTATATGGTACTTTCTCCGGAACACCCCTATATTGACCGGTTGGTAGAGGGTACTTCCTATGAACCGGCTGTGCGGGAATACCAGGAAAAAGTGCAGCGGATGACGGAAATTGAGCGGACATCTACCAGCAACGAAAAGACCGGTGTATTCATTGGAAAATACGCCAAAAACCCATTGACAGAAAAGGAAGTTCCCATCTTCATTTCCGACTATGTTCTCATGGGATACGGTACCGGTGCCATTATGGCAGTGCCGGCTCATGACCAGCGAGACTTTGAATTTGCAAAGAAATTTGATTGTGAGATTATCCCTGTACTGGACACAGATGATCCTGATATTGATGTTAATAATTTGAAAGAAGCCTTTATTTCCGATGGAAAGATGATTAACTCCGGGGAATATACCGGTATGCCAAACAGAGAAGCTTTGGAAAAAATCATTACCATGCTGGACGAAAAAGGCATTGGTAAAAAGACAACCAACTACAAACTTCGGGACTGGCTCATTTCCCGTCAGCGGTATTGGGGCACACCGATTCCGATGATTTACTGTGAAAAATGCGGTTGGGTTCCGGAAAAAGAAGAAAACCTACCGATTCTGCTTCCAAAAGATGTGGAATTTACCGGAAAAGGCGAATCTCCACTGACTACCAGCAAGACTTTCGGAGAATGTACTTGTCCGCAGTGTGGAGGAAAGGCCAAGAGAGAAATGGATACCATGGACACCTTCCTGGATTCCTCTTGGTATTTCTTACGGTATTGTGATGCCAACAATGACAAGGCGCCTTGGGACAAGGAAAAAGTTGACTACTGGATGAATGTTGACCAATACATCGGTGGTGTAGAACACGCTATTTTGCATCTGATGTATGCTCGCTTCTTCCAGATGGCCCTTTATGATCTGGGTTTGGTCAGCATGGAAGAACCATTTAAGAATTTGCTGACACAGGGAATGGTTATTAAAGATGGCAGAAAAATGAGCAAGACCCTTGGAAACGTAGTCTCTCCTGCGGAAATCATCGATAAATACGGTGCCGACACAGCCAGACTCTTTATTCTTTTTGCCGCACCACCGGAAAGAGAGTTGGATTGGTCTGATGCAGGTGCGGAGGGAAGCTATCGATTCCTTGGTCGAGTATACCGGCTGGTATATGACTTTATATCCGGTGAAGAGTCCATGGAAGAAGCTGCCGGTACTCTGTCAAAGGCAGATAAAGAATTGCTCTACAGCCTCAATACTACAGTCAAAAAGGTAACAGAGGATATTGAAGACCGATTTAACTTTAATACAGCCATCAGCTCCATTATGGAACTGGTCAATGATTTATACAAATATAAAGAAGGACAGCCGAATAAGAAGCTAATGCGGGAAGCCCTGGAAAAGCTGATTATTATTCTGGCACCGTTTACACCGCATATTTGCGAAGAAATGTGGCAGCAAATGGGAGGTTCTTCTTTGATTCACAAGGAATCTTGGCCAACGGTAGACGAAAAAGCCTTGGTGAAAGACACTGCTGAGATTGTTGTACAAATTAACGGCAAAGTAAAGGACAAGATGGAAATTCCATCCGGTGCCGGAAAAGAAGAAATGGAAGCTGCCGCTATGGCATCGGACAAGATTACAGAACTGACAGAAGGCAAAACCATTGTAAAGGTAATTGCTGTTCCCGGCAGATTGGTTAATATTGTTGTCAAATAGGCAGATAAATAAGGAAATTATGGTAATTAAGGAAAGAAAACAAACACGAGCCACGGCACGTTCCAGGAAAGAACAGCCGAAGTTGCGGATTATTCCTCTTGGAGGGCTCCATGAAATCGGCAAGAACATGACGGTAATCGAATATGGTAACGAGATGATTATTATTGATTGCGGCATGTCCTTTCCCGACAATGAAATGTATGGCATCGATGTGGTAATTCCGGATTTTGACTACATTGCTCAGTCAGACAAAAAGCTCCGTGGTGTATTTATTACTCATGGTCACGAGGATCACATTGGAGCCGTTCCCTATTTTGTGGAAAAATTCAATGCCCCCATTTATGGCACACCACTGCCATTAGGCTTGATTCAAAACAAACTGGAAGAGCATGGACTAAAGGGAAAACTGAACAAGTTTTCTGCCGGGAAGAAAATGAAGGCGGGGCAGTTTACTGTTCAAGCTATCAGAACTACCCATTCCATTGCCGACTCAGTATGCTTTTGCATCGATACACCGGTAGGCAGACTGTTTCATACAGGAGATTTTAAAATTGACTATACCCCTGTTGACGGGGAACCCATTGACCTTGGGAAATTAGCGGAAATTGGTCAAGAAGGCGTGCTTTTGATGATGGCAGACAGCACCAACGCCACGCGATCCGGCTTTACCAAATCGGAAAAAATTGTAGGAAAAGCCTTGGCTAACATTTTCAACACCTCTGAAAACCGTATGATTATTGCCACCTTTTCTTCCAATGTCCATCGTATCCAGAAGATTATCGATCATGCCGGAAAGTACGGACGAAAAGTAGCGGTATCCGGCCGCAGTATGATTAAGGTTGTGGGATTGGCCGAAGAGCTGGGGTATCTGAAGATTCCTAAGGGCATCATGGTAGATATCAATAAAACACGGAACATTCCCGATAAAAAACTGGTCATCATTACAACCGGCAGCCAAGGCGAGCCAATGAGTGCCCTGGCACGAATGGCAAACAATGACCACAAGGCCATTCAGATAAAGAAGGGGGACCAGGTAATTTTATCCTCCAATCCGATACCGGGAAATGAAAAATTGGTATCCAATGTCGTCAACCGGCTTATTGAAAAAGGAGCCGAAGTAATTTACTCGGATATTGCAGAAACCCACGTATCCGGTCACGCTTGTGCGGAGGAGTTGAAAATCGTACACTCCCTCATTAAACCGAAATACTTTATGCCGGTGCATGGAGAGTTTCGTCACTTGGTAGCCCATGCTGCCTTGGCAGAAGATCTTGGCCTTACCAAGAACAATATCTTTCTTTTGGAAAACGGAGATGCCCTGGAACTTTCTGCGAAAACAGCACGCCGCGTCAAAGGCGTTACATCTGCCAACGGTGTTATGGTCGACGGTCTCGGTGTAGGAGATGTAGGCAGCGTGGTCTTACGAGACAGAAGGTTGCTTTCAGAATCCGGTTTAATCATTGTGGTTGCCAGCATCGACAAGGTGACCGGTCAGGTGGTCTCAGGCCCGGATATTGTATCTCGTGGCTTTGTCTATGTGCGGGAAAACGAGGACCTCATTGACCAGGCACTCATGGTGGTTTGCAAGGCATTGAACCGTTGTGTTGATGCCGGCCATACTGACTGGAACGAGATGAAAGCAGCCGTTCGTGATGATTTAAGAAAGTTTATTTACAATAAAACAGAACGTAGCCCGGTAATTCTTCCTATCTTCATGGAAGTATAACCCGGGAGATAGTGAGGAAACAGAAGTGAACGTATATGATCAAGCCCACAATCTGGAACAAGCCATCCGGGAATCAGAGGAATACAAACGGATGAAGGCGGCACAAGCAAAAGTAGAAGAGGATCCCAATCTAAAGTCCATGATTGACGACTTTCATCAAAAGCAAATTGCGGTACAGACAAAGCAGATGCTAGGGGAGGAAGTAGCACAGGATGTTATTCAGTCGGTTTCCAATCTCAGTGCCATTGTAATGCAGAATCCGGTAGCTGCCGAATACCTGCAGTGTGAGATGCGTTTCGGACTGATGATGCAGGATGTCTACAAGATTTTAGGCGACCTTGTGATGCCGGTCAAATAAGCCATAGGCTTGCAATACTGCCTGTTTTTGGTATAATATGAACCGAAAATAAAGACAATTTACGTTGGAAATAGAATGGAGCGAGATATGATTTACGCAGGTGATTTTAGAAAAGGTATTACCTTTGAAATGAACGGGGAACCACATGTAGTGCTGGACTTTCAGCATGTAAAACCGGGAAAAGGAGCTGCCTTTGTTAGAACAAAGTATAGAAATATTTTAACAGGTGCAACAAGAGAAGAAGCTTTCAACCCGGATCAGAAATTCCCAAAGGCACATATTGAAACAAAGCAGATGCAGTATCTATATGCCGATGGAGAACTGTTCTACTTTATGGACAAGGAAACCTATGAACAGATTGGTATTAGCGGTGAGATGGTAGAAGATGCCATGAAGTACCTGCGGGAAAATGATGATGCTACCATTAAATTCTACAACGAAGCACCATTCCTTGTAGAAGCACCTAACTTTGTAGACCTGGCTGTAACAGAGACAGAACCGGGAGTCAAAGGAAACACGGCAACCAACGTTACAAAAGCTGCAACAGTGGAAACCGGAGCCGTTATCCAGGTGCCTATTTTCATTGAAGAAGGCGAAATTATCCAGATTGATACCAGATCTGGTGAGTATCTTGGAAGATCCAAGTAAATTGTGTAGATGAATATGCCGGCAGAAGGCGGTTCTTCTGTTCGGCTCTTACTGACGGATGCCCATGATTTTCAAAAGGCATCCGTTCATCATATCAGAAAAGGATTTTTATGAGCAGACAAAAAAAGAAAACCCACAGACCGTTAACCACCATTGCTTCCGTTGTAATCGTTCTTTGTATCGTGGTAGTGGGCGGCGTATTTTTGCTGGGACGCCCCGTTGGCGGCGCACAGGGAAAATCGCAAATTGTCACCATTGCTGACGGCAGCGGTACCGCCGGTATTGCACAAGTATTGAAAAAAGAAAACTTGATACGCAGCGAAGCGGTATTTCGCCTCCAATCCCGCATTACCGGCAGCGATGGAAAATTCATAGCCGGCTCCTATTTGATGTCAAAATCCATGAGTACCGGAGATATTATTTCTTTGATTAAATCAGGGAAGACAGCCGGTCATACAATTAAGGTAGATGAGGGAGAACCCATCTACAAGCTGGCCGATCAACTGGAAAAAGACGGAGTTTGCAGTAAAAAAGAATTTTATAGAGAATTGAAAGACGGCAATTTTTCCTATGAATTTGTAAAAGATTTACCAAAAGAATCCCAGCGTTTAGAAGGGTTTTTGTATCCGGACACCTACCGGGTAGGCCTTAAGGCCACTGCCCATGAAGTTATCGATGCCATGCTGCGTCGCTTTGACCAGGTGGTGTATAGACCAAATAAAAAGGCTGTAAAAAAACAAGGGTTGACTATGCGAGCCTTGATAACGAAGGCTTCTATTATTGAAAAAGAAGCCGGTACCAAGGAGGACCGAGAAAAAGTTTCCAGTGTCATTGATAATCGCATCAAAAAATCCATGCCCTTGCAAATGGACTCCATTATTTCCTATATTCACAAGGAAGATAAAATCCGAGCAACCTATGATGACATTAAGGTAAAATCAAATTATAATCCCTACACCAACAAGGGTTTACCACCGGGACCGATTTGTTCCCCCAGTCAGACATCCATCCAAGCGGCTCTTCATCCGGCAGATACAAAATACATTTACTTTGTAGCCAGCCCCAAGATGGATGGAACCAATGTCTTCTCGGAGACATACAAGGACTTTGAAAAAGATAAAAAAGCCTTTGATAAAGCGTATGAAAAATATATAAAGGACCACCCGGGAGAAAAGTAGTGAATCTGGTTTCAGACACCGTGACAGCGTATTTGGAAGACCGTTTTTATCCACTGTCACCGGCATTAAAACAATTTGGAATAGAAGACGGGAAGGATTTTTTGCGAATCTTACCGGATGTGGAGATGGTATTGCGCAGTTTACTCTCCATGTATCATCCTGTCAGAATTTTAGAAGTAGGCATGGCCAATGGGTATTCTGCTGCTATGATGGCTACGTTGCTGCCTCAATCGCAAATCGTTACCATAGAGCAGCAGCCACAGCGATGCCAAAAGGCGGCCGGCCGTTTTGCCGCTCTTGGCATGGGAAACCGGATTACTATCTGCCAGGGAGATGCCGGTCAACAACTTAGAGAACTGGCGACCCAAAAGGAAAACCAAAAATTCTTTGATGTGCTCTTTATTGATGCGGCAAAGAGTCACTATAAAGAATATCTGGACATTGGTTTGGATATGTTAAAAGATAGATGCCTGATTCTCAGTGACGATGTGCTAATGCGCGGGACGGTTATTGATGAGGCCTTTGACCCACGATCAAAACATAAAACCAGCATCCGCGCCATGAGAGATTATATTGAGTACATTTCCACTATGGAAGGAGCTCATACCGGCATTATTCCGGTAGGAGACGGTCTAGCGGTTACATATCTGGAAAAATAGGAGAGGAAGAAGAGAATGAATAAAGTGGAATTATTAGCACCGGCCGGTAATTTGGAGAAACTGAAAATAGCCATTGCCTACGGGGCAGATGCGGTTTACTTTGGTGGTGAGGCTTTTGGTCTTAGAGCCGGGGCGGAAAACTTTACCAAAGAAGATATGGTAGAGGGAGTTTCTTATGCCCATGAAAGAGGCTGTCGCTGCTATTTGACCTTTAATATTTTTCCTCATAATGAAGATATTCCTGCTATGGAAGAATATTTGCGCTCTATTGCAGATGTGGATATTGATGCATTTTTAGTATCTGACCCGGGCACCGTAGACATGATACAGGAAATTATTCCCGCTGCAGAAATTCATCTCTCTACCCAAGCCAATATGACCAACTATAGAACGGCTAACTTTTGGTACCAAAAAGGGGTAAAAAGAGTGGTGTTGGCACGGGAATTGACCTTGGAAGAAATTAAAACCATGCGGCAGGAAACCCCCGGTGACATGGAAATCGAAACCTTTGTTCACGGTGCTATGTGCATTTCCTATTCCGGCAGATGCCTTTTGTCTAATTTTATGGTAGAACGAGATGCCAATAGAGGCATGTGTGCTCACCCTTGCCGCTGGAAATATTCTTTGGTGGAAGACAAACGCCCTGAAGAGCAGTATCCTATCGAGGAAGACGATCATGGCACATACATTATGAATTCTAAGGATTTGTGTATGATTGAGCACATTCCTGATTTAGTGGAAGCCGGCATTTCTTCCTTGAAAATCGAAGGGCGTATGAAAAGTGTATTTTATGTAGCCAGCGTAGTAGGAGCCTATCGAAGAGCATTGGATGCCTATGAAAAAGACCCGAAAAACTATGTCTTTAATCCTAGCTGGAGGAAGGATTTATCAAGAGCCAGCCACCGACAATTTACCACCGGCTTCTTTTATCACAAACCGGATAACGAAGATCAAAACTATCGCAGCAGCGACTATATGAGAGAATGTACCTTTACCGGCGTAGTACGCAGCTATGATCCGGAAACCGGGAAAGCTCTGGTGGAACAGCGTAACAAAATGAAGCAGGGAGACACCTTGGAAATCTTTGGTCCCGGCCGGGACGCTTTTACACAAAGACTGTCTGCCATGTGGGATCTTGACGGAAACCGGTTAGAGACGGCACCGCATCCCCAGCAAATGTTGGAAATTCAAATGGAACAGCCGGTGGAAGAAAACTTCTTTATGTGTATCCGGAAGGGAGAAAACTAAATATATGGATATAGGATTGGATTCTCAATTAGTAGTCCTACTGAAAATAGGAGCCTTTGTATGTATTTTGCTTGTTTGCGGACTGCTGTCTGCAGCCGGACAGGCTATTTCTTCTGTCAATCACAGTACGGTTCATACCATGATGGAAGAAGGTGACAGGAGAGCCAAAACCTTGGTTCATGTCTTTGAGGAACACGTGGAATTCCTTATTACTGTGCAAGTGGTGGTTACTTTTTCCGGAATTTTACTAAGCGGTATTCTTTCAGATTCCATTACCCGCTGGCTTGTAAAGCAGTTTTTTGTAAAGATTTCCTACTGGGAATATCCTGTTGTTTTTGCTATAACCATGGTTCTTTTATCCTGGCTATTTTTGGTACTGGGAAGAATGTATCCACGTCAATTGGCACTGCAGCACCAGGAAGGCATTGCGTTATCTTTGGCAGGGTACGCTCGCTTTTTTGCCGTCGTTACCAAACCCTTTGTTGTCTTTTCCAAAGCCTTGACCAATTTGTTTCTTGCCATTACCCGGCAAGAGAAGGGCTTTTTCGGTCGTCAATTTTCTGAAGAAGACGTACTTTCCATGCTGGAAGAAGGGCAAGAAAGCGGGGCGATCAAAGAAGAAGGCAAACGAATGATTGACCAGATTTTTGCCTTTGATGACAAAGTAGCTTACGAAGTCATGACTCCTCGTACAGATGTATTTGCCATCGATATCAATGCTCCCTCATCTGAGTATATTGACGATATGATGGGGATGCGCTATTCCAGAATTCCGGTATATAAAGATGACAGCGACAACATCATTGGTATCTTAAACCTGAAAGACTACATGATGAAGGCTTGGCAGTACGGCTTTGAAAATGTTCATATTGATAAGATTTTGCGAAAAGCTATTTTTGTGCCGGAAACAAAAAAGATCGATTCATTGCTAATGGAATTGCAAAAGAAAAAACAGCATATTGCCATTCTAATTGACGAATATGGTGGGTTTTCCGGCATCGTTACTCTGGAAGATTTAATCGAAGAAATCGTTGGTGATATCGATGATGAATACGATGAGGAAGAACCGGCCATTGAAAAAATCAGCGATACGGAATTTTATATTAACGGCACCATGGATTTAGATGATGTTAATGAGGAAATCGGTACGGATCTGGAATCGGAAAATAACGAAACAGTCGGCGGCTTTTTAATTGATATCTTAGGAGAAATTCCCAGCGATCAAATGGTTGGTGAGCGTGTGGTGGAATTTAATCAATATACCTTTACTATTGAATCTGTCAAAGATCGCCGTATCGAACGTGTCAAACTGGTAGTGGATCCGGAATGGACACCGGATACGGAAGAGGATGCCGAAGAAGGAGAGGGCGAAGAACGATGAAAGTAGCTTTTCATACCTTAGGATGCAAAGTGAACCAATATGAAACGGCAGCCATTGCAGAGCAATTTCAAGACAAAGGGTACCAGGTAGTAGAAGAACAAGACGTTGCTGATGTATACGTTATCAATACATGTACGGTAACAGGGTTGGCAGATAGAAAATCCAGACAGTTTATTCGACGCGCAAAGAAAGTAAATCCGGAGTCTATTGTGGCGGTAACCGGCTGCTATGTACAACTGGCAGCAGAGGAAATTGCCCAAATTCCGGAAGTGGATATAATTGCCGGTATTAATGAAAAACATCGACTGCTGGATTACATAACGGATTTTCGTTGTGACGATGATAATATCCACGTGCGCCAAAGACAGGAATTGGCCACCTATGAAGAACAAAGTCTTCGCCATGGAATGGGAGACCGAACCCGTGCCTATATTAAAATCGAAGAAGGTTGTGACCGATTTTGCAGTTACTGCGTGATTCCATATGCCAGAGGGCCTGTTCGCAGCAGGACAAAAGAGGCCATTTTACAGGAAGCCAAAACATTGGTTTCTCAAGGATATAGAGAAATCACCTTGACAGGAATCAACACGGCACTATATGAAGATTTGCCCGGTTTGCTACAAGAAATAGAAACAATAGAAGGAGACTTTCGCATTCGTCTATCTTCTTTGGAGCCTACAGTGGTAAACAAGGACTTTGTTAAAAAGCTGTTTCCTTTTACTAAACTTTGCCATCATCTGCATCTATCTATGCAAAGCGGAAGCGATAAAATCCTCCATGCTATGAACCGAAAATACACCAGGGAAGAATATTTTGCCATTGTAGATCAGCTACGTGAATTCGATCCTTTGTATGGTATTACCACCGATATTATTGCGGGTTTTCCCGGAGAAACAGAAGGGGATTTTGCCGATTCTCTAGAGGCCATTCATAGATGTGATTTTGCCAAGGTTCATGGCTTTCGGTATTCGGAGCGCCCCGGTACCAAAGCGGCTGCCATGAAGGGCAAGGTGGATCCGGCACTTCGAAAAGAACGAGTGAGCAAATTGACCGACCAAGGAGACCGAGTGGCTACAGAGTTCTTTAAAAAGCATATAGGAACGGTGCAAAAGGTTATTTTTGAAACCGGCAGCAACGATGCGGATGGGTTTGTAGCAGGCTATGCGGATAATTACGTTAAGGTGTACCACCAATGGCAACCGGAAATCACCCAAGGATTTTACCGGGTACGCATTACCGGTCTGTATAAAGATGGCATTACCGGGAAAATCGTGATAAAATAACCATATATGGACTGGAGGTGACATTAGATATGAGCGACTGTATTTTTTGCAAAATCAAGGACGGGGAAATTCCTTCCACTAAAATATACGAAGATGATAAGATTTATGTATTTCGGGACGCAGATCCACAGGCTCCGGAACATGTGCTGATGATTCCCAAAAAGCATATTACGGGGCTTTCACACCTTACTGATGAGGATACACAGCTGATGGGATACATGTTATGTAAGGTAAAGAACATTGCCGCTATGCTGGGTATTATCAATGGATATAGAGCGGTAATCAACAACGGAGAAGACGGTCAACAGACGGTACCACATCTTCATATTCATATTTTAGGAAAGAGAAAGTTGACATGGCCACCGGGTTGATTGTATAATAAATAGGCTAAGGCATTATAATATAATGTCAGGAGGTGAATTGGACTAATGGCACAGGTGTTCGTTAAAGAAAACGAAAGCTTGGAAAGTGCTTTGAAGAGATTCAAAAGATCTTGTGCAAGAGACGGGGTCATGAGTGAACTCAGAAAGAGAGAGCACTATGAAAAGCCAAGCGTAAAGAGAAAAAAGAAATCTGAAGCAGCTAGAAAAAAGGCTAATAAGAAATACTAGTCTTTAACAACGACGGAAGCAATTCTTATAGCAAGACAAATAGTAGTCACTCTTGCAGGGCGGGAGTGACTACTGTGATAGAAAATGATGATGACCCGCTTTGCACGGGTCATTTTACTTAAATAAGGAGTATCGCATTTGGAAGCCATGACAAGAGTCAAATTGCAAGATGACCTAGATAGAGGAGAATTGTTTGGGTCCATGGACCGGAATCTAAAGCTGATGAAAGAAGCCATGGATGTGGATATTATTCAGCGAGATAATGAACTGGTATTGCGAGGAAGAGATCAGGAGCGTGCCGCTTTTATATTGCGCGAGATGATGGCCATACTGGGAAAAGGCGAGAGTCTGGATACCCAGAAGGTTTCCTATGCCATCGATATGTCTGACAAAGGTGTTTCCTATGCAGATAGCAATACCGGCAACGACATTATTTGCTATACCCACAAAGGCAAGCCGCTGCGCCCAAAGACCATTGGGCAAAAGGAATACGTAGATGCCATTCGCCATAAAGATGTTGTATTCGGCATCGGACACGCCGGAACAGGAAAGACGTATTTGGCCGTTGCCATGGCGGTTACAGCATATAAGAAAAAACAGTGTCAAAAAATTATTCTCACCAGACCGGCAGTCGAAGCCGGAGAACGACTAGGCTATTTGCCCGGGGATTTACAGGAGAAAGTAGATCCTTATTTGCGACCTCTATACGATGCGTTATACGATGTGCTGGGTCGTGAAAGTACCATGCGCATGAAGGAAAAGGAAGTCATTGAAATCGTCCCTTTGGCCTATATGCGAGGAAGAACTCTTGACAATGCCTTTATCATTTTAGACGAAGCCCAAAATACCACTCCGGAGCAGATGAAGATGTTTTTAACCAGAATGGGCTTTGATTCTAAGATGGTAATAACAGGGGATGTTACCCAGATTGACCTTCCTAAGGGCAAACGGTCGGGATTAAAAGATGCAGAAAAAGTCTTACGTTCTGTAAAGGACATCGGCTTTTGCTACCTAAAAGGTGTAGATGTCGTTCGTCACCGATTGGTGAAGAAAATTATTACCGCCTATGATAGATATGCACAGCAGCACGATGGAGAGGATCTATGGAATTAATTGTAGACAGCCAAGTAGAAATTCCAAAGGAAAGTCTGGAGTATATGAACCGGGCTCTTGATGAAGCTCTGGAAAAAGAAGGCGTTTACGGAGACCGAGGACAGGTTAGTTTGACTATAGTTTCCCCGGAAGAAATACAGCAGCTTAATAGAGAATATCGTCAGGTGGACCGTGTGACGGATGTGCTTTCTTTTCCGCAGTATGTATCGCCTGATGAAATACCTGCAGACAGTATGTATTTGCTGGGGGATGTGGTTATTTGTATGGAGCAGGCGGTAAAACAGGCAGAGGAGTATGGCCATTCCATCCAAAGAGAGTTAGTGTATCTTTTTGTCCACAGTATCTTTCACTTGTTTGGATATGACCACATGGAAGAGGAAGAAAAGCAAGCCATGCGAGAGGCTGAAGAGGCTGTTATGAAACAGATTGGCCTTGAAAGGGAGCAAGATGAAGGCAAGTGAAAAGAAAGAATTGTATCGAACCGCACAATCGTTACTGGAGCGAGCCTATGCGCCATACTCCGGGTTTCAGGTTGGTGCGGCTCTTTTGTCCAAAAGCGGGAAAATATATACCGGTGTCAACGTGGAAAATGCTTCCTTTGGAGTCACCATTTGTGCAGAGCGGACGGCTTGCGTCAGTGCAGTTACAGATGGAGAGCGGGAATTTGCAGCCATTGCCATTGCCAGTAGTAAAGGTACACCGTGGCCTTGCGGCATTTGCCGGCAATTTCTTATGGAATTTTCGAAAGATATGGTGGTAATTACAGGTTCTGACGAAAAGCATTTGGAAGAGATGCCCCTTAGGGAGTTACTAGAGAAAGGATTTACACTGTGAAAAGCGGATTTATTAGTATTATCGGTCGTCCCAATGTAGGGAAATCCACATTGATGAACGTTGTTTTAGGGGAAAAAATCGCCATTACAACAGACAAGCCGCAGACTACCAGGAACCGAATCAGAGGAATTTACACCGACAGCGAAGCCCAGATGATTTTCCTTGATACGCCGGGGATTCACAAACCAAAGAACAAACTGGGGCAGTTTATGACTGAGGATGCCCTTCGTTCTGTAGATGATGTGGATTTGGTATTGTTTGTCGTAGACAACCAACTGGCAAGCGGTCGCGGAGATCAATTTATAATTGATGAAATCAAGGATACCAAGGTGAAAAAGTTACTTGTTATCAATAAAATAGATACCATGGATCCGGAAACATACCGCAATATTTTCGAAGAATACGAGAGTCTGGAGATCTTTGATGCTATTTACGGGGTTTCTGCCACCGAGGGGAAAAACGTAGGGGTTCTACTGGAAGCAATAAAAGATCGACTGGAAGAAGGTCCTGTTTACTTCCCCGAAGATGCCATTACCGACCATCCGGAACGGTTCATTGTCAGCGAGATTATTCGTGAAAAATTGCTGCTGTATTTGCGGGAAGAAGTTCCCCATGGGATTGCTGTGGAAATTGAATCCTATGAAGAAGAGGAAAATCTGACACGTATTGGTGCTGTGGTATATTGTGAAAAGAAATCCCACAAATCCATTATTATCGGAAAAGGCGGCAGAAAGCTAAAAGGAATCGGAAAAAGTGCCAGGGAAGACATTGAGCGTTTAGTGGGAACAAAGGTGTTTTTGAGTCTGTGGGTACGTGTCAAAGAAAATTGGCGAGATTCCGATTTTCTATTGTCCAATTTTGGATACAAGGATGAATAAATGATCACAGAGACAGAGGGAATAATTTTACGACAAACAAAAATTTCCGGCGGCAGGCGGATGTTGCAGCTTTTTACAGGGAAGTTTGGAAAAATCAGCGCCGGCATTGCTAT
This sequence comes from uncultured Eubacteriales bacterium, assembly GCA_963542695.1. Classification (GTDB taxonomy): domain Bacteria; phylum Bacillota; class Clostridia; order Peptostreptococcales; family Anaerovoracaceae; genus RUG100. The sequence continues at coordinate 29,498 of CAUTYX010000011.1, forward strand.
GCGGCAAAGCCCAAAAGGAAAGAATTCCTTGGCTGTTCGTCCCTTTACCTACGGCAGATATGAATTATATAAAAAAGGATCCTATTTTAATGTAAATAGTGGGGAAACCATAGAAAGCTATTATACTATCGGCGAAAATATTGATCGATATATGGGAGCATCCTTTTGTTTGGAACTAACCAATAAGATTCTGCCGGAAGAAGTTCCGGCACCGGGCTTGCTCCATGTGCTCAGGGATTTTTTGGAGGCCATGAACCGCCGTGATAAAAAATTCGGAACGCTGGTTTGTGCCTACCAAGTAAAAGCTCTCTCCCATATGGGACATATGCCCAAACTGGATGCATGTGTTGCTTGTGGCAGTCAGTCGGAAGACTTTGGATTTAGCATTCCCGACGGTGGCAGACTCTGTGTCGCCTGTCAAAAAAAACAAGAATTCCAAGGGAAAGACAGATTGATTTATGATATTGATTTTGGTATAGTGAATGTGGTTAAATTTTTGGAAAGTGCGACTTTTCAGAAACTGGAAAAGCTGGCATTACAAGATGATTTAACCGAAAAAATAGACACTATGCTGCGAGCATATATAAAGTATCACTTTGATATACGTTCCTTCGCCAGCGAAGGCCTGGATATGTAACTACAAGGAGGTAAGTTTTGGAAATCACATTGGAAAAAATCGAACTTGTAAAGGACAGAACCGGTATCAGCTACAAAGAGGCGAAGGAGGCTCTTGAGGCCGCTGACGGCAGTGTAGTGGATGCTATTATTACCATTGAAGAATCCATCGATAACAAAGAAAAAATCAGCCCTAAAGAGCAGGGAACTGCTCTTGTTGACATGGTTAAATCCATGGTGAAAAAGGGCAATGTTAGTCGTATCGTAGTTCGTAACAGCAACGAAGAACCAATTGTAAATATTCCTGTGAATGCAGGACTGGTCGGTGCATTGGTAGCTCCATGGGGACTACTGGCAGCTGCCATTGCTTCTATTGGATTTAAATGCGTTGTGGAAATCATTAAAGATGACGGCACTATTATCGATGTCAGTGAAAGAGCTTCTGACTTTGCCGGCAAAGCAGTGGAAAAAGGCAGCGAATGGAAAGACGTTGCCGTGGGAAAAGCCCAGAGCGTACAGGGAAAAGTTTGGGAAAAGACAGAAGATGCCTTCGACACAGCCAAAGAAAAGGCGGGAGATGCCTACGATGTAGCAAAGGAAAAAGCAGGAGATGCTTATGACGTTGCCAAAGAAAAGGCAGGAGATGCTTATGATGTAGCCAAAGAAAAGGCTACAGAGGCGTACGACAAGGCAAAAGATAAAGTAAAAAAAGCCGACGAAGAAAATGACGGCTATAATTCATAAAAAGGAGATAGAGAGGTTTCGATGACTACAGAAGTATCTATGGACAAAATTGTGGCCCTGGCAAAAGGCAGAGGATTCATTTTTCCAGGGTCTGATATTTATGGTGGTTTGGCCAACACTTGGGACTATGGTCCTCTTGGTGTGGAATTTAAAAACAACCTGAAACAAGCATGGTGGCGCAAGTTCGTTCAGGAAAACAAGCTGAACGTAGGACTGGATGCTGCCATTTTAATGAATCCGAAAACCTGGGAGGCTTCCGGTCATGTTGGAGGATTTGCCGATCCGTTGATTGACTGTAAAGCCTGCAAATCTCGCTTTCGGGCAGACCAGCTGATTGAAGACTACATCAAGGAAAAAGGATTGTCGGAAGAACACGTAGATGGCTGGACCAACTTGCAGCTGGAAGAATATATTGTGGAGCAGGGAATCACATGTCCGGAATGTGGCAAAAGTGATTTCACCGGCATTCGTCAGTTTAACCTGATGTTTAAAACTTTCCAGGGAGTAACCGAGGACAGTCAGTCAGAGCTGTATCTGCGCCCCGAAACGGCCCAAGGTATTTTTGTCAACTTTAACAATGTACAGAGAGCTTCGCGTAAAAAGATTCCATTTGGAATCGCTCAGGTGGGAAAATCTTTCCGTAACGAAATCACACCGGGGAACTTTATCTTCCGGACAAGAGAATTTGAGCAGATGGAATTGGAATTCTTCTGCAAACCGGGAACCGATATGGAATGGTTCCAGTATTGGGAAGACTACTGTGTCAACTTCCTAAAGAGCCTTGGCATGAAGGAAGAACACATTAAGATGAGAGCTCATGAAAAAGAAGAATTATCTCACTATAGCAACGCCACTACAGATATTGAATATTTGTTCCCATTTGGATGGGGCGAGTTGTGGGGCATTGCTGACAGAACCGACTTTGACCTGAAACAGCATGCAGAACATTCAGGGCAAAAGATGGAATATATGGATCCGGAGACCCACGAAAAATACATTCCGTATTGTATCGAACCGTCTCTTGGAGCCGACAGAGTTGCATTGGCGTTCTTGGTGGAAGCCTACACCGAAGAAACCATTACCGATGGAAAGGGCAAAGAAGACACGAGAACTGTCATGAAATTCCATCCGGCCATTGCACCGTTTAAAGCCGCTGTTCTTCCTCTTGCCAAAAAGCTGGCGCCTGTTGCTGAACCCATCTATGAAGAATTGTCCAAACACTTTATGGTGGATTATGACGCAGCCGGTTCCATTGGTAAGAGATACCGGCGGGAAGATGAGATCGGAACTCCATACAGTATTTGTGTGGATTTTGATACGGAAAACGATGGATGTGTCACTATCAGAGACAGAGACACCATGGAACAAATTCGTATTCCGGTAAAAGATGTTGTTGCTTATATAAATGAAAGACTAATTTTTTAAGGAGTGGTTAACAAATGGGTAAATTTGTTTATTCGTTCAATGAAGGTTCAAAAGACATGCGGAGCCTTCTTGGAGGCAAGGGGGCAAACCTTGCGGAAATGACAAAAATCGGTCTCCCGGTTCCTTTCGGCTTTACCGTTACAACAGAGGCTTGTAACAAGTACTATGATGACGGTAGAAAGCTAAGCGAAGATGTGGTAGAAGAGATCTTTGCAAAGTTAAAGGAACTGGAAGAAGTATCCGGTAAAGAATTCGGTAGCGTAGACAATCCGTTGCTGGTATCTGTTCGTTCCGGTGCTGTATTCTCCATGCCCGGCATGATGGATACAATCCTCAACCTGGGACTCAATGACGATGCAGTAAAGGGTCTTGCTACATTGACTGAAAACGATCGTTTTGCTTACGACAGCTACAGACGTTTCATCCAGATGTTTGGCGATGTTGTAATGGAAATTCCAAAGACAAAATTCGACAAAATCTTTGACGGCAAGAAGGAAGCCAAAGGCGTTCACTATGACGTAGAACTGACTACCGATGATTTGAAAGACATCATTACTGATTACAAGGCTCTTGTAAAAGAAGAAATGGGAAGAGATTTCCCACAGGAACCGAAGGATCAGTTGCTGGAAGCTGTACAGGCTGTATTCCGTTCTTGGAACAACGAAAGAGCCATTCTGTACAGAAAGCTTAACGATATCCCCGGAGACCTTGGTACAGCCGTTAATGTACAGTCCATGGTATTTGGAAACATGGGAGATACTTCCGGTACAGGTGTTGCCTTCACAAGAGACGCAGCCAACGGAACCAATGCACTCTTTGGTGAATTCCTTGTTAATGCCCAGGGAGAAGACGTTGTTGCCGGTGTTAGAACACCACAGCCCATTGCTGAAATGGCAGAAGCATTCCCGGAAGTATACAAAGAATTCGTAAGAATTGCCGAACTTTTGGAAAAGCATTACAAAGACATGCAGGACATGGAGTTTACGGTAGAAAGAAACAAACTGTACATGCTCCAGACCAGAAATGGTAAGAGAACAGCTACAGCTGCCGTAAAGATTGCTGTAGACATGGTAGAAGAAGGTCTTATCGATAAGAAAACAGCCGTTACAAGAATTGAACCGGCTATGATTGACCAGCTGCTGCACCCGATGTTTGACAAGAAGGAGCTGGACGCTTCCACACCGGTAGCTTCCGGACTGCCTGCTTCCCCAGGTGCTGCTGCAGGTGGAATCTACTTTAATGCAGCAGATGCCGCTAAGGCAGTAGAAGACGGCAAAAAGGCGATTTTGGTTAGATTGGAAACATCTCCGGAAGACTTGGCAGGTATGGTTGCTGCAGAAGGTATCCTGACTGCCAGAGGTGGAAAAACTTCTCATGCTGCAGTAGTAGCTAGAGGTATGGGTAAGTGCTGCGTTTCCGGATGCCAGGAAATCAAGGTTGCAGAAGACGCTAAAACACTGACTATTGGTGATGATGTACTCCACGAAGGTGATTACATTTCTTTAGATGGTTCCACAGGACAGGTTTACAAAGGCGACATTAAGACAGTTCCGCCAACATTGTCCGGAGACTTTGGAACCATTATGGAATGGGCTGATGAAATCAGAAACTTGAAAGTAAGAACCAACGCCGACAACCCAAGAGATGCAAAACAGGCTGTTGAATTCGGAGCAGAAGGTATTGGTCTTTGCAGAACAGAGCATATGTTCTTTGACGAAGAAAGAATCCCATATATTCGTAGAATGATTATGTCTGACAGCGAAGAAGAACGTAGAGAAGCACTGGCTAACTTGCTGCCGTTCCAGAAGGAAGACTTTAAGGGAATTTACGAAGTCATGGAAGATAGACCGGTAACTATTCGTCTACTGGATCCACCACTCCACGAATTCATTCCTCACACAGAAGAAGAAATGAAGCAAGTTTCCAAGCAGTTTAACATTCCGATGGAAAAACTGGAAAAGAAAGCAGAAGAACTGGCTGAATTTAACCCAATGCTGGGTCACAGAGGATGCCGTTTGGCTGTAACCTATCCTGAAATCGCCGAAATGCAGGCAGAAGCCATTATGACGGCTGCCATTGAGCTGAAGAAAGAAAAGGATATGGATATCGTTCCTGAAATCATGATTCCGCTGGTAGGTGCTGCAAAGGAATTGAAGGACGTAAAGGATACAGTAGAAAAGACAATTGCTGCAGTATTTGAAAAAGAAGGCATCACTTTGGATTACAAGATCGGCACAATGATCGAAATTCCAAGAGCTGCTCTTACGGCTGATGAAATTGCCGAAGAAGCTGAATTCTTCTCCTTTGGTACCAACGACTTGACACAGATGACCTTTGGATTCTCCAGAGACGACACCGGCAAGTTGATTACCGAATACAGAGACAAGAACATTTTGCCGGAAGACCCATTCCAGACATTGGATCAGAATGGTGTTGGCAAACTGGTAGAAACAGCTGTAAAACTGGGAAGAAGCACCAGACCGAACCTGAAACTGGGTATTTGCGGCGAACATGGCGGAGATCCGAAGACAGTAGAATACTGCAACGGATTGGGTCTAAACTATGTATCCTGCTCCCCATTCAGAGTTCCTATCGCAAGATTGGCCGCAGCACAGGCTGTGGTAAAGGCTGAACAGGAATAAGAAAAACTCCATGGCAAATGGATTTGAAAAAGAGAGCCGCTGGGCTCTCTTTTTCATGTGGATTTTTCTTGTTCATAAGAGTGTAGGTAGGATATAATAAAGAAAGTGAATAGTGAATACAAGGAGGTCACAATGGACATTAAAACAGCCATGGAAGAAAGACGGTCTATTAGAGGGTACCTAAATAAACCGGTGGAAAAAGATACACTGGAACAGGTGCTGCAATTAGCCACCAGATCAATTTCAGCGCTCAATGCACAGCCTTGGGAATTTGCGGTGCTCACCGGAGATATTATGAAAAAAATCGGAGAGGATAACGAAGCTTGCTTTGTCAATGGAGTGGAAGAAGACGTAGAGGATCCTCCTTTAGACGGCGTGTATCGTCGCCGAATGATTGATATTGCAAAACAACTCTTTGCAGCAATGGATATTAAACGGGAGGATAAAGAAAAAAGAATGTGGTGGACAAAAAGGGGCTTCCGCTTCTTTGATGCCCCGGCTGCCATTATCATTATGATGGATAAGGAGCTGGATGAATCTGCCCATCGTTTCGATATAGGCGCCGTCACCCAGAGCATTACATTAGCTGCCATGGAATATGGTCTAGGGACCTGTGTGGAACAGCAAGGAGTAAACTATCAGAGAGGCCTACGGAAATACCTGGATGTTCCGGAAAATAAGCGGTTCGTAATTGGCGTTGCCATTGGGTATCCGAACCCTGCATTCCCTGCCAACGGTGTTATTAGCAAAAGAGAAGACCTTTCCGACATCACTTCCTGGTACGGCTTTGACGACTAAACGAATTGACATATTCTGGAAATTTCGTTATGTTGCTGGAAAATATTGGAAATCTATTGAGGCTGAAAATTTTGAAGGTGGTATATGGAAACAATACTTATTACAGTGGACTGTAGCGATATGGCGTATGCCCGGCGTTTGACAAAAACTTTAGCGGCCGGTTATGATGGCTTTATTGTCTATCTACAGGATACAGAAACAACAGAAGAAACGCGAGGGGATGTTTTCATAACGGATAAATATGACAGAGCTGAAAACTTCCCTATGGCCGGTGTGTTTTTGTGTGAGAAAAAATGCGATGCCAATATACAGGAGAATCGCTGTTTTAAATATGGCTCGGTATCAGTCATTGTAGCAGCGATTCTTTCTGCGTATACAAAGGCTACAGGAAAGGTAATTCGCATGGAGAATGATACGGATTGCCCTTGTATCGGTGTGGTTTCTGCGGCCGGCGGCACCGGCGCCAGTACCATTACAAACGGGCTGGCACAGCACCTTACCATACATGAAGGGAAAAAAGTATTGGTACTTTCTCTGGATGATTTTTTGCTTTCTCAAGAAGACAGGCAGCAAGGAAGTTTTTCGCTTCGCCACTATTTGTATTTTTTACAAGAGGGAAATAGAGAACGAATTTCTTCTTGTGAGATGTTTACCTATAGGGATCAATATGGCGTTATGTATTTTACGCCGGATGCAGTGGGAAACAGTTTTTTTGAGGCATCAAAAGAATTGGTGGCAGAAACAATATATCACTTGAAAAAGAACTGGGGAGTAGATGTTCTTTTGATAGACATTGGAGGAAAATCGATATGGATGCAAGAAAAATTTCTTCCTCACTGTAACTGGTTGGTGCATATCGTTAGTCCAAAAGATACTGCTTATGGAAAGTCTATGGAAGCCCTAGATTTGACCTTTGAAAATACTTGTTATGTTTCTATAAAAAAAGAAGGCAGGAGTGACCAACCGGAAAAGAAAAAAGAAACAGGCAGGGAACCTAAGGTGATTCTGGACATTCCCTGGATAGATGATTGCCGGGGTAGATTTGCGCATTCTAACCGGGAATTTCAAGGAGCCTGTGGCCGCATTGCAGAGGCTGTCGGGCAATAGAACTTGCTATGCTCTCCTACTATTTTACATTGTCTTAACAAACTCTTTACGGAACCTGACTTTTTGGCAGGTTCTGTTTTTTCTATAGTAATGATAGAAAGAAGATGAAAAAGATGTGTAAGAAAAAAGAAGAAAGAGGAAAAGAGGAGAGAAAAAGACGATGAATCAAGTAGTAATGACAGTAACCACCATGTTAGGCGGATTGGCATTGTTTATATACGGTATGAATTTAATGAGCAACGGACTGCAAAAGGCCGCCGGGGAAAAGATGAAAAATATTCTGGCGGCACTGACCAGAAATCCGTTAATGGGGCTTTTGGCAGGGGCGCTGGTGACGGCTGTATTGCAAAGTTCGTCGGCAACAACGGTAATGGTTATCGGCTTTACCAGTGCCGGTCTTATGAAGTTGCCACAGGCTATTAGTGTAATCTTTGGTGCCAATATAGGAACCACCATTACGGCACAACTGATTGCCTTTAATATCGGCGATTATGCTTGGATCATTTTGTTTGCCGGATTTATTATGTTCTTCTTCTTGAAGAAATTTGAAAAGGTATCGCAGGTGGGAGAAGTAATCTTTGCCTTTGGAATGCTCTTTGTAGGAATCAATATTATGGGAGATGTAATGAAGCCCTTGGCACATTCGCCAATCTTTACCCATTTAATGATGCAGGTACAAGATATTCCGGCATTGGGAGTTGTTCTTGGAGCAGGAATGACCGTGGTCGTACAGAGTTCATCGGCAACGATTGCCGTGTTGCAAAACTTGGCTTCCACAGCGGGAGCTGATGGTATTCACAGTATTTTAGGACTCCAAGGTGCCATTCCCATCCTGTTTGGCGATAATATCGGAACGACGATTACCGCTATTTTGGCTTCCATTGGTGCCAGTGTTAGTGCCAAGAGAACGGCTCTTGCCCATGTAATCTTTAACTTAACAGGCACATTGGTATTTATCTGGTTTATTCCCTGGATTGCCAAATTGGTTACGGCTTTTTCCCAAAAGGGACCGGAGGTCGAAGTTATTTCCCGTCAAATTGCCAACACCCATATGCTCTTTAATGTGACCAATGCCTTGTTATGGCTGCCGCTGGTATTCCTAATGGTTAAAATCGTTATGAAATTAATACCGGGAAAAGATCAGGAACCGGCTTTGGAAGCACCTGTATATTTAAACCAGCGTGTACTTGACAGACCACTTTTTGCTATTCATCTGGCTTCAAAAGAATTGGTTCGTGTCATGGGAATTAACCGGGATATGCTGGAAAAGAGTCGAGAAGCTTTTTTAACAGGCAGCAAGGAAGCATTTTCAAAAGTCCGGGATATGGAAGATGCCATCAATGTGCTGCAGCAGGAAATTACCGAATACTTGGCCAGCATTCTGTCATCAGACGGCGCAACGGCGGCACAAACCCAGACCATTTCCCGTTTGATGCATATATCCTCCGATTTGGAACATATCGGCGATTACTGTATAAACATCATCGAACTGGCAGAAGAAAAGATAAAGAAAAAGCATGTTTTTTCAGAACGAGCCGATGCGGAGATATTCCAATGCTTTGATATGATTTCCCAAATGTTAAAAGACACCGAGAGAGCCCTAGGGGAGGGAAATGTGGCTATGGCACGGGAAGTTCTTGTCCAAGAAGAGGAAATCAACAGAACCGAAGAGCGACTGCGGCAAACCCATATGGAACGGTTAAACGACAACACGTGTTCCCCGGCCTTTACAGTGGTATTTACAGAAACGGTACATAATCTGGAAAAAATCGGAGACTGTTGCAACAATGTAGCAGAAGCCATTATTGACAACCGCCAGGCATCGGTACCATGGGATTCAAAGTTCGTTGAACCAAGTGCGGAATCAATGGTATAATATCGGTATGAAGAAAATATTAATTGTGGAAGATGAAGCAAGCATTAGAGAGTTGGTATCCTTTAATTTGAAAGCCAACGGATATCAGCCGGTGGAGGCAGAAGACGGCATCAAAGCCATGGAATTGTTGGCATCGGAAAATCCGGACTTGATGCTGCTTGATATTATGCTTCCGGGAAAATCCGGGTATGAAATTTGCCGCGAAGTTCGCAGCCAAGGAAACCTGCTCCCCATTATTATGCTAACGGCAAAATCAGAAGAAGTGGATAAAGTCCTAGGTTTGGAATTTGGCGCAGATGACTATATTTCCAAGCCTTTTGGCATACGGGAATTGTTGGCACGGGTAAAGGCGGTTCTTCGTAGATATGAGCGGCCCAATACACCTAAAAATCAACAAGAACGAGAATCAGAGGACTCCATTACCATCGGTGACCTTTCCATTAACTTTGATCGCCACGAAGTCTCTGTGCAAGGTCAAGGGGTGGAGCTAACCTACCGAGAGTTTGAATTATTGGGATTTCTTATGCGCCACCAAGGCCATGTCTTTACCAGAGACCAGCTGTTAAACCAAGTCTGGGGAATTGATTACGCCGGCGAAACCAGAACCGTAGATGTACATATTCGCTACTTGCGCAAAAAGCTCCATGATTACGAGGATCGGTATATTGAAACCATTCGAGGAAAAGGGTACAAGATGAAATGAAAAAATCATATTTGTGGATAGTGGCAATAGTTTGGGTTTTCTGTATTTTGGCTATTGTCATTCTTGATACGGTGTTGATAAAAGTCGTGCTTGTTTCCGGGATTTTGGCAGCGGCTTTTTTTGCTATTTACCACTGGCTGGTTAGACCGGCAGCGTATTGGAAAAAAGAAGCAGAACAAGCACAAGAAAAAAAAGAAGAACTGTCAGAAATGCGGACGGATTTTGTCGCCAATGTTACCCATGAACTAAAAACACCTTTGACGTCTATTTCCGGATTCATTGAAACCTTGCAAAGTGGAGCGGCAGAAGATCCGGAAATTCGAAATCGATTTTTGGATATTATGGCCATTGAAACCAGCCGCCTAAAGAGGTTGATTAACGATATTTTAGTGCTGTCGGAAATTGAAAACAGAGAAGTTATTAAAGAGGAAAAGATTCAAGTAACGGAGGTCCTGGAGGAAGTGGTACAGCTGGTGGAACCGGTAGCAGATGAAAAACATATTTCTCTGGTGACTGATTTTGGCAATGGTCTGGTATTACGTGGCAGCCGCGACAGACTGATTCAGATGGTTGTCAACATTGTGGAAAATGCCATTAAGTATTCCGATGAAGAATCCACAGTGGAGATGAGCAGCTTTCTTTCTGATGGACATGTAGTCATCGCTGTAAAAGACCAGGGCATCGGCATTGCACAAGAAGATATTCCCCGTCTCTTTGAACGGTTTTACCGGGTGGATAAATCTCGCTCCAGCAAAGGCGGAGGTACCGGTCTGGGATTGTCTATTGTAAAACATATTTCCGCCTTGTTTGGGGCAACCATAGAAGTAGACAGTGAAGTGGGGAAAGGATCTACATTTCGAATACGCTTTTGATAGAGGGGAACCATGAATCATCTAGCACAGCTAATTACAGATATGGCCTTAATACTGGTGGCTTGTACAGTGGTAACGTTGCTGTTTCGGAAAATCAAGCTGTCTGTAGTATTGGGATATATTTTGTCCGGTTTTTTAATAAGCCCGCACTTTACCTTTCTCCCAACGGTAGTAGATCGAGGAGATATCACCGTATGGGCGAATATTGGCGTGATATTTTTAATGTTTGGTATTGGGCTTGAGTTTAGCTTTAAGAGAATTGCCAAAGTAGGTATGGCGGCTATTATTACGGCGCTTACGACTATGGTTTCTATGTGTGTCATCGGTAGTGTTTTAGGATTGGCTCTTGGCTACAATCGCATAAACAGTTTATTTTTAGGTGCCATGATAGCTATGTCTTCTACGATGATTATTATGAAGACTTTTGAGGAACACCAATTAAAGAATCGGCGGTTTGCCCAAATCGTCATGGGTTCCATGGTGGTGGAAGATATTGGCGGCATTTTTTTGATGATTATTCTGGCTACACTGGGAAGCGGGCAAAATGTTTCCGGTATGGCATTGACCTTGCAGCTGGTGGAAATGCTCCTGTTCTTAGTAATCTGGCTGGTGGCCGGCATATTCCTGATTCCCAGTATTTTGCGAAAAACCGGAAAGCTGCTGAACGATGAACTTCTTTTACTCTTTTCATTGGCCGTCTGCTTTGCCATGGTTATTATTGCTTCTAAAATCGGATTTTCAGAGGCTTTGGGAGCCTTTATGGGTGGCTCTATTTTAGCCGGAACCATCCAAGGAGAAAAGATACAACGATTGGTGAAACCGTTAAAAGATGTTTTTGGAGCTATTTTCTTTGTTTCCATTGGGATGATGATTGTACCGGAAACTATGATTCATCATTGGCCGACAATCTTAATTCTTTGCTTCGTGGTGCTCGTTGGCCAGCGGTTCTTTGCCACCTTAGGCATTCTGTTTTCCGGGAATCCTTTAGAAACAGCCGTTAAGGGTGGATCTGCCATGATGCAAATCGGTGAATTTTCCTTTATTATTGCGGCTATGGGAACGACTCTTGGAGTCTTAGACAATGCCCTTTACCAAAGCATTGTAATTGTGGCCGCCATTACCATTTTCCTGTCGCCGGTATCCATTGGGCGAAATCAAAAAAGCTATGACCGTGTTGTGAAAATCCTGCCGAACAAGATTCTTTCATGGATTGAAAAGTATACCCAAGGGCGTACTTCGACAAAATCTCAGGAAAATGATTGGAGTAGATATTTGAAAACCTACGCCGTATATACCGGTCTTAGCTTTGGAATGTTAATGGTCATATATCTTGCCAGTATTCGTTTCGTTGGTCCTTATCTATCTACCCTTCTACCCGCTGTGACCGGCAAATCTATTGCTGCTGCTGTGACTATCTTAGCGATGATGATTCCTATGGGTATCATGCTAAATCGGCGAACCAATTTATTGTTAAAGCTGTGGTTTAGCAGCATGACCAATCGATTACCTTTGATTTTACTGGCGGCTCTTCGCCAAGGTATTGGTGTTATATTTTTAATGCTGGTGCTTCGTCACTATTTTGTATGGCCTCTTCCGGTGCTGGCATTACTGGCGGTGGTGTTGTTGATTTTAGTGATTCGGTCAGATGTAGTTCGCAAAAATGCTTTTCGTATCAGGGCTCGCTTTATTGCCAAGTTAAATGAAAAAACTCTTCATCGTCGCCACCAGGAAAAGGATGCCGACTGGTTTTACAACCGTATCTGGGTGGCTGTTATGCAAGCGGGCGATTTTAAAGATGGCAGACAGATTATGGATATGTATGAAAGCCGTCTCTTTGACATGCGAGTTATTAAAATCATTCGGGGAAGACAAGTTGTTCTCATGCCTGACGGGGAATTTGTCCTTGGGAAAGGCGACGAAATACATATCGTAGGGACAAAAGACAGAGTGGAAGCCTACAGAGAACTTTTGAAAAAAGAAGATAAAGACTTTCATGATTACCAGCAGTTATTGCCGTTAAAAAAATATATTAATGGCCAGGAATATAAAAAAATACCTGCCGAAGAGCAGATTCTTTGTGGTGCCATTCGTGGAGATGGTGAAGCGCATTTTACCGGTCGTTCCATACGGTAAAGCGGTATTCGAGAAAAATACAATGCTTTTATTATCGGCATCGATCGAAAAGGCATGCCTATTGTGGTGGAAAATTTACTGGAGATGCCTATTCATCCGGGAGACACCGTCTGGGTAATCGGTACCGAAGACATGGCAGAACGCTTATTTGCGGCGGGATATCTTGCCGGGGTAGAGAACCGTCATCTTTTTTCCTTATTGCAGAATCCATTGCAAAAATAATAAATGTTTAATATTTGTTTAGGAATTCTACAAAGTTTTTATATTTTATTTTTGGTATACTTACCGGAGAATAAGGGAATCTTATTTTGAAAATGAAAACTATGACAAACACAGGAGAAAAGATATGACTAAAAAGGAGATGAGATATAGCAGATCGTTGCTGCTAATCGTAGCGGCGATAATGGTACTGGCTTTTATGCCGGTAATGACAAACAGCGCAAAGGAAGCAAAGGCTGCAGATAATGTTGTATTGGAAAACGGAAAAGAATATAAAGGGCAGGGAATTTCTTGGAACGGCCAGGATTCCTTGTCATTAAATAATTATAACGGAACACCCATTGAATACCAGGGAGGCAATGACATTGCCATTGCAGTGAAAGGAAATAATACTATTACCACCTCTGCCGTTGGAGATGATGGAGTGGCAGCCGGTATAAAAACAATAGATAGTAGTGTTACTTTGACAGGGAACGGCTCCATTGTATTTGCTAAAGGATCAGAAAAGGATATTATATACTTCTATGGATTGGATATTCAGACAACCAATCCGGAAAATCAAGCTAAGGGTGCACTTAGAATTGCGCATGGAAAGGTAAAACTCACCTCTTCTGTAAATGCACGTGGCGTTTCTCAAGGCATTTATGCAGAAAAGGATTTAACCATTGACGATAGTACCTTGCAAATCACCAATTCTTCCAAGGGGCAAGGGGTATATGGTACTTCTGTAGCAAGAAAAACAATCGTTACCGGTAACAGTAACGTGAAGGTTTCTGTTATGGGCAGTTACGAAGAAGGTTCTGATACCTGAATGATTGGCGGCCAGGGAATGACTGTTAGAAACAGCAAATTAGCATCTGCCGTATCCGGTAGAGGAGCGGCAGCTATTGACATAGCAAAAGGAGACATTGCATTTGCACACAGTACCATTGATGCAAATGCTGTTGTAAACAAAGAGTCGGATATAGATACCATTGGTATTAGAGGGAAAGAAAACATTTCTATTGACGATTCCATTGTTACTGCAAAAGGCAGTCATCATGCAATTGGAACCCTAGGAGAAAAAAAACATTGCCATTACCGGAGGTTCCTACATTAAAGAACTGGCAAATGCCAAAGTGATGGAATTTTTAAATAACAAACTCATTGGCGAAGAATCCGCTGATGGAGCAAAGAAACCGGCTGAGATGGTTGTTATCAATGTAACCAAGAAAGCCAACAAACTTTCGGGAACCGGCGTATATAAAAAGACCGGTAACGTAAGCAAAAAGGTAATGTTCAAACTAAACACCAAATCCGTCTTTGGTCCCATTACATACAAATCCAATACTTCTAAAGTCAAAGTGGCTGCCAATGGCAAAGTAACCATTGCAAAGAATTTTACCGGCATTGGTAAAATTACAGCTGTTTCTGCAGAGGATGCATTCCATAATAAAGCAAAGAAAATCATTACTGTAAAGGTAACGCCTGGAAAGATGATGCTGAAGAAAGCAGCCAACGCCAAGAAGAGAGCCATGGTTCTAACATGGAAGAAAATGGCGGGAGCGGATAAATATCAAATTCGTATGGCAACCAATAAGAAGATGAAAAAAGGCAAGAAAACCATCAACGTAAAAGGTGCTGCTGCCTACAAAAAGGTAACAGGTTTGAAAAAAGGTAAAAAATACTTTGTTCAGATTCGTGCCTACGATAAACAGACCAAAGCTTGGGGCTCATGGGGAGCTGCAAAGAAGGTTGTTATTAAGAAATAAATCTTGGTAATAGTAACATCGATGACATCAACATCGATAATATCAACATCATAAAAATCACCGAAATAGCTACCTTTGCCGGTTAACGGCAGAGGTAGCTATTTCCACTTTATATACAGGTTTTTCCACTTCATTTGTTAATCCATTGCTTCTAATCGGCAGTGGATTTATACTTTATAAAACAGGAAAAATATGGAAAATAAAGAAATAAATGTAAAAGAATTAACAGATTGTCTGCGGGAAGAAATTACATCCTCGCTGGGAGGAAAAGGAGACCGACAGGTTTATGAATATATTGAAAAAAGAATACTAACCGATCCATCTTTGCAAGGATTGAGGATGGGAGAATGCAAAAGGCTGATAGAGCAAGGGAAAGCGATATGCTATTACAGGTCGTAGCGGAACGGGAAAAACGACGTTGCTAAATGCCATAGCAGGATACATTTCTTGCCAAGGACAAATACAAGTTATGGCAGAAAATGTTGCTTATATGTTTCAAGACGATTTGCTTTTTTCGAATTTAACGGTATGGGAGAATTTGAAATTGGCCTGGATTGGTTGGGATGTAAGTTGTTCCAATGGAACTTTTGAAAAAGCATTTTTGGATAAGGCACAGGATGTTTTGGAATTGCTGCAGATAGAAGAATTTTTGAATACAAAAGTCGGTTGCTTGTCCGGTGGAGAGAGAAAACGTGTGGCGTTGGCGAAAGATTTGACGCTGTCGCCATCGCTTTTTCTCCTGGATGAGCCGGTAGCTTCTTTGGATCCCCTTAGTCGTCGGTTGGTAATCAAGGCTCTTAATACAGTAGAAAAAAGCGCAACCATTATAATTGTTACCCATGAAGACTTGAAAGATCCAACATTTATACGGCTGGAGTTAAAGAAGGGGGCATTGCTATATGAAGGAGAATAGGAAAAAGGAGAAAAAACACCATAAACAAAAAAACAAAAAAGCAATGCAAGAGGTTACGGTACTATTAAAAGGGAAATACAGCAGAACGCTGATTTTATCCTTGGTGATTTTTGTAGAAGCCATTGCCGGTAAGTTAAATACACCTACTTATTCTCTTTCCTATACCTTGCAAGACTTTGATGATTTGGTGGGTTCGACTTTTAAATCAGTCAAGTTGTTGCTGCTGTTATCTTTGGTGGCGTATGGAATTGCTATTGCAGTGTTGCTTGCCAATATATACGGTCATTTCCGCAGTATGGCAAAAGATATGGGAATACTCCGTCATATGGGTTTTTCTATAATAGAAGTGCAAAAAATATATAGTAAAACCATAGGGAAAATATTGCTTTTTATGGGGAGTTTTGACGGAATCTTATCCTTTATCGTAGCAAAAATCCTTGCTGAGGAAATTTGGATGCAAGCAGCAATCATAACGTATTTTATGACATTGGTTTCCTTGGTTTTGATTTACCTAACGGCAAAGATACTGCTCCATAAAGTTGCCGGGAAAAACATATTGGTGTTGCTGCGCTTTTCAAAAGAAAGCGAATGAGTTTTTACAGTTTCATTTTTTCTTCTCTGTGGTAGAATCATATAGATAAACACATAAAGGAGATTTAGCATGAGACAGCATCGATATATAAGCATTTTAGTAGTGGTTATTCTTACTGTTGCACTGGCATGTTTGGCAGGTTGCGGGAAAAAAGATACAGAGCAGGATTCCGATTCCAAAGCTACACAAACAACGAGCCAAGAGAAAAAAGACGGTTACAAAAATAAGGTAATCCAGCGTCTGTCTAAGACCAAATGGATTGGCGACAAAAACAGTGAATATAGCCGAGTGAACTTTTCCGGAACACAGTTTACTTTGCATACTGATTCGGGTGCTACCATGGTAGGAAATATCACTTTGAATGATGATTGTACGGCTGCAGAACTGACCATTAATGGGGGAGAAACATTGCATCATGCCTTTAAGATGACACGTGATGCCATCTATTTTGATGACAACAAAATGGGAGCCCAAAACAAACTGGATGATGACTGGGAACAGTGACCTAGAGGGGAGTTGTTGGAGTAGACATCGAAAGGTGCATTGCAAAATGTAACAATGGAATCTGATTTCCGAAATGAAAAAGCCTGTGGATTGCTTTGAGAGGATATCTTAAAGGTTGTCTACGGGCTATTTTTTATAGTTTCTCATGGGGTTTCGTGTCATAATAATGACACAGGCAAATAGTCAAGTGAATACATGGATTTTAGAGCTTCTACCAAAGTTTAAAATCAAAAAAATGAATAGCTGGTGCACTGTTTAGGTGAGTTTTAAGAAAATAAATGTTGTAAACAATATATCAGCATAAAGGAGAAACTTACATGTCTAAAGTAAAAAAAGAGACGATTGAAGCAAAAGGTTTTGCTATTCAAATTTATACGGAAGACTTTAAAAACGACTATATAAGTCTAACGGACATTGCAAGATATAAAAGCGATGAGCCATTTATAGTTATTAATAACTGGTTGAGAAGCAAAGATAACATTCAATTTTTAGGTTTGTGGGAATCAATGCATAATCCTGATTTCTAAACCTATCGAATTCGATAGGTTTAGAAATGAAGCTGGTAGTAACGCATTTACATTGTCACCACAAAAATGGATTGAAAAGACAAATGCAATAGGCATTGTTTCTAAGTCAGGAAGATATGGAGGTACATTTGCCCATAGTGATATAGCAATGGAATTCGCTTCATGGATTTCACCAGAATTTAAGCTTTATATTATTCAAGACTATAAGAGACTTAAATCAGATGAAAACTCTAAGCTATCATTAGGTTGGAATTTGAATAGAGAAATTTCAAAGATTAACTACAAAATTCATACAGATGCAATCAAAGAGTATCTTTTAAAGGATCTTACCAACGAGCAGTTATCCTATAAATACGCAAGTGAAGCAGATATGCTAAAAGTTGCTTTATTTAACAAGAGAGCTAAACAGTGGCGTGAAGAAAATTCAGACTTGAAAGGTAATATGAGAGATTATGCAAGTCTGAATGAGTTACTGGTTCTTGCCAATATGGAAAGCTATAATGCAGTTCTTATCGGTAAAGGTATGAATCAGAAAGAAAGAATGATAGAACTTAGAAAGCTTGCAAGAACACAATTGATATCACTTGAAAAACTTGGTGATAGTGATATTAAAAAATTAGAAGGAAAGAAATAATTATTTTAAGTATTAAATAGACAAATTAGAATTTGGCGAGGGATGAGAAATCATGGATAAAGATAAGATTGTTGTGCAGAATACAAATATGGAAACAGATAATCATCAATTTGATGATATTGTTAAGATTATAGAAGGCGCAAAGGATCGTGCTTATAGAAGAGTCAATGAAGAACTGATTTTGATGTATCAAGAAGTGGGAAAGTATATTAAGTGAAAAAAGTAAAGAGGCGAGTTATGGTTCAAATTTTGTGGAAAATATAGCTGATTTTTTCTCTGAGAACTATCCTGAACTAAAAGGTTTTAACCGTAGAGGGCTTTATAGAATGAAGCAATTCTATGAGTTATATAAGGATGATGAAAAAGTGTCACCACTGGTGACACAATTGAGTTGGACAAATCACCTAAAAATAATGTCAGGTTCAAAAAGCAAGGAAGAAAGACAATTTTATATTGAATTGGCAGTCAGAGAAAAGTATTCTAAGCGTGAGTTGGAAAGACAAATGGATAGTGGTTATTATGAGAGATACATGCTTTCTATTGGTGAGAAGTTTCCTGCTATACAAAAGGCAAAGCAAGAAACACAGAATATATTTATGGACAGCTATGTATTGGAATTTCTTAATGCACCAAAGATTGGAAATGAAAGAGATTTTCAAAAATCAATTCTTGAAAATTTAAAGAATTTCATACTGGAAATTGGGAAAGATTTTTCGTTCATAGGAAATGAATACAGGGTACAGGTTGGAAATCATGATTACTATATAGATTTATTGTTTTATCATAGAGGATTATCTTGCTTAGTCGCATTTGAACTAAAGATAGGAGAGTTTAAGCCGGAATATATCGGTAAAATGAACTTGTATTTAGAAGCATTAGATAGAGAAGTAAAAAAGGAAACTGAAAATCCAAGTGTCGGTGTTATTCTTTGTGCTTCAAAAGATGATGAGGTTGTGGAATTTGCACTTAGTAGAAGTCTTTCACCTACTATGGTATCGGAATATACATTAAAACTTATTGACAAAAGTGTGTTGCAAAGAAAACTGAAAGAGTATATAGAGATTGTAGATGAAAATGAGTAGAAAAATATTATTAAGTATCCCCGTTTGCTGAGCTGGAAAATTGGAATTTTGTAGAGGGAATTTGAATGAAAAATGCCGTTATATATGTTCATGGTAAGGATGGTAATGCAGAAGAAGCTAATCACTATAAACAATTTTTTGATGATAGCTTTGAAATCATTGGATTTGATTATAAATCATTGAACCCGTGGGATGCTAAAATCGAGTTTATAAATTATTTCAGCTCTATTATTTCTGTCTCTTATACACATCTCCGAGCCCACGAGACTACGCTGCATC
>CAUTYX010000012.1:0-46793 GCA_963542695.1 uncultured Eubacteriales bacterium
TACACTTCTAGCTTCGTCGGCAGCGTCAGATGTGTATAAGAGACAGCTTTTGGATTGGTAAATGAAGAAGGGCATTTAACTATAACGGGCAGTCTTTTTGCAGATGGATATCAAGTATATCAATCAAGAGTTTTTTGTACCAGATGGAATGGACTTACCAAGGCAAATGGTCTGATGGATGCCTTAGATGATCAGGAATTTGAAGGAAATATTATATATCTTTTGAAGGCATCTATGGATTTTGTAAAGAGAAATTCTAAAAAAAGTGGAAAAAAGGATCTATGTATAGGGTAGAATATCCGGAATATCCTGAAAGAGCAGTGCAAGAAGCGATTGTCAATGCTTTAATTCATAGGGACTATTCAGTCATCGGAAGTGAAGTACATTTGGATATTTATGATGATAGGATGGAAATATACTCTCCCGATGGAATGTATGATGGTACTTTTGTTCAAAATATTGATCCATACAATGTTTCATCATCAAGAAGAAATCCTATAATAGCAGATTTATTTGCACGAATGGATTTGATGGAAAGGCGAGGTTCCGGACTTAGAAAAATTATTGAAGCCTACGAATTTGAAGAAAACTACAAGATAGAATTAAAACCTGAATTTAGATCGACTGAAAGTGCATTTTTTACAATTCTAAAGAACTTAAATTATGAAGGTCAAAATGAAGGTCAAAAATTAAAGCCTAAAGATAGGCAAGAAAGAATAATTCATATAATGGAAGATACAAAAAATATTACTGCACTTGAATTATCAAAGTTACTCTTTGTATCTGTAAGTACAATAGAGAGAGATTTGAAAAAATTGACTGATGAAAATATAATCGAATATGTCGGTGGTGCCATAGATGGTTATTGGATAGTAAAGAAATAAAGAAAAACGGAAAATGACATAAAAACTAAATCTTACAATTGATGATGTACGTTATCATCTAAACAAATGAAAAAATTGGATTTATTCGAGCTGAAAAAGAATTGAACTACGAAAAAAGGAACCGTTTGGTTCCTTTTTTCGAGTGTGTGTTATTGAATGTGTGAGACCTTTGAGTGGTCTCGAGAGAGGATGAGATATTTAATAGCTCCTTGCTATGGTTGTATGATACATAGGAAACCCTAAATTTTTCTGAAATAACGAAAAAAGATGAATTTTTTTATTTTCCGGATAACCAAGATGGTTGCCCACCGTATTGATGACCGTATGGTATAATGGATAATGTGATTTCATAGAAAGGGATTGGTAGCAAATTTATGAATATAACGGTGTATTGTGGCTCCGGTGTAGGCATTTACAAAGAATATCAAGAAGCCGCCGTTGCTCTTGGAAAGTGGATTGCAGACAAGGGGTATCGGCTGATATACGGTGGTGGAAATATTGGCCTTATGGGATTGGTGGCGGATACAGCTCTGGCAGGCGGAAGCCATGTAACCGGAGTTATACCGGAATTTTTACTGGAACATGAACACGGTCACCAAGGAGATTTCCATTTAGAAATAGTAGAGACAATGGGGCAGCGAAAAGCTCGTATGTTGGAGCTGGGTGATATCTATATTGCTATGCCCGGCGGAGTGGGAACCTTAGAAGAAATTTCCGAGGCCATTTCCTTAAAACGCTTAGGCAGACAAGATAAACCCTGTGTGTTCTATGACATAAAAGACTATTATCAACCATTACGCCAAGTTTTCCAAAACATGGTACATAATGAATTTTTAACGATGGCAGATTTGGATGATATTATTTTTGCAAAAGATATAAACCATTTGGAACAATTACTATACGCAAGGAGATAATGATGGAAGAACAAAAAGAGAGCCGAGATTCTTTACAGGAGACAATGGCGTATCGGGATAAAATCATAGTAAGAACCAGTATCATTGGGATTCTTGTGAATGTCTTACTGTCCTCCTTTAAACTGGCTGTAGGATTGATATCTCATTCCATTGCAGTGATGTTGGATGCAGTAAATAACCTATCGGATGCATTATCCTCTGTGATTACTATTGTCGGTACCAAACTTGCCAACAAAGCTCCCGATAAAAAACATCCAC
Source organism: uncultured Eubacteriales bacterium (assembly GCA_963542695.1). Taxonomy (GTDB): domain Bacteria; phylum Bacillota; class Clostridia; order Peptostreptococcales; family Anaerovoracaceae; genus RUG100. Next base: position 2,057 of record CAUTYX010000012.1, read on the forward strand.
TGGGATACGGTCGTATAGAGTACCTTAGTGCCTTGATTGTTGCCGGCATCGTACTCTACGCAGGAATAACCTCCTTGGTTGAGTCTGTTAAAAAAATTATTCATCCCCAGACAGCGGACTATTCTACAGTTGCATTGATAATTATTGCTGTTGCAGTCGTTGTCAAACTTATTCTAGGATTGTATGTGAAAAAGCAAGGTGAAAAAGCGGAGTCAGGTGCCTTAAAGGCCTCCGGTGCAGATGCGCTGTTTGATGCGGTATTATCTCTTTCGGTATTAGCCAGTGCAATTATATTTCTTACTACCGGTTATTCCATCGAAGCCTACGTAGGGGTGGTCATTTCAGTCGTAATCATCAAGTCCGGTATAGGGATGATGATAGAGACCCTTAATGAAATAGTCGGGCAAAGAGCAGATGCAGAAACCGTAAAATCTATTAAAGCATTGCTTACACAAGAACCGCAGGTTAAGGGAGCTTATGATTTAATTTTGAACAACTACGGACCCAACAAGAATTACGGATCTGTACATCTTGAATTGCCGGATACTATGACGGTAGAAGAAGTCGATGTGTTGACCCGCCGTGTGCAAAACCTGGTATATAAAGAAACAGGCGTCATACTAACCGGCGTAGGAGTATACTCCTTTAATACTAAAAATGAGGAAGCGGCAAAATTTCGAAACACCGTTCAGGAAGTGGTTTTGTCAAACCAATGGGCACTGCAACTGCACGGGTTCTATGTAGATATAAAAAATAAGGATATACGATTTGATGTTGTCCTAAGCTTTGACATTGAGCAAAAAGAGGCATTGGAAACTTTGTACCGGCAAATGAAGGCTATTTATCCGGACTACTCCACTGTCATTACCATCGATGTAGATGCGACGGATTAAAAAAACTGCAGATTTTGTGTAACTGCTTTATGGCTTTTTAAGAGGTGAAAAATGAAAAATGAAAAGAAACATTTATATATATTATGGACCAACGGAGACCCTGTCACCAGTGAACATATGGTGATGATGTATGCCACCAATAGCATGCGCAACAAATGGTGGGATCAGGTGACCGTGATTATATGGGGACATCCACAGACTCTTGTTGTAGAAAATGAAGCCATCGCCTTAAAGCTGGAAATGGCACAAAGCGTTGGGGTAGAGTTTTCTGCATGCCTTACATGTGCCTTGAACCTTGGAACAAGAGAAGCTTTGGAAGACAAAGGTATTGAAGTAATCCGATGGGGAGAAAAGCTTAGTCATTTAATGCAAGAAGGAGAGCATGTATTAAGTATCTAGCCGGTAAGGGGATAAAAATCGGAATTGTCATGGTTGTTGTAGGAGTTACAGATGAAAATTTTGATGGTAGACACAGGGATACGAGAAGAATCCAGAACCCGGGAATTGGCAGAATTAGTGGCATCCTATTTGCCCGGTGAAAAGGAATATGTCAAGGTAGCAGAACTGGTCGAATCCGTGGAAAACAGAAAAGGAACTATTTCGTTTCTATCCGGTGAAAAATTGAAAATTCGAGAAGAGGCCAAGGAAGCCGATGACTGGAGTCATCCTATGTTTGCGCCGGCTCACCAATTTGCACAGGCGGATTACATCGTTATAGCGGCACCCTTTTGGGATATGTCTTTTCCGGCTCTGTTAAAGATGTACATAGAGACGATTTCTGTTTCCGGCATTACTTTCAAATATTGTCATAAAGGATATCCGGTAGGACGCAGCAAAGCAAAACATCTATTTTATGTGACTACGGCAGGAGGACCCATTATCGATGATTGTTTTGGGTATGGATATATAAAGTATATGGCGGAGACGTTTTATGGAATTCCAAAGGTTCACAAGTTTGCAGCGGAGAATCTGGATATTATCGGTGCGGACGTAAACGCGATTATGGAAGAAGCAAGAAAAAATATCCGCAAGACTATGGAATCTATGGAATTGTAATAGAAGACAAAGAAGGTGCAACACCGGAAACCCCGGGAAGCACCTTCTTGTTACACTCATGAGAAAAATTTTTAGATCCAGCCGCTATAGGGTCTTTGCATAGCTGCATTATTAAGCCATTTAATGAGAGTGATAAAGTCATATACAGATCTGCCGGTGGCTGCTTGAATATCGGCAGCATACGGTGGCATATCACTACATTCCAGCAAAATGGCACCGATGTCCGGATTTTCTTCTACCATCTTTACAGCGCCAGAAACAACTTCTCTTTTTGTTCCGGCATTGTCAAAGTTTCCTCGGTCTTCCATAATGGCGGAGAAGTTTTCTCCGTGACGCAGGTCGGCAATTACCAGGTCATCTCCATGACCAATGCCTGTACTTTGAAGGATGCCATCATTCATGGCAACAGCGTTAGCTGTCAAGATGCCGATTTTTTGCATTGCTCTTAATGGTACTGTGAATCCAAGGTACCTGTACCAAAGAGGAAAGGGCAACGGGAATATCTATTTCGTCCTTTAGTTTTTGGTGAAAGTGACCAAAGAACCCATAGGCAGAACAAATGGCGCGACAACCTTCTTTTTCCAGTTGTTTCGCAGTTGCTAAGATCGATTCAAATACTTCCGGTTTGCCGCTATGTAGAGTAGGTGTATCTAGTCCATCTACTGCTTTCAAGCGAACAGGGAAGTCATATGTCCAGGCGTTTACAACGTTACCCGGCATCATTGGATACCAAACGTTATCCAGATACATGATTCCAACGCCATAATCGGAGATGTTCTGGCCTTTTCTCATTTCAACAGGCTGTGTCTCCAGTGGTGCACCGGAGATAAATCCGAAATTTTTTCTAATTTCCATAACAGACACCTTTCTATTACAAGGGGAGAGTCTTTAGAGATCGTATCCAATCTTGATTAGTTCTTCCTTCATGGAAGCCGTCAGCTCTGGAGAAGTCTGTACCAGAGGCTTTCTTACATATCCGCCGGGGATGCCGAGAATCTGTATCATGGTTTTTACAGGAGCAGGGTATGGCTCTTTTTCCATCGCCGTATACAGCTTTACATATTCCTTTGGAAGAGCATTCATCAAAATGGCAAATCCACCATCTGCACCAATGGCTAATGCCGGTAAAATGGTATGCTCGTAACCTTGGAATACAGTAAAGTCCGGGTTATCTCTGGTCAGAGCAATAACCTGTGCCGTATGAATCATGTCGGATGTATTTTTCAGTGATACGATGTTTTTGTGTTCAGCCAACTCTGCAATCAATTCCGGAGCCAATTCAACACCGGTTGCCAGAGGGTTATCATAGATGACAATGCCGACTTTTGCGTTGTCTGCAACTTCCAGGAAGAAGTCCTTCACACCGTCTTCTGTTGTTGGTTGATAGTATGGAGGCAGTACCAGACCATAGCTGGCACCACAGGAAGCTGTGTAGTTGGCCATTTCGATGGTAGCTGTTGTAGTGCTGGCGCCAACACCGCAGAGAACAGGAACTCTGCCATCTACAAATTCACAACCTTTTTTAATTACCTCTTTGTGTTCTTCTACTGTCATTGTGTGGTATTCACCGGTGCTGCCGGCAATTAAGATACCGTCTAAACCGCTGCCAACGACAAAATCGATACATTCTTTAAAAGCATCAAAGTCGATACTTTGGTCTTCTCTAAATGGGGTTACAACGGGAACATACATTCCTTTTGGACAAGTCATACTCATTCTCCTTTTCAGTTGTTTTTAGCAATACTAATGGAAGTTTCGCTTTCAACTTCCTACTTCTTATGTATAAAATTATACAAGTATTCTGAATATATTTTAAGAAAATGATTGTTTGATATTGCATTTCATATTAAAATACATGAGTAGAGAGCAATCGGATGATGGTGAAAAAATATGGTTTTCAGCCGTTAACGATATAGTAGTAAAATAAAATGAAATAATATATATAATAATCTGAAATAATGAAGATTTGGAAAGTATAGAATAAAGAAAAAGAAATACGCATCTAGGAAAAAAGAGAAGGGTTTGGCATGAATAAATATCTTGCTTTTATTAAAGTCATTGAGTTGGGAAGCATGACAAAGGCGGCAAAGGAAATGGGATTCTCTCAGCCGGGCATCAGTAACATGATAAAGCATTTTGAAAAGGAAGTGGGATTTCCCCTAGTACAACGACAAAACGATGTATTTGTTCCCACAGAGGATGGGAAAATCGTACTGGACTATTGTTATCAATTTCAACTTTTAGATGAAAACATGCAAGCTGCCATCGGCTCCATTACCGGATTGTTAGGTGGAACCATTCATATTGGGGTCTTAAACAGCATGGCTACGTATTTTTTACCGGAGCTTATTGATCGTTTTTCGCGAAGCTACTCCAATATAGAGATGAATCTACGAGAATTCTCTGTATCCCAAATGAAGGAAAGCTTGTCAAGGAACCAAACGGACATTGGCTTTTCCAATTTTGACGTGCCGGAAGGCTTTGAATTTCATCCTCTATTTGAAGATGAAATCATGCTTTGCATGAGTAAAGACCATCCCTTGACGCGATATGAGGAAGTTCCCATTAGTGCATTAAACGGCTGCGATTTTCTCATGCCGGTAAAAGGTTGGGATGATCTTGTGAAAGCTGTCACAAAAAAGAGAAAATTCAAGCCCAATGTTTGTCACCAAATTGCCAGTGATACGGCCGGCATTGCCATGGCGGCTAAGGGATTGGGTGTACATATTATGTCACGATTGCAATTGCGATTTACCGGTGATATTGTTGTCTGTAGGCCTTTTAAAGAACACTGTTATCGAACCATGGGGGTTTGTATTCGTCCGGAAAAATACCGGTCACCGGCAGTACAGGAATTCTTCCGCGTGGCCTTGGAATTTGGCAAAGAGTTCCGGGGAAATTTGTAGTGTATTGTAGAAACATTACGGGAAGAAAGATAAGAAAACATGTTATAGACTCACATTTTATCTTTCATCCTTTTGAAATATATGTTCTCTTACATCTTTTGGATTTTAAATTGTCTGAATAATTTGTATGTGGTATTATTATATTGGTAGAGAGCAAAGCAAAGTTCAAAAAATGCCTTTGATTCTCATGATGAATTTTTAGGAATTCGATTAGGAATTAAAGTCTGTTATTTTTTTTTACGAAAGAATGAGGTCAGATTATGTCAGAGCAAATGCGCGCAGGAAAGATGAACAACAGTACGAAAAACCGTCTCATCTATCTCTTGCGATACCTGTATGAAACCACTGATAAGGAGCAAACCGCAACTACGTATCAGCTTTTAGAATACCTGGAGTCAAAAGATATTCCCACAGATCGAAAAACCCTTCGCGCCGATTTGCGGACGCTAATTGATGCTGGCATGGACATCGTCATTGTTCGTAGTAAACCCAATCGCTATTACTGGGCCAAGCGATCTTTAGAACTGTCGGATCTACGTTTATTGGTAGATGCCATTGCCACCAGTCCGTCTATTACCACCAATAAATGTCGTCAGCTTTCAAAAAACCTAGGCAATCTTATTAGTATTTCGCAGCGGTCTTGTCTTAAAAACAATCTATATTTGGAACCGCAAAAGAAAATTTGTAACGACAAAGTTTATGACTATTTGGACAGCATCAATGCTGCCATTTGCTCCGGTCACAAAGTCTGTTTTCAGCAGTTTACCTATGGCCCTGACAAGGAGCAGGTGCTTTTGGAAGAAGGCGCCAAATGGGTAATCAGTCCCTACTATTTTCATAGTTGTGATGGCATATATTATCTTATTGGATGGTGCGAAAAAGAACATGCCATGACCAACTATCGAGTAGATCATATGAAAGATGTGGCTGTGCTGCCGGAAGAAGTGGTACAACAACCCGGTGAGTTTGATATGGATGCCTACGTTTCACAACATGTGGGCATGCATAGTGGTCAAAAGGCGCATATTGTCATGGAATGCGACAATGAGGTAATGGAACAAGTCATCGATCGGTTTGGCATTGATGTAAAGACACAAATTGTTACTGACCAAAAATTCTCTATGGAAGCCGATGTGGTTTTGTCTTCGCATTTCTATGCTTGGGTATTCCAGTTTGGTGGGAAAGTTCGCATCCTATCACCAAAGGATGCGGTGCTGGACATTCGAAACATGGCTTGGGGCATTGTCGGTCGCAAGCTGGAATTTAATGAATAAAGGAGTAGTGATACCGATCTTTATATCTCTTCATGAGAGCTATGGTCATGATGGCGGTGACGGCTTCGGCTGCAAAGGTGGAAAGCCAAAGTCCTGTGGTGCCAAAGAAATAGGACAATGCAAAAGCAAAGGCAATCACCGTCACCAGTGTTCTGGAGCTGGAAACCAATGCCGAGATGCCGCCGTTTCCATAGGCAGTAAAAAAGCCTCCGCCGAAAATTGTCAAGCCGCAAACCAGGAAGGAAGGGGCAAGGAGGCGCATGCCGGTAACTGCCATGGCATATAGCTCCGTACCCGGTGTTGCAAAGGGCCGAGCCATAATAGGAGCAGCAAAGAAAAAAGCAACGGAAATAATCACTGCAGAATACAGTAAAAATTCTTTTGTGTAATGAAGGACGCGGTTTACAATGTCGTATCGCCCGGCTCCGAAGAAATAACTGATTAGCGGTTCTACTCCAACGGTAAAACCCATGTGAATGCAGGCCACGACAAAGTGAATACTAAAGGCGATGCTCAAAGCGGCAACGCCGGTAGAACCGGCAAGATGCAGCATAATTTGGTTAAAGAAATAGGTGTTGATGCCTTCGCTGGCTTCGTTGACAAATTCACTGCTGCCGTTGGCAAAGGTATGACCGATAAATTTCCAGTCGGCAATAGGCTTTTGCAATTTCAGATTGGTACTGCGTTTGATAAAATAAATGGTTCCAATGGCAGCGGCAATCCATACGCCGCAGACAGTACCCCAGGCTGCGCCTTGGATGCCAAAGTCTAAGAGCCCCATTAAGACAAAATCCACAATCATATGGACGGCTCCGCTGATTAAAGATAACACCAAAGTGACTCCGGGGTGGCCGTCCACACGTATATAATACTCAAAGATGACCTGAATAAAAGCAGCGGGAAAAGCCCAAATCAAAATTTGCATATAGTCTTTACAAAGGGTGGAAAGTTCTCCACTGGCTCCTAAAAACTGACAAATGGGATGCAAAAAACCATATGTGCAGGTGATTAGAATAGCAGACAATGATAGTGCAACGATGCAAACGGTGGAAAATCGCCTATTGGCCAGACGATTTCTGCCGGCTCCCATATCAATGGCAACCAGTGCCGAAGAACCACAAGCCAACATCACGGAAAAACCCCACATGATGCCGATGACAGGGTAGGCGATGGAAATGGTTGCAAGAGCATTTTTTCCTACAAATATAGAAACAAATAGTGTATCGATAAGGTAGTAAACACCTAGAACCAGCTCCATAATTACCGATGGAACTACGAACCGGGTGAATTTTTTTCGTGTAATGTGTTTAGAAAAAGCTTCCTCCATAATGTCTCCTTTACAAATATTTATGGTAAACTGTATAGTAAGTATATAGTCAAGGCATTTTGTGTTTTTCATAAAATAGACAAATCAAGGAGCAAAGTAATGAGCAGCGGAATGAACAAATATTATACAGCCGGTCGTTTTGCGGAACTGTGCGGTGTGTCAAAACAGGCTCTGTTTCACTACGACAAAATTGGCTTGTTAAAGCCGGAGAAACGAAAGGAAAACGGCTATCGCTACTACAGTTTCAAGCAAATTGAGATTATGCAGATGATCAACATGCTAAAAGAACTGGATATGCCTTTGCAGGAAATAAGAGAATACATGGATCATCGATCTCCGGAAAACCTGGAACGGCTGCTAATAAAAGAAAGCAAAGAAGTCGATCGAATTATGGAGGAAGTTCGCTGGGCTCGCCATTACATCCGCGCCAAGCTTCGCAGAACCCAGGAAGCTATGGAAGTGGAATATGGAAAAATCAAAATTCGTTACTTTGCCGAAGAGCATTTCATCATTACTCCTTTTGAAGGAAAAGACGATGACCGTCACGAAGCGGAGAACATTGCCCGTCACGTAAACTATGTGCACTCCCAAGATGTATATAGTTCGTATGCAGTAGGAAGCATTGTGTCAGTGGAAGATTTACACCAAGGCAAATACAAATATGCATACAACTACACACGAATTGACAGTGCCGAAGATAAATATAATTATGTAAAGCCGGCAGGGGATTATTTGACGTATTACGATCCATATGGGTATCGAAACCTTTCCCGTGCCGCCGGTGACATGCTACAGTATGCAGAAGAACATGGCCTTCAATGTGGTCAGTATTTTTACGAAGACCAGCTGCTGGATGCCTTGTCGGGAGCTACTTGGGATGAGTATCTGGTGAAGCTGTCTGTTCGCGTAAAATAAAAATATCTGCCACTATATGTTTCAAAGCAACAAAATAGGAATACTAATACAACATGATTCTAGCACTCTTTGATTACGAGTGCTAAATGTGAAAATGAGTAACGGAGAGACGTTACATGTAAGGAGGAAAGAATCATGGCAGTAATTCCTGTATATAATATGTTGCTTGTTCCTAATGCCAAAGTGTATTTTAAAACATCTACTTATGCCAAAGTCAGCGGCCGTCAGCCGACCTTGTACGAAAAGACGATTTTTCTCATTCGGCGCCAAGAACCCGGCGAGGAAGATGGCAGGCAAGTCGTTGTTGCAGAGGGAAACCGTGCAGATGAATTTTATGAAATCGGTGTTACCGGTACGGTTACCGAGGTTAACAAGCATGGGTATGTGGTCATCGACACCGATAGTAGGGTCAATATTGATCAAGTAAAGATTACCTCTGATGGAACCTTGGATGTAGCGCTGAGCCATCGACTGGATATAGACGATCTTGACAGAGACGAGGCTCGGGAACGGCTGGAAAAGGTAAAGAAAACCATGCTGGATTTTGCCGAAGACAAGGAATGGGGACCCTATATGAAAGGGTACATTTCCCAGTGGGACACCATGGAAGCGGCTGCCGGAGCTATGTCTCCATGGATTGTAGAAACCAACGAAGAGCGGTATGAAATACTGGCAGAAGACAGCCGAAAAAAGCGGTTTGAAATGATGGAAAACCTGATTTATGAAAACCTGGAAGTTTTCAAAATCAACACCGAGGCAAAATTGGCGCAGGAAGAAGAATACCAGCAGGTGTATCGTGAAAATGCCATTAAAAAGCAAATGGATTACCTGCAGAAGGAATTGGATGAAATGCATCCGGAGGATATTTCCGATATTCGGCGTTTGGAACTAGCCATTGAAGAATCGGAAATGAATCGGGAAGCCAGAAAAGAAGCCAACAAGGTTTTATCTCGTTTAAAGCAGGAGGGCCAAAAAGGGACAGAGTATGGCATGCTTTCGGATTATCTGGAATTCCTAACAGCCTTGCCTTGGAAAAAGAACCCTGCCAAATCCATTAACATTGGCAAAGCAGAAGATATTTTAAAGGAAGACCACTTTGGCCTTGAAAAAGTACGCAATCGGGTTTTGCAGCAAATTGCTGTAATGAATCTAAAGAGAGAACAGTCCGGATCCATTCTTCTCTTTGTGGGAGCGCCGGGGACAGGGAAAACCAGCATTTGTCGTTCCATTGCCAAGGCTTTGGATCGTCAATACGTCCGTGTATCTTTAGGCGGTGTTCGTGATGAAGCTGACATACGAGGCCACCGGAGAACATACATTGGAGCGATGGCCGGTCGCATTATAGCCGGTATTGAAAAAATTGGCGTATCTAATCCGGTAATGGTACTGGACGAAGTGGACAAATTGTCTGCCGGCTATAATGGAGACCCGGCAAGTGCATTACTGGAGGTGTTGGATCCGGAACAAAACAACACCTTTACCGATCACTATATGAATGTGCCATATGATTTGTCTGATGTACTGTTTATCTGCACAGCAAACTCCCTGGAAACTATTCCGGAGCCGTTGTTAAACAGAATGGAAGTGATTCCCTTCAGTGGCTATACGCCTGTTGAAAAAGTGCAAATTGGAGAGCGTCATCTGCTGCCAAAGGCATTGGAGAAGACAGGGGTGCCCAACGAAAAGATTGAATTCCGACTGAAACTATGGAAGCAATCATTTCGCAATACACCAGAGAAGGCGGTGTACGTGGATTGAAGAAACGACTGGAAACCCTGGCAAGAGCAGCCGCTGTAAAGATTATCAAAGGCAATAATCAAAAGTTGGTCGTTGAACCAAAGGATTTGCGAGAGCTTCTTGATATGCATCCTATTCGTCAGCGGAGTGTGGATGAAAAAACAAATCCGGGCATTGTAACAGGGCTGGCGTGGACCAGTGTTGGCGGTACCATATTGTATATTGAAACATTGCTCAATGAAGGCAGTGGCAAGATGACTATTACCGGCCAACTGGGTGAGGTGATGCAAGAATCGGCAAAATTGCCCTTAGTTTGGTAAAATCCCTTTTCCCAAAGGAAGCCGGTATATTGTCAAAGAAAGATTTGCACATTCATGTGCCCGATGGTGCAACGCCCAAAGACGGACCTTCGGCAGGGGTAACACTGACAACGGCATTATCCAGCTTGTTAACCGGAAATGCGGTGGATCCACACATTGCCATGACAGGGGAAGTTTCCTTGCAAGGGCGTGTCAATCCCATTGGCGGCCTGCCTGAAAAGTTAATGGCGGCACAGCGTGCCGGTGTTACAAAAGTCTTTGTTCCGGTAGATAATGTGGATGATTTAGACGATGTAGCAGAAGAAGTAAAAGAGAAATTAGATATTGTTCCTGTCAAACATATTCGGGAAATCCTTAAGGAAACCGGTGTATTAAAAGAACAGCCGCTGCCATCTGTGGTATAGACAAAAACAAAGAGACCGTTGCCGATGATAGACGTTCAAAGGCCGGTCTCTTTGCTTTAGGTATATAGTTCTGTAGGTCAGATCGCAAAGTTTTATCAGCATTGACCAACGAATTTTAGGAGAATACTCGTTCTTATCGTCAATGCCGGCAGGACTATATTCCTTTAAATTGTATGTATAGTATGTTCCAAAGAGCTATAGGTGACAATTTTGAAATTGTTTGAAAAAGGTATGAATGTGGTGTAATTCTTAATACTTTCTTGCGATGGATAGCAAGATTTATATAACAAAATAGCAAGATTTTATATATTATGGTAGGATGTACATAGAAATACGACTGAAAAGAGGAAGTTATGTTACGAGAAACCATAAAGTATCATCGGAATACCCATTTTTCTATTGGGTTTTCCAATATATACCAGGAGCCGCCTCATTACCACAGAGAAATGGAGATGACACTGGTTTTAAAGGGAAGTGTACGATACAAAGTCCATCATCAAGAATATTTTGTTGCCCAAGGGCAAATTATTGTAGTGGATACTTGGGATTTACATCGCATTGTCGAATCCTCCAAAGATGTTGTGATGTTGACTTTCCACGTGGATTTGGAACAATTCGCCAATATCTATCCCAATATTGAGTTTATGATTTTTGCTTGTGGTGGCGGCAGTAACGAAACACCGGAACATCGCCAGCGTATGCAAAACAAAATTGCGCTGCTGGCAGACCATGTGGCGGAAATAATGATGATCTGTCAAAACGACGGAGATAATTCCTTACTTTTGAACCGAAAGATTCATCAGTTTATACAAATTATGGTCAATCAGTTTCAGGGCTTTGTTATTGAGGATAACGAATTTCGAGCCGGGGATGATGATGTAAACCCTATGGATTTGGATAGAATGTATCGAATCATCTCCTATATGTACACCCATTACACAGAGAAGATTACCTTGCAGGATTTAGCCAAGATGGAACATTTGAATATGTACTACATTTCCCATGTTATTCGAAAAACCACCGGCCTTAACTTCCAAAAGTTTATGAACTATATTCGCATGGAGTATTCGGAAAAAGCGCTATATGACAACCGATTGACACTGACCCAAATAAGCGAGAATTGCGGTTTTTCTTCACTTGCGTATTTTAACAAAATCTTCAAAGAGTGGCATGGGGTAACGCCTTCTGCTTATCGGAAAGCCATTTCATTGCCCCTACGAAAGAGTCACGGCTATATTGACCAGGGAAAAGCCATGGAACTGCTGGCCAATTACACCAGCAGCCAGAAGGCAAAAGGACGACCGGAAAAAGTAGTCCCAAGCCCGGAACATCTAGTGATACGTGTGCCCCAGCAACGAAAACGAGGGCGGGACTTTCATCACACATTTCCTTTACACCTGGCAGTGATTAGCCGCGGTGATATTATCGGTTTGATGCAGTATAAAGAAGAAATTATGAAAATTCGTCCGGCACGCATAATGGTTGCAGAGACAAAACAAGGGATGGCTCTTTGTGGTTCTTTGGAAAAGAATATCATAAGCCAACTAAAAGAGACGTTCCTGAAGCAAGGTATTATACTGGAAATCTGTCAACAGGCGGAAGAAATTCCCCTGTATGCACATAGAGAAACGGCAGCGGCAGCTTTTTCGGAAGAAGTGAAAAATCCATGGCGATATTTGACCATTGTAGAGCAGCAGATTGCACCGGAGCAAAGGGAAGATTCTCAAAGGCCGGCGGGACTCTTTACCTTTGAAGGCTGGCCTACCGTTTGGTATTTCATGCATCATTCTTTGGCGCAGGTGGAAGGTGTCCTTGAAGAACAGCGAAAGGACTGTTTGTTAATTCGCGGTGATGCAGTACGTCATTTGTTGGCTAGCCGGCAAGAAGCAGTGGGGAGCCTAGATATTCATTTGGAATTTCAAAGTATAGATTATCCGGAATCTGTTTGGACTTGGCGTCTTACGTCGCAGCAAAATATTGAGAGTGTCAAAGCCTTGTCTAAAACACTACCGGAAAAGGATAGCGTATTAGGAAAGCAGATTGTGACATATTTGAAGGGCGATACGGAATACCAACCTGTTGCTATGACACCGGGACTGCGTTGGGATACCACTGTTTCTCCCGGAAATTTTGTTATGGAGACCTTTGTAAGACAAGAGCTGTGAGACAAGAAATGTAAAAACAAGAAATAGCATTGGAGAAGACGATATTCTCCCTTGTTTGCGAGGAGCGGGGAAATGACCTATAATTTAGTAATAACTACTTTTTAGAGGGCAAATAGATGATAAAAGCAGAGGACAATGACAATATAGAACAATACCGGGACTTGGCCAAGGAGATGCTAGAAGTGTCCCGCTTTAGCCTGATGAAAAAACTGCGTTTTCTTGACCGTGCCTTGTTTCGCATGCCGTTGCTGGTATCAGAGAAGGTGATGGCGTATGGAACCAATGGCCGCATGGTTTGGTTTCAACCGCAATCTGTCTTTGAGGATTATAAAAAAGAAAAGAACTTGCTTACCCACGGGTTCTTACATATGGTGCTCCACTGCATCTACTGTCATCCGTTTCAATCTCAGCAAAAGCAACAGGCGTTTTGGAACGGTGCCTGTGACATGGCTGTTGAAAAGACCATTTTGGAGTTGGATTTGCCGGAAACCACCTTGGAAAAGGATGGCTACCGCCGGGGCATAGTGGCACAGTTAGAAGAAGATATGCGGGATATGATAGCACCTAATGATGACTCTAAGGCTGCCAAAACATTGGCAGGAGCCTTTCGTCCCGGGAGAGCCGGCAAGATCGGGAAAAAGCGTCCTATTATGATGACTGCCGATACCATTTACGACTACTTTATTCGCTTCCCGGAAATGGGAGAAGCCTATTTGCAAGAGATGTATTCCGGTAAGGAAGATGATTTTTCTTTTGATGATCATCAGCAGTGGCTGGCCAAGGATATTTTTTCCGTAAAGGAGGCAGCAGAAGCAAAAGAGTATCGCACTGATGTTGCCACCGGTATGATTGGCTGTCATGAAGCGGAAACCGGAGAAGAGGAAGGTACTTTTGAAGAAGACATCCACGAAGTCCTGGCAGGCCAAGGTCAGAGTCAGTGGGAAGACATAGGAAAACAGGCCCAAAACGATTTAACCGTTTCTTCCAAAGAAAAAGGCAGTGGTATTGGGAACATGTTGCAGAATTTGCGAAGCCTACAAAAAGAAACCTATGATTACGGCGATTTTTTGCGGCGCTTTGCAGTATTGGGAGAAGAGGTTCATATTAACCCGGAAGAATTTGACTATATTTACTACACATACGGATTGCAGCTCTATGGGAAAATGCCCTTGCTGGAGCCTTTGGAATATAGAGAAGCCAAGCGTATTCGGGAATTTGTTATTGCCATTGATACGTCCGGTTCTTGCAAAGGGGAGACGGTGCGGAATTTTCTCAACAAGACGTATAACATATTAACAGAGCGAGAAAGTTTCTTTGAAAAAATCCATTTGCATATTATTCAGTGCGATGAAAAGATTCAGAAAGATCATGTCATTACCGGCAGAGAAGACTTTCGTCAGTTGATGGAAAACCTACCTTTAAAAGGGTTTGGAGGAACGGATTTTCGGCCGGTTTTTCGGTATGTAGACGGACTGCTGGAGCGTCACGAATTTCAGCAATTAAAAGGGCTGATATATTTTACAGATGGCTATGGAACCTTTCCCGAGGCGATGCCGGATTACGAGACAGCCTTTGTCTTTGTCAACGACGGGTATGCCATTCCGGAAGTGCCTTCCTGGGCGGTGCAGTTGATTCTTGAGGAGGATGCATTTTGAATATCAAAGAAGCTAAGATACAAATAGAGCGAGCAGTGGGAATTTATCTGACCAAGGACAAGCTGGGAAATTATCGCATTCCTATTAGGCAGCAGCGGCCGGTATATTTACTGGGGGCGCCGGGTATCGGAAAAACGGCTATTGTAGAGCAAGTGGCAAGGGAAATGGATTTGGCGTTGGTAACGTATTCCATGACCCACCACACCAGACAGAGTGCCCTGGGACTGCCCTTTATTGTCCATAAAGAGTATCGGAACCACTCTTTTGACATTTCCCAGTATACCATGAGTGAAATTGTGGCTTCGGTATATGAAACCATTGAAAAAAGCGGGAAAAATGAAGGAATTTTGTTTTTAGATGAAATCAATTGTGTGTCGGAAACACTGGCGCCCTCTATGTTGCAATTTTTGCAGTACAAAACCTTTGGACGCCATCAAATTCCGGAAGGCTGGGTAATCATAACCGCCGGAAATCCTCCTCAGTACAATCGTTCCGTCCGTGAATTTGATATGGTAACTTTGGACCGTGTCAAACTGCTGGAAGTGGAAGCCGCCTACCAGCCGTGGCGGGAATACGCTGTAAACAAAGGGCTTCATGGGGCGGTGATGTCTTATTTGGACATTCGAAAAAGCGATTTTTACGTTATTGAAAACACTCCCAAAGGACGTTCCTATGTGACGGCGCGAGGTTGGGAAGACTTGTCTAAGGCCATATATCTTTACGAAGAAAACGGATATCCGGTAGAGGAATCTTTAATCCAACAATATTTGCATCACCAACGGATTAGTGGTAATTTTATCAATTACTATCAGCTATATGCAAAATATAAAAAAGACTATGCGGTAGATAAAATTTTAGCCGGAGAAGCCGGCAAAGAGATAGCCAGAAGAGCCGTTAAGGCTGGATTTGATGAACGGTTATCTTTAATGGCTTTGCTGTTTACGGCGGTAAAAGAAGATATTGCAGAGGTGGTGACAAAAGAAAAGCAGCTGCAAAGCTTGCTGCAGATTCTTCGTCGTGTAAAAAAACAATGGAAAAAGCAACAAGGAGATTTGATAGGGATTTTAGATAATGAGATACAGCAGCAACAAGAAAGTATCCGACAAAGGGAAGGTGCCAATACCGTAGATATACAGACCAAAGCCGTATATCAAATACTGGAACGAACTTTAAAAAAATACAAACAGAGTATTCTGATGGCAGATACAATAGAGGGAGAGGAAACAGATGAGTTTTCCATTATTTCCTCTGATTTTTCCTGTCAAGTAAGACAGATGAAAGAGCGTGGAGAGCAGGCTTTAAACGCCCTGGATAATGTCTTTGCCTTTGTAGAGGACGTCTTTGGAGATGGTCATGAAATGTTGGTATTGGTAACGGATTTGACAGTTAGCTATCCTTGCGCGTACTTTATTAATCAAAGAGGCTGCAAGGCGTATTTTGCATACAGCAAGAAATACAGAGTTCGTGACCGGCAGCAGCGAATTGAAGAAGAAATGGAGCGATTGGAAATATGAGTACATACACGTATCATAAAAATAAAGACGGTATTATAATAACCGGATTTGAAGGAACCGACGATGATGTACTGGAAATTCCATGGGAGATTGAGGGGATTCCTGTTACGGCCATTGGAGAAGAAGCATTTTATCGTGCCGGTGAAGCCATTGAAAAAATCATTGTACCGGATACGGTAACGAGAATTTACGACAATGCTTTTCTTGCCATTCCTTGGATGCGGGAAATCAAGCTTTCGGAAAACCTGGTATATCTAGGCGAAAATATTGTAGATATGTCTCTTGTAGCAAAGTTGTCTATCCCGAAAACCGTGAAGGAAATTCGCTGTCCTTGGAGTTACAACTGGCTGCAAATACAGGTGGCAGAAGAGAATCCGTATTATATTTCCATTGGAGAGGGTCTGTACGAAAAAAGACAAGACGGTCTTGCTTTGGCCGGGGTCTGTCGTAAGGAAGAGATTTCTTTTTATGAAGTGTCACCGGGAACCGTTGCCGTCTTAGACAATGCCTTTGATGAAAACTATTATCTGAAAAAAATTCTACTGCCCACAGGGTTGATAGAAATCGGTTCTTTTGCTTTTTCCGGTTGCGACAAGCTGGAAGACATTAACTTGCCGGAAGGTTTGCAGCGTCTTGGTAAAGAAGCGTTTCACTCCTGTCAAAGCTTGCATCGACTGCATATACCGGCATCTCTTGTTCAACTGGGAAGGGAAGTCCTGCAGGAAACGTACAATTGGAACCGGCATAATCCGGGTATTTGTGATGTTACCATTGCGAAGGAAAATCCGGTTTTTTATATAGAAGACGGCGCCGTTTTTCAGAAGGGCAAAGAGGGCAAACTAACCTTGCTTTCGTATATGAAGGCAAAGGAAGAATCGGAAGAAAGAGCTGTCTATCAAGTCCCGGAAGGGGTAACAGAAATTGCACCTTTGGCGTTTTTGCGAAGCAACTTGCGGTGCATTACCTTGGCTGAATCGATGGATCAAATTGGCCGGAATGCCTTTTGGGGTTGTGAAAAATTAGAAACAGTGGAGATTTATAGGGACAAGGTGGTTTTGTATATTCCTCAAAAACCGGTATTTCGAAAAAATAACATTACAGAGGGGTTTTATCATGTGAAACCGGCTTCTTCCCCCAAAACAGATGCAGAGGTTCATTTTGATTATGGCATGTATGATGACGCTTTTGAAACCTATTCCTACAAAGACGAGCAGTGCCTTATGGCTTGTTGCAGGCTGGGATACCCGGTTGCACTGTCCGAAGAAAAGCAGGCTTCTTACATGGAATGGCTCTGCCGGTACTTGGAAGAAATCGTTGTAGAAATTTGCAAAAGCAATAATTCAAAAGCCATAGAGGCGATGTTGGAGGTAGGGGTTCTTAACAGGGAAAATATCGATACTGTCATTGAAACCATGCAGCAGCAGGAAGCGACCGAATTGTTGGCTTTTGTAATGGAAGAAAAACAGACTCGTTTTGGCAACTGGGAACCGGACTTTAGCTTGTAGATAGGACAACAGCATTCTTCAATGGAATTATCATAACCTACTTTTGCCTTTGCTCCTGTCGCCGCTATGGTATATAATCTGTATCAGATTCATTGAATTCTCAGGAGAAAAAAGAAAGTTACTAAAAGAGAGTTACTATAGTAATGGAACAAACGGAACCAAAAAAATTAGATGAGCATTTGCGAACAGCCAGTGTTGCTTTCCTTCGCGGAAACGACATGGCCTTTCAGATGATATATGAAAGTACCAGTCAGACTCTCTATTTATTTGCGTTGCTTTTAGTTCAAGAGGAAGAAAAGGCTGCTGTACTTTTAAAGGAATCCTATATTCGAATGATCGACGCCATGGAATCCATGAAAAAGCCGGATAACTTTTATCTTTTGGCTAAGAGAATGATGCGCAATTTGGTGATTTTTACCAATCAAAAAGATTATCAAATGGAGCGGGAAATCTATGGAAATGAAGAAGGTGGAGAAGACCTTGCCATGGATGATCTTTTAATAGAACGTAATAATCTTGCATTTACCCACAAGGCTGATGATGAAAAGGTAACCCGGGTAATTGGTGCCCATTTTAAGACCCTTTCCATGGAGGAGAGGGTGGCTCTTGTGTCTTTTTTCTATGAACGGATGAAGCTGAACGAAATCGGTTTATTGCTGGATTGTAACCGGGCTCAGGTGAAATCGTTGATTCACAGTGCTCGCGAAAAGATTCGCCAGCGTCTGCTCAAATACGAGGAGGAAAAGGGAATCGTTATTACCAGTATTTCCCTCTATTTCAAAAAAAGCCTGGAAATCTACGCCAAAGGTCGTCAGCTTCCCGATGATCTGGAAAAGGATATTTTAAATGATGTGAAGGATTCCGTATTACGCCGCCGGATACTACAGTACGATGCGGAAAACAAACAGCCAAAACAGACGACGAAGATAACCGGCAGAGGCATTAAATTGGCGGTAATCATAACCTTGACGGCGGTGGCTATACTGGTGGCATTTTTGGCAGGGTATACGTTATAGACAATATATGAAGGAGATATAATGGCAGAAAACAAGGCGGGATATACCTGGTACGAAAAATTAGCAAGAATCATTGTTATTATTGCAGCGGTTGCTGTGGTAGTCTTGGTTGCTGTAAACATGACAGGAATTTGGCCACATGGTGGTGCCAGACCCTATGTATTTCTGACTCTTGGAATTATGTTGGCAGCAGAATGCGTCGGTCTTTTTAGAGAGCGACGGAAGGTAGCCATTGTTTGCATTTTGGCATCGGCAGCGGTGATTGTCGGCGGATTTTTGAAAGTGGTTCTGTAAGGGTAGGGAGAGATGATGAAAGTAATAAAAAAAGCTCGCCAGCGGGCTAAAGAAGATACACAGGAACTGCAGGAAACTGTGAGGAGCATTATTGATAGAGTAGTGGAAGAAGGAGATGATGCATTATTTGAGTATGCCCTCCGATTTGACGGGTACAAGAGAGAATTCCTGCAGGTTTCTAAAGAAGAAATACAGGCAGCTTATGACAAAATAAGCCAAGAGGATTTGGAGGATTTAAAAGCGGCCCACGAAAATATTACGGCTTTTGCCGAAAAGCAAAAGGAATGCCTATTGCCACTGGAGAACTTTAGTCCCAAAGAAGGGATTTTTTTAGGTCACCGGGTGCTGCCCGTCAGCAGCTGTATGTGCTACGTCCCCGGAGGACGCTTTCCTTTATATTCTTCGGCATTGATGTTGGTAACACCGGCAAAAGCAGCCGGTGTAAAACGAGTGGCAACAGCAGCGCCGGTAGTTCACGGTACGGGGGAAATCCACTATAAGACATTGGTTGCTATGGATCTTGCCGGTGCCGATGAGATTTATGCTGTAGGAGGCGCCCAGGCCATAGCTGCTTTTTCCTACGGCACAGAGTCTATAAAGCCGGTGGACATGATTGTAGGTCCGGGGAATCGTTATGTGGCAGAAGCAAAAAGGCAGTGCTATGGACAGGTTGGTATAGATTTTGTAGCAGGCCCATCGGAGGTTCTTGTAATTGCTGATGAATATGCCAGAGCCGATGTGGTGGCAGCGGATATGTTGGCGCAGGCTGAACACGATCCCAATGCCAAGGCCATTTTAATAACTACCAGCGAATTCTTTGGGAAAGAAGTCATTGCCGCTGTGGAGAAGGAGCTGGACTGGCTTCCTACAGCAGAGACGGCGAAATCTTCCTGGGATGCCTATGGGGAGGTGGCGGTTGTTAGTTCTTTAACAGAGGCTGTTGCCTTATCCAACGAATATGCACCGGAGCATTTGGAAGTAAATGTGGCAAATCCTGATGACATTATTGAATCCTTATATAACTATGGATCCATGTTTATTGGTGGCAATACGGCAGAAGTCTTTGGCGACTACGCCAGTGGCACAAACCATACGCTGCCTACCATCAAAGCTTCTCGCTACACCGGCGGCGTTTGGGTGGGCACCTTCTTAAAGGTTTGTACCTGGCAGAGCATGACACCGGAGGCTTCTAAAAAGCTGGCACCTCTTGTAAACCGCTTGGCGGAAGGGGAAGGGTTAATGGCTCACGCCCAAGCTGCCAAAAAGAGATTTTAGAGAAACTTTGAAACAAGCTTAACAAACTGTAAGAATACACAGAAAAATGTATAAGAAAAAACACGCAAAACCGCTGATTTCAACGGTTTTTTGATAAAATGTAATTAGTTTCATCTAATTTGACAGAATATTTCAAATACATCTTTACAATTGAGGAAGACTAGTCTAATATAGTATAAAATCCCCTAATACAAGAAAATGGGTAAAACTTGTTTTTTTGTATACAGAGATGAAGGGAATCGGGGTAAAATGTAATCGGTTTCACTCATCTCATACTTATATTCACTACCTGAAAGGAGACGAAATGAGCAGGCTAGACTTGAAAACTCAGGGAAAGGCTCAAAAAGTAGTCGGCGAACTCTATGAGAGTCTGGAACGAAGAGTTGCAGCCAGTCACCCGGGGCTATGTCCCGTTGACATGGCCGGTGCATTTTTAAGACTATGTCACGGACAGAGTTGCGGAAAGTGTGTGCCATGTAGAGTAGGACTGGGCAAACTGGAAGAAATTATCGATGATATTTTAGACGGCGATAAGGATGTTACGTCATACACTATGTCGGTTTTAAAGGGAACGGCCAGAGCTATTTATGACAGTGCAGACTGTGCTATTGGGTACGAAGCGGCAAGAATGGTGCTTCATACATTAGATGCCTTTGCAGAAGACTATATTTCTCACATTGAAAAGGGTGTCTGTGCCAAGAACATTCGTGAATACCAGGAATCTATTCCTTGTGTCGGCGGATGTCCTGCCAGAGTCGATATTCCCGGTTACGTTGCCTTGGTTAATGCTGGCAAACCGACAGAGGCTGTGGAGCTTATTAAAAAGGACAACCCGTTCCCGACAGCTTGTGCCCTTGTCTGTGAGCACCCATGTGAACTTCACTGTAGACGTTCCATGGTTGACTCTCCTATTAATATTCGCGGCATCAAAAGATACGCTGTTGATAATGCCAAGAACATTCGTGTTCCAAAGAAGGCAGAATCAACCGGCAAAAAGATTGCTATCATCGGAGGCGGTCCATCCGGATTGACGGCTGCATACTACCTGCAGATTATGGGTCACCAGTGTACTATCTTTGATAAGAGAAAGCATCTAGGCGGTATGCTTCGCTATGGTATTCCTAGCTATCGTTTGCCAAGAGAGAGACTGCAGGAAGACATCGATGCCGTTTTGGATCTGGGCGTTGAGGTTCATTCCGAAGCCGATATTGGGAATGTAGATGCTATTCGCGAACTGAGAAATGAATACGATGCCATCTATATTGCTATCGGTGCTCATTCTTTCTCCAAACTCCGCATTGAAGGAGAAGATGCTCGTGGTGTCCTGTCTGCAGTAGAAATGCTCCGTGCCGTTGGTGATGGAGAAATGATGGATTTAACCGGCAAGAACGTTTGTGTCGTAGGTGGTGGTAACGTTGCTATGGACGTGGCCAGAACATCCAAGAGAATGGGTGCCAAGGAAGTAAACATTATTTACAGACGTCGCCGGGAAGATATGACAGCCCACAACGTAGAAATCGAAGGCGCCATCGCCGACGGTTGCGAAGTGGTTACGTTGAAAGCCCCTTCTCGTGTAGAAGTTGATGAAAACGGGGATGTTAAAGGATTGTGGGTACAGCCACAGCTTATCGGTTTGGTTGACGGAAGCGGTAGACCAAAACCGGGCAAAGCCGACTGTCCCGAAGAACTCTTTGAATGTGATATTGTTATTGCGGCCATTGGACAGAAAATCGAATCCGGTCCATTTAAAGAACTGGGAATCGCAACAAAGCGAGGCACCTTTAGTGCGGACGAACGTTGCATCGTATCCAATGTAGAGGGCGTATATGCCGGTGGGGACTGTGTAACAGGTCCTGCAACTGCCATCCTTTCCATTGCAGCAGGAAAAACGGCTGCCGCCAATATTGATGAATACCTTGGGTATGCCCACGAAATTACTGTGGATGTAGAAATTCCTGTTGCCAGACCTATTGATAGACCGGCTACAGGCCGTGTACAACTGCGAGAACGTCCGACATCTGAAAAGCATCGTGACTTCTTGGAATTGGAAGTTGGCATGACAGAAGAAGAAGCCCTGCAAGAATCGTCCAGATGTTTGCGCTGTGACCATTTTGGAATGGGCTGTTTCAAGGGAGGTCGTGAGAAGACATGGTAAAGTTGAAAATAGACGGACAGCAGATAAAAGTACCGGAAGGAACTACCATTATGGAAGCCGCCGCTTCTATCGGTATCAATATTCCTCACCTGTGCTTTCTCAAAGATATTAACAACATCGGGGCATGTCGTATCTGTGTTGTGGAAAATGTAGGCACACAAAGATTGATGTCCTCCTGTAATACAGAGTGCGAAGACGGCATGGATATTTTGACCAACAGCCCGCGTGTTCGTTGGTCCCGGGAGTACAACGTAAAATTAATGCTCAGTGAGCACGATTGTTTCTGTGCCATGTGCGTTCGTTCCGGCAACTGTGAACTGCAGACGCTGGCCAATGACTTTGGAATCACGCAGTTCCCTTATAAACAGGATCCGGATGCATTTAATTGGAATCCGGTATTGCCACTGATTAAGGACGATGGAAAATGCGTAAAATGTATGCGTTGTATCCAGGTCTGTGACAAAGTACAGGGTTTGAAGGTTTGGGATCTCATCGGTTCCGGTCCATATCAAAGTGTTGGCGTTAGAGACGGAGAATCCTTGATGGATGTAAACTGTACTTTATGCGGTCAGTGTATTACCCATTGTCCGGTTGGAGCACTTCGGGAAAGAAACGATGTAGATGAAATGTGGGAAGCCTTGGCCGATCCGGAAAAAATCACTATTGTGCAGGTGGCACCGGCTGTTCGAACAGCCTGGGGCGAATCCGTTGGTGTTTCCAAAGAAAAGGCAACCTTGGGTCGTATGGTAAGCGCACTGCGTAAACTGGGCTTTGACTACATCTTTGACACTGACTATTCTGCAGACCTTACCATTATGGAAGAAGGCTCTGAATTCATCGAACGTTTTACTCATAAGGAAGAGTACCAGTGGCCGATGTTTACATCGTGTTGTCCGGGCTGGGTTCGTTTTGCAAAGATGGAATATCCGGATATGGTTAAAAACTTGTCTACAGCCAAGAGCCCACAGCAGATGTTTGGTGCCATGATTAAAACATACGTTGCCAAGAAGCTGGATGTTGATCCTTCTAAGATTTTCTCTGTATCCATCATGCCTTGTACTGCTAAAAAATACGAGCGTGGGGTAGAGGAAATAAACGATGCCGGCTATGGCAGTGATGTAGATTGTGTACTGACCACTCGTGAAATCAGCCGTATGATGAGGGCGTACCATGTAAATCCGGACACTCTTAAAAACGAAGAATTCGATGAAATCTTTGGAGAAGGTTCCGGTGCCGGCGTTATCTTCGGAGCTACCGGCGGTGTAATGGAAGCTGCATTACGTAGTGCCTACTTCCTATTAACCGGTGAAAATACCGATGCGGATGCCTTTAAGGACGTTCGTGGCCTCAAAGGCTGGAAGGAAGCCGAATTTGATATTAAGGGAACCGGTGTGAGAGTGGCTGTTGCCAGTGGTCTTGCCAATACAAGACAATTGATTGAAGCCATCCGCAGCGGCGAAGTAGAATATGATTTCGTTGAAATTATGGCATGTCCCGGCGGATGTTCCGGTGGAGGTGGACAGCCGATTGTGGAAGGTGAAGAAATGGCCGGTCCAAGAGGAGAAATTCTATACGGCTTGGATAGAAACCTGCCAACACGCTTTAGCCATGAAAACAGCGCAGTACAGATGACCTATAAAGAATTCTTAGGCAAACCGAACAGCAAAAAGGCACACAAATATCTCCATACAGATATTGAATCCTGGAATCTCCAGATTACAGAAGATAACCATGGGGAGCAGATGATGATTGCCAGAGACAGAAGTAATAAATAGGTATGTGAAATAGTTACCATAGATGCACGTTATATTTTCCATGATATTTTGTATGTTGTGTAATGATGTTGCCTGATAGAAAGAGGTTCCGGTGTTTCCGGAACCTTTTTCTGTGGTACTATATGAAAAAAACACAAAAGGCCAAAAGTGGCGATCAAAAAAGGAGAAGCTCCCATGACAAAAAAGAATCCAACGGAAACATTGGCTGCAGACATAAAAACCATTTCTCCCATTGCTTATATTAAAACGGACTATAAAGAAAAGTTTGGGATTCCAAGGCAAGCCGGAATCATTACCACTTTACCGGCCCGTATCGTTTTCCGAGGGGAATATAGAAATCCCGAAGCATTGCGTGGCATTGAGGATTTTTCTCGTCTATGGTTGATTTGGGGATTTTCAAAAATCAAGGAGTACACATTTTCTCCAACGGTTCGACCACCTCGTTTGGGAGGCAATGTAAAAATGGGAGTCTTTGCAACAAGATCTCCTTTTCGGCCAAACCAACTGGGGCTATCTTGTGTCAGCTTATCTAAAGTGATCGAGACAGACGATGAGGGTGTGGTGCTGGAAGTCTATGGAGCGGATCTAATGGATGGCACCCCGATTTATGATATTAAACCCTATGTGCCATATGCTGACAGTCACCAAGATGCCGGTGGCGGTTTTGCGGATGCACCGCCAGAGGAAAAGTTGCAAGTAAATGACCCAAGAGAAGAGATGAAAAAAGTGCCGAAAGAAAAACAGGAAGCACTACGAAGGCTCCTGGCTTTAGACCCAAGACCGGCCTATACGGCAACCAAAGACGGAGAGTCTCAAAAGAAACATGGTATGGCCTTTGGAGGTTTTAACGTAGTATTTCAGGTAGAAGGAGTCAGGTTGGAAATTGTAGAAATCCAGCCGGAGAGTATGCAAACCCGATAAGCCTGTTGTCTTTGCCGGTTCAAATTTCTTGCACCGGCAGAAAAGCTATGGTAGAATGCAACCTGCAAGTAAATATGACAGTTCGAAACCATCCTGTCACAAAACAAAACTACGGAACAAAGAAAGCTTTACTGGCTTTCGTAGCTTTGTATGATAGGATCGGGTAATACCGGTCCTTTTTCATGAAAAGCTATGTAAAAGGAGGAGTTATGTCAAACGAAATCGTGTTAGTCGCTTCTTTAATTGTAATTTACTCCATGGTGTTGGGAGTCTTTGCAATTTTCAAAGTCAACGGATTGTACCTGTGGACCATCATTGCCACTATTACGGCCAATATCGAAGTGATGATTTTGGTCCATGCCTTTGGAATGGACATGACCTTGGGGAATGTTCTCTTTGGAAGTACTTTCCTTGTAACGGATATTCTAAGTGAACTGTATGGGAAAGGAGAAGCTCGCCGGGCTGTTTGGCTGGGCATTGCCACTTCAGCCATCTTTATTATTATTTCGCAGTCCTGGTTTTTATATACCCCCAGTCAAAACGACCAGATGTATTCCCATTTCCAGGCCATGTTTACCAATACACCGCGATTGATGATTGTCAGCATTGCAGTCTATGTAATTTCTCAATTATTTGACGTGTGGCTGTATCATAAATGGTGGGCTTTTACCACAAAGAAAACAGGGGATCCTGACAAATACCTATGGTTAAGAAACAATGGCTCTACATTGGTATCCCAAATTCTAAATACGTTTTTATACAACTTTGGAGCATTTTGGGGCGTATACGATATCAAGACACTCCTGTCGCTGTGCCTTGCAACCTATGTGATTTTCATCGTTACCAGTCTTGCCGATACGCCGTTTTTATATATTGTAAGGAGGATGGCTCACAAATTCGGTTTACAGGAACCGCAGCACAAATCTCAAGTGTATCGCTATCTTGAAAGGTAATGTACTCTGTGGTAAGCTAACACCATGGAGGTGCAATATGAAACAACATAAATTTTGGGCATTTGCCTCTGCCATTTGTTTTGCAATGGTATGTTACACAGGATTTAAACACAAATAAACAAGAAGGCGATCTATTAGGATCGCCTTCTTTAGGTATTGAATAACCGATGAAAAAATATAAAATATTTATTTTTGATTTAGACGGGACGTTGCTGGATACATTAGATGATCTGGCTTCGGCGGTAAATTATGCCATGCAGGCAAAAAACTACCCTGCATGCTCCAAGGGAACCGTTTCCAAAAATCTAGGGCATGGGGTTCGTCATTTAATATCCCATTGTTTACCGGAAGGATTGGATCAAGATTTAGTGGAAGAAAGTTTGTCCGTATTTCGAGCATATTATTCTATTCACGATAAAGATGAAACGAAGCTATTTCCCGGCATGAAAGAAACCTTGGAAGAATTAAAACGACGAAAAATTGCCATGGCGATTGTTTCTAACAAGTTTCACGGGGCGGTGTTGGATTTGCGGCAGCACTATTTTGATGGGCTCATTGACCATGCCGTAGGCGAATCAGCGGAACACGCCAAAAAGCCGGCACCGGATTTGGTTCTTGCTTCTATGGAACTTTTGGAGGCAGACCCTGCCGACACTGTATATATAGGGGACTCGGAAGTAGATGCAGAAACAGCTGAAAACGCCGGTCTTGATTGTCTCCTTTGTCAGTGGGGATTGCGTTCCAGAGCACAACTGGAAAGAGAAACCGCGGTTGGGATTCTCACCAGGCCGGAGGAATTACTTGCATACGCTATGTAGAAGAACGTTTCTCACATGGGATTGTATTTGAAAGAAAGAATTTGAAAGGTATATAGAAGGTATTCTATGGGTTTACGAGTATCTATGGCTGTGGCGGCTTGTAAGGCTGCCAGACGGCTAATTCGTCTCCTAGGGGGCGGCGCCACAGATTTTCCGGGTCGTGTGGCATTAAAAATTTGCCCGGATGTGTTGCATCACCTGGCAAAGGATGTAACCACCATCATTGTTACGGGAACCAATGGTAAGACGACCACTTCCCGGATGATCGAGCAGGATTTGGCAGAGAATCAGCTTTCGTTTTTCTGCAATAAATCCGGTGCCAATTTGATGAATGGCATCACCACGGAGTTTTGTGTCAACTCTACCGTTGGAGGAAAAAATAAAAAGGAGTTTGCCCTTATTGAATGTGATGAGGCTGCATTTAAAACCGTCAGCAAATACGTTGATGCAAAATACGTACTGGTAACCAATGTATTCCGAGATCAGTTGGATCGGTACGGAGAAATTACCCATACACTGGATAACATTCGCATTGGTGTACAGAACTCCAAGAATGCAGTGGTTTGCCTCAATGCCGATTGCTCCTTGACGGCTTCTCTTAGAGACGACATTGACAACAAGGTAATTCTCTTTGGTGTCAATGAAGCCATCTATAAGGAACGTGTCAAAGAAGCCAGCGATGCGCCGTATTGTATTCGCTGCAAGCACGAATACACATACGATTACATTACCTTTGGTCATTTAGGGAAATACCACTGTGACAAATGTGGGTATTCCCGGCCGGATCCGGATGTGGCTGTGAATCGCGTTCTTGTAAGCGATGCTACTCACAGTGAAATTGAAATTACAGCCGATGGTCATGCATACAAGGCCAGCATTGAGTTGCCCGGCGGGTACAATATATATAATGGCGTTGCTGCCGTCACGGTTGCTTATGCCATGGGTCTTGAAACAGCCGGAGCAGTCGATGCTCTGTCTACCTTTGAGTGCGGCTTTGGACGGATGGAAAAATTTGAGTTAAATGGCACAGAGACAAGAATGATTCTTATTAAAAATCCGGCCGGATGCAATCAAGTGTTAAACTTCCTAGCCAATATCGATGAGACTTCGGTCTTTGTTATTTGTCTA
Source organism: uncultured Eubacteriales bacterium (assembly GCA_963542695.1). GTDB lineage: Bacteria > Bacillota > Clostridia > Peptostreptococcales > Anaerovoracaceae > RUG100. The sequence goes on from CAUTYX010000012.1 coordinate 30,063, forward strand.
AATGATAATTATGCCGATGGAACGGACATTTCCTGGATCTGGGATGTGGACTTTGAGATGTTGCAGCGTATTGAAGATAAATTACCGACAATCTATGTTTCCGGCATTCGTGCCGAAGACATGGCTCTTCGGTTGGCATATGCAGGGTTCCCCAAAGAAAAAATTGTCATGATCAAAAGCTATGACGGGTTGCTGGATGCCTTTACATCCCAAAACAATCCGGTATTCATCATGCCTACCTATACGGCTATGATGGATTTAAGAGCTATAGTAAGTCAGAAATATGGCTACAAGGAATTCTGGGAGTAAGCCGGCAGAAGACTTTTGAAAGGCGAGACGTTTTTAGAAGTCTAAGAGATAAACCGAACTAGGTAATGTTGGAGTAAATGAAAAATGAATGAATATAGTTTGAACATATGCCATCTGTACCCGGATGTGCTGAATCTATATGGGGACACCGGCAATATTATTTGTCTGGAAAAGAGATTAAATGATCGAGGCATTGGTTGTAATGTCACCGGCCTTGGGATGAATGATTTGCTTAACGCGGCTGATTATGATCTGTTTTTTATCGGTGGCGGTCAAGATTTCGAGCAGGATGTTCTTTTGAAAGATGCCAAGAAAAACAAGACGGCGGATATTATCAGCGCCATTGAAGATGAAAAAGTAATGCTGGCTATTTGTGGGGGTTATCAAATACTGGGGAGTTACTACAAAACCTGGGATGGACGCCAGCTGGAATACATGGGTGCATTGGATTTATATACTGTAGGGAAAAAAGATCGTCTCATTGGAAACTATATGTTTACTTGTGATCAATTGCAGGTGGAAGGAAGACCCTATAACATTGTGGGATTTGAAAACCACTCCGGTATGACTTATCTGGGGGACAAGGTTAAACCTATGGGAAAGGTGCTTACCGGTCATGGCAATAACGGGCAGGATGGAACGGAAGGAGCGATATATAAGAATGTCTTTTGTTCTTATAGCCATGGTCCTATGCTGCCTAAAAATCCGGCCTTTGCTGACCTATTACTAGGGAAAGCCCTAGAAAGAAAATACGGGAAAGACGTTCTGTCGGAGATGGATCCTTTGGACGATGATCTGGAAAACCATGCTCACCGGTACATGGAACAACGGCTTATGAAAGAAGTAAAAAAAGAGGTAAAATAAGTATAGAAGAAATAGTAAAAGGGAGTAGTTGATCTTGTATGAAAGAGAAGCTGCATCCCTTTTTTAATGAAGGATTTTATGGCAGATGGTTTTATGGTAGAATAAGGCAATTCAATTTACATAATCGAAGCGATGGCAGGAGTTTATTTTCCAGGAGGAAGCATGGTGGAGAAATACCCGGGAAAAACCGATACAAAATTCCATGAGAAACTACACGAAAAACAGCATATTGTTAACGTTGCCGCAGGGAGAGAACCGGCGGATTTGGTGTTAAAAAATGCGAAATATATCAATGTGTTCTCCAATGATTTGCTCACCGGGGATATTGCCATTGCACGGGGAAGAATTGTGGGAATAGGAAGCTATCAAGGGAAAAGAGAAGTAGATGTGACCGGAAAAATAATTTGTCCCGGTTTTATTGATGGTCACATTCATCTTGAGAGTTCTCTGGTTTCCCCGACAGAATTTGTCCGGGCGGTGTTGCCACACGGAACCACCACGGTTATTGTAGACCCTCATGAGATTGCCAATGTCATGGGCGTGGAAGGGATTAAGTATATGCTGCAGGCAACGCAAGGGTTACCGGTAGACGTGCATATGATGCTTCCTTCTTGCGTACCGGCAACGCCTATAGACGAAGCCGGTGCTATGTTGGATTACAAAGAAATCGACAGCTTTTATACGCACCCTAGAGTAACCGGACTGGCGGAGATGATGAACTACGTGGGTACCGTTGCGGCAGATTCGCAGGTCCTTCAGAAAATCATAAGGGCTCAATATTATGGAAAAGTGGTAGATGGTCATGCTCCCGGGCTAAATGATAAGGCATTAAATGCCTATGTAGCTGCCGGTGTATACTCCGATCACGAATGTTCTACCATGGAGGAAGCTTTGGAAAAGCTGGAACGTGGTCAGATGATTATGATTCGCGAAGGAACAGCTGCCCATAATTTGGAAGCTCTTTGTCCGCTTTTAATTCCTCGGTATGCCGATAGATGTATGTTTTGCACAGATGACAAACATCCATCGGATTTGCTGCAAAAAGGCCATATGGATTATATAATTAAAAAGGCCATTTGTTTAGGAGTGGATCCTATAGTCGCCGTCAAAGTGGCAACGATTAATGCCGCCGGACATTTTCCTTTGCAAGATAAAGGCGCCATTGCACCGGGGTATGTGGCGGACTTGGTAGTCGTAGACAGCTTGGAAAATTTCCAAATAGAAAGCGTATACAAAGCCGGAAAATGTGTGTATGAAAACGGGAAACTTGCGTTTTTCAGCGAGCCTGTTATTGAAAGTTATCTAAAAGAAGCCGCTGCGGGAACCTTCCATGTAAAGCCTTTGACGGCAGAAAATTTTATGGTTAGCCGTCCAAGAGCTGTCATTGGGATGGTTTCAGACCAGCTTATTACTACGGATGAAGGATATGCCAAGGAGATTGATGTTGCAGAGGACATTCTAAAAATTGCCGTTGTAGAACGTCATCAAAACACCGGACACATTGGAATCGGCTATATTAAAGGCTATGGTTTGCAGTCGGGAGCTGTTGCCACCAGTATATCTCATGATTCTCATAATATCATCGTTGTAGGAACTAACGAAGAAGGTATGGCAATCGCAGCAAATCATATTGTACAGATCGGTGGCGGCATCACTGTTTTTAATGATGGCAAGTGCATTGGCGATGTACCTCTTACTATTGCCGGCTTAATGAGTGAAAAATCCCTAGTGGAAGTCAACAATAGGTTGCAAGGAGCCAAGGAAAAAGCTGTCAAGCTAGGGGTAAAGGACGGTATCGATCCTTTTATGACATTGTCCTTTATGAGTCTTCCTGTAATTCCAAAACTGCGTTTGACTACCCGCGGTGTCTTTGATGTGGAAGAACAGGTATTCGTATAAGGTATTGCAAAAGTAGAAATAGAAGAATAGCAAACGTCTATGTTTGTTGATGGAAGTTTTCACAGGACAATTAAGGAGACTAGTTATGAAATCAATTTGGAAAATTCCACCGGAAAACAAGAAATTAAAAGTGTCGGTTGCAGCCTTAGAAATCATCGCTGTTTTATACTTTGTATTAAACATTGTGTTCGTTTTTTGTCTTAATGTATCGGAAAAACATTGGTACTGGAATTATATTTTACTGCACCTAAATCCCTTTACGGTAGGAGCATATTTTCTAGGAGTGACTATGCTCCTTGCAATTGTAGCTATGAGAGGGTTTTGGATAAAAGTATTGCTGGCAGTACCGTATTTTGTTAATCTTCCTCTTTCTTTTACAGCGGCTATGGGAATGGATTCTGTGACTGATTTGCTGATTTTTGCACCGCATATTGTAATTCTGATTTTGTTGGTGGCAGCCATTGTTTACACCCGGCGTAAGGAAAATAAAAAAGAAATTTTCAATTAAAATCGTGTAAATACAGGTCGTTTTTTTCTAAAGCGGCCTTTTATGGTGGAACCGCACTGCGAATATTTTTATTGCGGATATTTACTGGACTTTCTAGGTATAGTGAAGGTTTGGATTTTTTCTTGATATTTGCAACGAGATTCTAACCAAATTCATATTAAATTCATACGGTGCCAATACACTAACAGCAAGAAAGGACGAAGACACAGATGGCAAAAATTTTATTCTTGGAAGACGAGAAGATTATTCGAGAGGTTCTTGCAGAATATATGACCGTCACCGGTTATCAGGTGGTGGAGTGTGGCACAGGGGACGATGCCATTGCTTTAGTTGATAATGAACCCAATGGCTTTGATTTGGCGGTACTGGATATACGGGTGCCGGGAAAAACTGGGCTAGAGGTGCTGCAGTACATAAAGGGAGTATATGGTGATACCGTTGGAACTATTATGCTGACAGCCTATGAAGATGTGAATACCCAGCTGGAAGCCTTTAATTATATGGCTGATGACTATATTACAAAACCGGCTTCGCCCATTATTTTGCTCAAGAGAATCGAAGCTGTTCTAAGGCGTACGAGTAAAATCAAAAAAGCTGCCGATATGAAAGCTGTTTCGGATAAAACCAATGAACATTCCTTACATGCAAACCAAAATTGTAACAATTTGATTATCGATGAAGAAGGGTATCGCGTTTTTGTTGGGGAGAAAAATTTAGGCCTTACCGTAAGCGAATTTTCCCTGCTGAAAACCCTTAGTGACAGTCCGGGAAGAGTTTTTGGCAGAGATACTCTCATAAACAAAATTTTCGATGAAGAATACGTTGCCAACGATAGAATTATCGATGCACATATCAAAAATCTGCGGAAGAAATTGCCCGGTGATTATATTGAAACGGTTATAGGAATTGGCTATCGGTGGAGGGAAGAAGTATGAAGCTTAATAGCAAAACATTTTTATACAGCGTAATTATCACATTGCTGGTTGGCGTAACCATCTTCTCGTATATGTTGTTTTTGATGCCCTCTATGTACATGGACTACAAGGCAAAGAACAATTTGACATATGCCAAAACAGCCATTACCACCTTTCAAAAACAAGGCAATCTTAAAAGGATGAAAGATATAGACGGCAATATGCTGGCCATGGTACTTCCTGATAAAGGATATGAAATAGAATTTTTCGGAAAAGAGTTCCAGGGGAAACTACAGCTTTCCAGAGATAGCACCCGCGCCATTTTAGATAAATTTCGTACCATGAAAAAAAGTGAAGACATGGGCGATTACAAAAAACTACAAAAAGAATTTGGCTCTCTATTCAAGAAAGCTTCCAAGGATCTCAAAGGAATTATTGCAAAACAATTTAAATTGCAGTTGCAAGGCTATGCCAAGCCGGAACAATACAATGCAAAGGTAAGCGAAATGCATACTATGGGAAAAAACCGAGGGGTGGCGGAATTTTCCGTCACTCGTAAAAATACCGGTACCCAGTATACAACGTATTTGGGATATGCAAGAGGATCTCATGAAACGTACCTTACCGTTGTGACTATGATGACGCCTACGGCAACGGACGTTCGTCCGGTTATTGTCCGATCCATTCCGGTTATCATCTTAATGCTGCTGCTTTTGATGTTTGGGGTATCGGGGATTTTCTCCCAAAAAATCGTCCAGCCTATTAAAAAGTTATCGTTAGATGCGGAAACCAGAATGCTGGAAAAACCAAAAGAATACCAATCCATTGAAGTAGAAGGCAATGATGAAATTGCAGACCTGGCAAAAACGTTAAATTCGCTGTATAAACGCCAGGGGGAAAATTTTACGGCACTAGAAGAAGCTAATAAACGAAAAGAAGTGTTTATGCGGGTTTCTTCCCACCAGCTGAAGACACCGATTGCAGCTTCCTTTTTGCTCATTGACGGTATGATGTCAAAGGTTGGTAAATACGCTAACCGAGATGTCTATCTTCCCAAAGTAAAAGAACAACTGCAGGAGATGATGAAGATTGTGGAAGACGTATTGCATTTGAATTCCATGGCAGAAAAGCAAGACCTGGAGCATGTGGATATGGTAAAACTCTCTGAAAATGTAACAGCCAAACACAGCATCAATGGAGAACTAAAGGGAATCGGTGTAACACTGAAAAAGGCTCAAGAGGATTGTATTTGGTTTAGCAATCGCGAGATGCTTGCTAAAATTCTTGAGAATTTAGTCAGTAATGGAATCAAACATAGCCAAGAAAACGGCAGCGTGGAAATTACCGTTGAAAAATCCCGTGTAACCGTATTCAATGGTCCTGCCCATATTGAAGAAATTATTAAGGATACTATTTTTGAACCTTTTGTTACGACTAAGGAAGAGCCGGAGGAGAAAGGACATGGATTGGGATTATACGTGGCAAAATACTTTGCTGATGTGCTGAATCTAAATATATATGGAAAAAATCTTGCAGATGGTGTCTGTTTTGTACTGGAAAACCCTGCTAAAATGTGAAAAAAGCTGTGAAAAGCAATGAAACAGTGAAAAGAAATGAGGTACTATGATTCGATTAGACAACGTAAAAGTGACATTTAAAGAGAAAATTGCTGTGGATTTAGGAAGAACCGTTGAGATAAAAGACGGAGAACGAGTGGGGATTATCGGCAGTAACGGAGCCGGAAAAACCACCTTGCTAAAGAGCATATTGGGAGTAGTTCCCTATAAAGGCAAGATTAGTTTAGGGATTCCCGTTAGTAAAATTGCCGTTCATATGCAGCAAAACGAATATATAGAGACGGTTCCGGTGCGTATTGTTATGGAAATGATCATGGGCTGCAAGATTAAGGATAATTCGCTTCTTAATGAAATGATAGATTTCTTTGACTTTCGAGGAAACCTTGGGAAACGGTGGAAACATCTTTCCGGCGGGCAGAAACAGAGGATGACATTGATTCTGATTATGTGTCAAGAAAGCCCTATTACCATGTTGGACGAAGTTACATCCGGTCTTGATTTTGAAACAAGGCAGCGTCTTATGGAAAAACTGGTGGAATGGTACAAAGAACGGGAGACCACTCTTTTAATTACGTCTCATTATTACGAAGAACTGGAAAATCTGGCTACTAAAATTTTGTATTTGGAAAATGGAAAAGTAATCGACTACGGTTCCAAAGAAGAGTTGTTTGGTAAATATTGTGGCCGGGCCGTGATAACTTTTGAGCAAAGCAAAGAGACAGAGGCAATCAGTAAAGACCATAGGCGGCTTGTAGTGTCACCGGGACACTTGGCCGTTACATGCAAGGATACAGCAGAAGAGGAGATCATTGCAAGGAAGCTAATTGCTGCCAATGTTAATTACCGACGCAGCTCCAACGATATTGAAATTATGACTATGAATGCCAAGGCTGTATTTGAAAAGGAAGGAACCAACTAGATGAATCGATTTACTATAAAATATGAATTTTTGAATACGCTGTATAATGGCTATGCCTTTTTCTTTGGCGCTATTTTTCCGGTCCTCCTTCTCCATTTGGTAGGAAAAGGGTACTTATCAGATGTACCGGCGGCGTATATTTCAAAAGCCTATACCACATTGTTTATTGGATTTGCCATGCTGATTCCCTTGGCCAGTGTCTTTCTCAGTCATGCGGCATCCTATGCCAATGAACTGGATAAAAATGTACCGGAAAGAATTATTTTGTTTGGGTTTTCCCAAAAGAAAATACTTCTGAATAAAATGATGGCCAGCTTTATTTTTCTGACATTTTGTTTTGCCATTTATCTTGTTGGAACGGTGCCTTTTCTGGATATTGCAAAGCCGGCTCTGGCGGCGGTAGTAGTGTGGATTATCAGCTTTTATATTCTTTCCGCTTTTCTGCTAATGCTATCCCATGGAATTGCCACTTTGATACAGAAATTCGGACCGACCTATGGCGTGGTAATGGGGCTGTACTTTGCTATTATGATTTTGAGCGGGTACATGGGTGTACCTACTTCCAAATTCCCAAAAGGGTTGCAAGCCGTTTCCGATTGGCTTCCCACCAAGCAACTGGGAAACGATTACATCAATTACTGGATGGGAAAAGAATATAACCTGGGTCCATTGATTCAATCCATGATTTTCTTTGGTGCCCTTAGCTTGTTGGTTTTGCTGATTGCCTTTAAGGTGAGAGGGCGGAAGAGCAGCTAGAAATGTATTATAGGAAGACAGTAAAAAGGCGGAGCATTGTGCTTCGCCTTTTTCTGTTATCAGATTGCTTTTATTTTACCCGTACTGCCTTGGAATAGGAGCCATATACAATTTTGCCTTTTTTGACGGTAAAGAATCGAATCTTGCAATAACCGCGGCTTTTTTTGCCTTTGTATTTCATAACAAAAGTTCTTTTCTTATTGCCGTTAATTCGTTTGAAAAACTTTGCTTTTCCATTCTTTGTCTTGGATTTGTAGAGAACGTAGCCTCGTACTTTGGTGTTGCATTTCCAAGTGAATTTGATTTTTTTCTTGGCCACGCGTGCCTGCAAAGTGAGATAGGGTTTCTTTTGTACCCGTGGCTTCTTTTCAGGAAGCGGTTTCTTTGGTTGTTGTGGCTTTATTGAGCCGTTTGGATTCGGCTTTTGATTATCTTTTGGTGTTTCCGATGGTGGGGTTTCTAAGGGAGCTTCATCAATGATTACTTCTTTGGCTGCAGAAGCCAGTGTACTGCCAACGGCTTTGAATCGCACTAGGTATGTCCCTTTTACCAGGCTGGTAACTTGGTTTCCGCTAATGGCATTCCATTGGTCGCTGCCTTTTATAGCGTATTCCATTTTGCTATTTGACTAGACCATCTGCCGTAACAGAAGCGTGGCTGTCCTCGGCTGTTTGAGATTCTTCCGCAGTAAAAATTTTGTTAGCAGGATATAGGGTAATCACATACCAAGATACACCGGAGACTTTACTTCCATTACTGTCAGTCAGTGACAGCTGGAGAGTATCTCCCTTTTTCATTTGGGGCTTCGGATTGCTGATTTCCAGATCCGGTGCCGGATCGTCCTGGTTTTTAGCAAAGGACATTACTCGTTTTAGAATGTCTGCTTTTACAGTAGTCTCGTCGGCATCCTTGTTTTCAGCCTGCCCAAAAGAACCGGTGTAAAGGGTTGTGGTGATAATGGCTATGACAGCCAGTAAAAAGAGATATATCCATCTTTGCGTAGTCGATTTTGTCATGTGTTTTCCTCAGATGTTTTTCGGGTTAACTAGCTATTGTAAAATCTGTCAATATGTAAGACGGTTTACTTTAGCATTTTTTGGAGAAAAAAATATATAAATGTTCTTAAAAGCACTTAACATTGTTTAAGATGTTACTTTTACAGTGAGAGGGATAAGGTGAAGAAAAATCAAGATGGCAGCATCACAGTTACGGTGTATATCGGGCCAAGTGTCGAAGGGCTAGTCTGGGAAATGGATGCTGATGAACACTGGACGTATACGACCAAATGGTATAGTAAAAAGTTCGTATATATGAATGGAGAAATAGTCACTTCATATCATGATATTGAAGGGGTATGCAGTGGTTCGGAACAAGATGCTACGGAGTGGATGAAAGACAAAAAATACGAATTCTATGAAAAATATTATAAAAAAGATGATGAAGTTGTAGTTCCTCCAAAACCCGGCAGTCAGACAGGCACACCATCGGAAATTCAGGTATATCATAAACCTCCGGAACAGCCGTTAGAGGACTATAGTATTGTGCAGGGAAGTTGGAAATGCGATATTAATAATCAGTGGATTTTTGAGGGCAAAGTAATATATATTGCTCCAAGTTTGGGAAATGAAGAGACTGTTTTAGGTTCAAATTTTGTGTATGTTTATACCTATGACGCCGGTGGTCCACCTCCTCCGTTAGAAGAATTAGGGATAGGGGTTGCCTATTTAACAATGGATAATGTCAAAGCTTTGTATGATAGTAGCAAGCGATATGATAGTAGAGACAGTTTAAAATTGCCATGGCTGACATTGCCTCGTGATGTCAGAGAAAAGTATTTGCGAGGGGAGACGGTTACCTGCAGTGAAGAGGAAATTCCTAACGATGCACCTACCACTGAATTACCGGAGGGGAAAATCGAAGTGACGCCGGAGAAAACACCGGAACCAAAGAAGCCGCAAGAAGAACCTAAGACTGAAAAAACGAAAAAGGTAAAGACTTTGAAACCAAAGAAAACAGAGTCTAAGAAATCTTATACGAAGACCTTGCAGGCTAATTCGCAGACAAAAGCAGCGCCCTGGAGGAAAAACACTCCTAGGGTGCTGTTTTGATATAAACGTACAAATGAAAAATTTTCCTTGCGGAGAGTGCCACAATAGAAGGAATTAGTATATACTAATTATATAGAATTTAAGAGATTACCGGGAATCGTGTTTTTAGCGGTAAAATATTTTCTTTTGATGAAGAAATCTAACAAAATGGCAAAGGATATGGAGATGGATAATATCAGAGCAGTCATTGGAACCAACTCATGGGGAAGCAAGCTGTATGGAAAGCTGTTACGTGGAAGCTACGTTAGTGAGACGGTTATCAAAGAGGCAGTAGAAAAGGCAAAGTCGCTAGGCGTTACTGTTCTTGATACGGCGCAGGATTATGGTCTTGGAAAGTGCCAGCCTATCATTGGGAGAGTGGCGGATGAACAGGTTATGATCTCATCAAAATACACACCGATGACAGGGAAATACAAGGATGGACAGGTTCGTAAATCCTTAGAAAAGGATCTCCGGCAGATGAACTGCAAGTCTATTGATATTTATTGGCTTCATCTTCCTAACGCCATCCGGCAGAACATGAAAGAAATAATTGGCTTATACCAAAAAGGTCGTATTAGAAATATAGGCGTTTCCAATTTTACCCTGGAGGAGTGCAAAATGGTGAAATCGATGCTGGATGATGCCGGAATTCCTCTTTATGGTGTGCAAAATCATTATAGCCTCATTAACAGAGACTGGGAAAAAGAAGGTCTGCTAAGCTGGTGTAAAGAAAACAATATATCCTTTTGGGCTTGGGCCGTTTTGGAAGAGGGCATCCTTGCAGGCCCTAGGAAAAAGGAATCCTTTACCATTATGAAAGCAATCTATGCCGGAAGGCGGAGAAAGTTGGAACGCCTGTATACGCTCATGGAAAAAATAGGAGAAAAATACAGCTTATCCATAGCGCAGGTGGCTATGGCCTTCGTGGCAAGCAAGGGGATTGTGCCGGTGTGCGGTTGCAGAAAGCCAAAACAGGTTACACAGCTTTATCAAGCCGTGGATGTGAGGTTAACAGCAGAGGAAATGACTCAGCTGGAGAAAATGGCAGATGAGATTAATGTCAAAGTTTTCGGCAAGGATGTTTTTCGCTTCGCTGCAGGAAAGTAGTTTGATTGAGAATAATATCATATAAAACCTAAGGAAGCAAAAGACATGCTGGAGCCCTTGGAATTTGTGGTATCATAGAAATACGAACAAACACTACGATATAGAAAGTGGGAGGAAGAGCTGGTATGGCGACATTAACGTATTCACTTTGGTTTCACGACCGGGCAAGGCAAATTGTAAACACATATGTGGAGCTATTTGACGAAGCGCAATTAACCGGAGAGACAATTCTCCAGGAGACACCATCGGGGTTTGTCGATCTATATACATTTACCCTAGGAGATCTTTCTTTTTCGGCTATGAGTGCCGGTCCATACCTGACGTTAAATGATTCCATTTCTGTCGTGGTACATACCAAAAACAAAGAGGAAATCGATCGTTTATACAAGACATTATCTGAGGATGGAGTGGATCGCATTCCTTTGCAATCCTATAGTTTCAACCCCTATTATGCATGGGTGGAGGACAAATTCGGTCTTAACTGGCAATTGATGTTGGCAAGAGAGGAAACAGAAAATAACAGTTTTAGTGTTTGTCTTCTGTTTGGGAACAAACAGAATGGACTGGCGGCACCTGCAATGGCGTTTTTTGAAGAAAAATTAGGAGCTGCTTTGAATGTATCCAATAAATATACAGAGTTCCCGGGAAAAGCAAAAACGGCGGAAATTGCGTATGGCTCTATGAGCTTTTTAGGAAAGGACTTTACCTTTATGGATCATGGTACGGGAGGTCCTTCCATATTTTCAGGGGCTTTTTCCTTTACAATCGGCTGCAAAGATCAAGAGGAAATTGACCACTACTGGAATTTGCTCTCTGCAGTGCCGGAAGTGGAAAATTGCGGTTGGTGCCAAGATGAATTCGGCATTTTCTGGCAGATTGTCCCTGAGAAGCTGCAAGAAATCACCATGACTGCAGATAGAGAAACCCTGCGGAAAATCCAGACTACCTATGCCCACATGACAAAATTTATCATAAAAGATTTAGAACAGTTTTGGGGTTAAGGTAATTGTAAACAAACTGATGGAGGGAAACTCGTGGAAAGTTCTAATCTAACAGCAAGTTCAATCAGAACAGAAAAAAGGAACGAAAAAAAGTAGGCAATAATAAGAGATCAGCGATAATCACTACCTTTGTTAGAGATAGCTCAGACATTGAAATTGCAAATATTTTATATAATAATATGTTTCCGGTAATAGATGATGTATATACTGCGTTAGATATCGATGCGACGGTAGATACATATGAATCAAATGAAATCCGATACATTAGAAAACATGCTGATGCAATAAGAAAAAAGGCACAAAAAGTTTATAATGATCGAACTACAAAATTTAATAAGTTTCTTTTTAAAGTTTGTTGCGATTTTAAGAAACTAGAAGAAAATTATAGAGAATATGACGGCCTTTAGTATCTAAGGTAATAAAAGGGCTGTTTTAGGTAAATATTGTAATACAAGTAAAAATCCTCAACTAACTACACAGGTATCTATTTGAGGATTTCGTTGTATTTATCAATTCTTTTTCTAGCGTTATTGAACACCTATGAACTTGAAAGACGATCATTAGTACATTCAGCTTGGTCATCAGCTTCATCTAGTTTTATCTTTATTCCAATGAATTCTATATTTGAACCGTGGATAATTTCATTATAGGTTCCGGTTATGGCTGAGGCGAAATTTTGATTTTATGAACTAACAAACTTATGATTACTGTTAGGTCTTCGAAGCTGGCAGTATATGGAAGTGCTAGAAAAAACAATAAAACTTATTAAGCACAAACTTGTTGAACAGGAAACAAGTTTGTGCTATATTGTTTCCTGTGAAACGAGGTTAGAAGTATGAAAGAGTTATTATTATTGTTTGGTGAATATCTGGAGAAACAAGATGTTTTATCTAAACTTACAGAGGTAGAGAAATTACATGATCTGGGATATTCAGAAATACACACGATTGTCGCAATACAGGAGCTGGATGATGCGAATGTAACTGCTATTGCTGAAAGAATGCATATGACTAAGGGTGCAATCAGTAAGATTATAAAGAGATTATCAGCATTGGAAACAATAGAAACTTATCAGAAAGATGATAATAGGCAGAAAATCTTTTATTCTCTAACGGCAAAAGGAATCGCTTTATATGAAGAACATGCCAAGAGGCATTCATTATGGATAAAGCGTGATCAGGCATTTTTAGCAAAATATTCAAAAGCAGACCAGGAAAAAATCAGAGAGTTCATGTCCGATTTTAATTTGTATTTAGATGAACAGATAAAGGATCTTGAAAATAAATGAAAAATAAACTAAGCTTAGCACTTCCTGTTATCGCAGGCGCATTGTGGGGGAGTGTAGGTATATTTGTCAGAGGATTTACAAAAGCGTGTATTGATAATGTATCAATTCTTGCAATGAGAGTTTTATTTGCGGCAATACTGATGTTTATTATTATCGCAATAAAAGATAGGTCTTTGCTAAAAATAAAGTTGAAGGATCTGTGGGTATTTGCATGTGGTGGCATTGTAGCAGTGTTTGGTATGAATTTTTGTTACAACAATGCAATAAATACCCTGTCATTATCTTTGGCCGGAGTTCTTCTTGCTCTTTGCCCTGTATTTGTTATGTTTCTTGCGGCAATATTATTTAAAGAAAAGATTACGCTTCGCAGCATAGTATGTATGATTTTTGCACTTTTGGGTTGTACATTGGCGAGTGGAGTAATTGGTGGTGAAAGCATAGCATTTTCAACATCAGGTATAATGTTTGGTATTGCTGCAGCTTTCTTTTATGGTTTAACAAGTATTTTTTCGAAGATAGCAATGGAAAAGTAATATAATGCTTTAACTATGACATTGTATAGTATGTTTATATTGGCTGTTGTTCTTTTACCATTTGCAAAATGGAATGCAGTTTTCGAATATGCAAGTGCAGCGCCAGCAAACAATATTATTTTCATTTTATTGCATTCACTTTGTACAGCAGTGCTTCCGTATCTCATTTATACTTCTGCCTTATCTAGTGTTGATGCTTCATTAGCCTCTATACTCACAGCAGGTGCAGAACCTTCAGCTGCAATGATATTTGGTATGATATTTTTTGCAGAAATGCCAACCGTGTTGTCAACCTTAGGTTTAGTTATTACAATAGCAGCATTGACATTTTTGGTCATGCAGCCCAAAAGAAACAATTAAGAAAATTGGAATTCTATCTCATTACTAAATATCTATGAAAATCAATGGAGTTGCTTCGGTGGTTTCTTTTTATTAGGCGATAATACATATGTGACAAAAGAATAAAAAAATAGAAAGCCATCTGGTAGAATAAGTTTTACCAACAAAACCAAAATATCAGGGAGGCTTTCTATGAAAATAAGTATAACCGAAGAAATGAGATTTCGCCAGAGGGTTGTTGAATATGCGATAAAAAATAATAACAATGCAATGGCAGCAAGAAGATACGATACAAGCAGACAGCAGGTTCAAAGATGGCGAAGAAAATATGATGGAACCGTCCAATCCCTTGCTAATAAATCAAGACGCCCTCATAGTCATCCCAATCAACATATAGAAGAAGAACTTGAACTATTACGTAAAAAATACCAATACCATAAGCATGAAGGTCTTGGACAAGTATATCGAAAATGTATGGATGCTGGATATACGCGTAGTTATGAATCTATGTGCAAACAGCTAAAGAAACTAAAAAACTACGAAAAACCAAAGAAAATAAGCTATCCAAAAAGTAAATATACACCATTAAAAGGAACCTATCCGGAATATATTTATCCAATCAATTATGGTTATGTTGAAGGAATAATCGTTCCTGATGAAGAAGAACAAGATGTGTATATATTTGGTGTTGATAAAGCAGTAGATGAATATGAGGGAGAGTTAATTGTAGTTATCAAAAGGGAAGACAACGTTGAAGAAAAATGGGTTGTTGCTCCAATAGGAGCAACAATTTACAGTAGAAGAAATTGAAGAAGCTATTAAATTTCAGGAGAAATATTTCAAGTCTCATATTTCAATGTAATCATTAAATCCCATCTTGTATAATAAATAGTCCTCCTGAATGGATAGAAAAATAAGTATCTGAAAGTATTGATAATACTATACGATTTAACATCCGGGGTTTCGTGTCATAATAAAGACACAGGCAAATAGTCAAGTAAATACAAGGATTTTAGAGTTTCTACCAATGCAAAAAAATCAAAAATAGAATTTTATTGAGGTAAACATGGTCAAAATAAGATATGTCGAAAATAAAACTGAGAGTTAAAGTGTATAAATAATGGGAGTTTAAAATTTTAAAACTTGGTAGTTAAAATATATAAAATGTGAGAGTTGTGATATATAATATATCTAGGAAGATGATTATGAAACACTATTTACCTAGGTTAGTCGATAAATCACTGAAAGACGAATTAGAAGCTTTTTGAGCAGTTTTAATAGACAAACCAATTTTCAAGAGAATGGGGAATATAAAACGTATCACCTATGTAAACCATAAATTTGACGAAGATCATATTGTGGATATTGAAATCAAAGGAATCTATAAGGATATTTTTGATATAGGAATAGATGGATAGATTTGAATTTCCAGAGGATGAGTATGAGTAAAAAATTAGAAGAAATGAGCTTAAAAGAACTTTGGCAACTGTTTCCGATATTTTTAGTCGAACATAATAAAGAGTGGACACAATGGTATGAAGAGGAAAGAAGAATAATTTTATCATTAGTGCCAAATAAAAGTATAAAAAGAATATCTCATATTGGTAGTACAGCTATTTTAGGAGTATGGGCAAAAAATATTGTTGATATATTGATTGAAGTAAATGACAAGGCGGATTTAGATATTGTCAAAAATATTCTCATAAATAATGGTTGGTTATGTATGAATATGAATGAAACTCGCATCACGTTGAATAAAGGATACACAGAACAAGGTTTTTCAGAAAAAGCATTTCATCTTCATATTCGTATTATTGGAGATAATGATGAACTGTTTTTTAGAGATTATTTGAATGAACATAAAGAAATAGCTAAAGAATATGAAACTTTAAAACTATCTCTTTGGAAAAAATTTGAATATGATAGAGATGGATATACTAATGCAAAAACGGATTTTATCAACAAATATACGGATTTGGCAAAAAGTGAATATGAAGGAAGATATTAAACAAAATTTGAAGTTGTCAATTAGTCAGGAGAGTGAAATGAGCAAACCAAGTGAGAAAGAACGTATAGACGAGGCAATTGAGATATGTAAAAATAATCCACGGGAGCAAACATTTTTTGATGTTTACTATAGTGATGTAAGGGACCAGGTTGATGACTGCTTAAAAAAGTTAAGTAAAATACGTGGTTATAATGATGAAAAGATTGAATACAAAATTGTTGATGTTGATTTAACACAAAAAAGATCAGTAAATGAAAAAGGCGAGTGTTTTTTTATACAATTTACTGATGATGGTTATGTTGTTGTAGTGGGGGCTGGTTATGATTATGGAATGTCAAAAAATGATAGATGCCTGAATGTAAAAATTATCAATAAATTGGATAAAAAATGGAGCAATAAGGCAATATTAGTATTTGTGAAAGGCATTAAGCCTGTTAAAGGACATTGTGGAGAGGGACCTGATGACTGTAAACACTTATTACAGTGTAGAAATGGAGTGGAAATGTATTTAGGAGAATATATTGAGAGAAAAATACCAATACTCAACCTTTATTCGCACAAGAACTATCATATATCTGTCTCTTATACACATCTGACGCTGCCGACGAAGCTAGAAGTG
>CAUTYX010000013.1:0-45187 GCA_963542695.1 uncultured Eubacteriales bacterium
CAGCCATATAAACTGCTACGCTAAAAAAGTCTAACTTTGGGGGGTCACATCAGGCTTTTCTCTGCCAAAAGGGGCCTTTGTATACGTATTTTGTAAAACAGTCTATTTCAATAGAGCTTCTGCAATCTGCACGGTGTTTGTTGCTGCGCCTTTACGGATATTATCTGCTACGACCCACATATTGATGCCGAAATCAACAGAATAGTCACGACGAATACGACCAACGTAGACTTCATTGGTGCCTTCTGCTTCTCTTGCCAACGGGTAAACATTGTTAGAAGGGTCGTCCTTTACTACGATACCCGGAAAATCAGCCAAAGTCTGACGTAGTTCGTCAAGGTCAAAATCCTTTTCAAATTCCACGTTGATGGACTCAGAATGGGCTCCAAATACAGGGACACGAACTGTCGTTGCCGTTACCTTAATAAAGTCATCTCCTAAGATTTTCTTGGTCTCATTGATCATTTTCATTTCTTCTTTGGTGTATCCGTTGTCTTGGAATACATCAATGTGTGGCAGGCAATTCCCTGCAATAGGATGCGGGTATGCCAATGTAGTATCATTTCCTGCCAGTCCGTTTTCCAAATCCTTAATGCCCTTCATCCCACTGCCACTAACAGCCTGGTATGTGGAAAAGACAACTCGCTTGATTGTGTATTTATCATGCAATGCCTTTAACGGCAGCATAGCCTGAATGGTAGAACAGTTGGGATTTGCAATAATTCCCTTGGGACGGTCTGCCATGGCATCGGCATTGACTTCGGGTACTACCAACGGAACTTCCGGATCCATTCTCCACTGGGAGGAATTATCTACAACGGTTACGCCGTGAGCCGCAGCAATAGGCGCAAACTTTTCAGAAATACTGCCACCTGCTGAAAACAGCGCAATATCAATTGGTTTATCAAAAGAATGCTCTGTCAGCTCTTCTACTTGGTACTCTTTGCCTTTAAAGGTGATTTTTTTGCCGGCCGATCTTGCGGACGCCATCATATATAAGTTTTCAAACGGAAAATTTTCTTCTTCGAGAACTTTCAGAAAGGTTGATCCAACGACACCTGTGGCGCCCACAACTGCTACATTTGGTTTCTTGTTCATACTCATACCTCCTGAATAAAAAAATGTAATTATACAATTCATCCTACACCTGAAAAACCGGGATTTCAAGAGAAAAAATCTCGAAAATCCCGGTTTTATTCATTTATACCATATTATGACAAGATGGTTATGTATTTTGCACTATTGGTTCTTTTTCCGTCTTCTATATATTACAACGGCTGCCGTTCCCGAAGCGGCTGCAATAAGAATCAAGCCAACCAGCATTCTATCATCACCGGTTTTCTTTCCGTTCTGTCCACGACGAAGGCCTTTGCCGTTTTGACCATTTTTATTATTGCGGCCATTTTGCAATTGTCCGTTGCCGTTACGGCCATTGACTTTTTTCCACTGGGCAGTCAGCGTCTCTTTTCCACGAACCACATAAGAGCTTCCCGGCTTGTACTGGGCAGAACCGCGCCAATACTGAAACTGGTATCCTGCTTTTGTCGGCGCCCCGATTACCTTTATAGTTTGACCATAGGTATATACCTGTGTAATGTTGTTTTTCTTCTTTCCGAAAGAACCACCGTTAAGGTCGTAGGTAATACGATAATTCTTTTTCTGCCACTGGGCATACAGTGTCACTTTTCCATTGTGCTTGGCGGTTAAATTAATGACACCCTGTCCATTGGAATATCGTTTTCCATTGCCATTGGCACTGGTGGTCCAACCTGTAAACCGATGGCCCTTCTTAGTAAACCGGTTTGCTTTCAGTTTTTTACTAATGTCATACTTCATAGACTGAGGACTCATAGAGCCGTTGCCCTTATTAGCCTTAAAGTAAATCTTGTAGGAATTTCTGTTCCATTTGGCATACAGTGTGAAACTGCTTGTCACTTCTGTTCCAAAGTCGTACGCTTTGCCATTTTTATCGTACCAACCTGCAAACCCATACCCTCTACGTCTTGGATTCGTTGGTTTCTTTGCCTTGTCGCCTTCCTTTATTTCTTGTTGCGGTACCGGCGATCCGCCGTTAGTTACAAAAGAAACAGTAAACTTCTCTTCATCTTTTGGTTTCTCGTCTTTATCCCACACGGCATACAGATTCAAGTCTTCGTTTACCGGCTGGTTAAAATCGTACGGATTGTTATCTTTGGAGTTGACCCAATATTTAAAAAGATAACCATCCTTTTTAGGTTTTTCCGGTTCGTCTACAGGTTTCCCTTTTTCTACAGTTTTTTCTTCTACCTTGCCGTCATTTTTGTAGTCAAAGGTTACTGTAAATTTTGTTTTCTCTTGATTTTGATCTGCTTCACCTTCTTTTAGGTTTGGCGCTGCTTTTTCATCTTTTATAGAAAGGGAGTCTTTTTTATTGTTGGTTTTAGATGGTGCTTTCTTTGTATTTATCTTCTTCGCATTTTTTTTAGGTTCTGCTTTTTTAGGAGCTTCTTTTTTTACCGGTGTATCTCCAAGGACAACCACAGCAAAGGTAGAAAAATGACTGGTGGAAATTTTTACATCATCTCCATCTACAGTTGCCGCAAGCTTTGTAACGGTTCCGACACCATCGCCTACATAGTACACAGAAACGTTCTCCTTTTTTATCCCTTTAATACCCATTCCCTTAAAGGAAAGTGTAAAAGCGGATTTTTTATTTTCCAGCTTGATTGCCTGTCCGTCTCCGTCTTTTACGGAAACATCAAAGGCCATGGTTTTTTCTACGGTTTTCTTATCGGTCAGACTTTGCTTTACTTTTCCGGCTATTTTATCTGTTGTTTCTTTTTTTACAGCAGATGCCGCTACCACAAAGTCATCAGCAACTTCTTCCGGCGCTGTTACTGCCACCGTTGCCGTACCTGCTTTGACTGTTTTTGTGTCTCCTTTGGCAGCACTGGCATACGATGGCAGCACCAGTGATGCTCCGCCCTGCAGAATCATGGCAACTGCCACAAGAATCGCAACTAGCTTTTTCTTGATCATACGATACTCTCCTTCTAGTACTCTCGTTATGACTCTCTGTCGTTGTGTAAATCTTATCAAACCGGCTTCTCCATTGCAGTTTGTTATATATAATCATTCTACATTATAATGTTTAATTGCACAACACAAAACTCCCTATCCATACCAGATAGGGAGTTAAATGCAAAGATTAATAATCTTACTCTACCACACTTTTGCCATCGTAATAGTTACAGTTAGGGCAAACTCTGTGCGGAAGCTTAGGCTCGTGGCACTGTGGGCAGATGGATAAACCGGGAGTCTTCATTTTCATGTTGGGACTTCTTCTCTTATCTCTTCTTGCCTTTGATGTTTTTCTCTTTGGAACTGCCATTTCTACACCTCCTTCAATATATTATCCTTACGGTCGCCTTCTATTCGTCAACATTACAGATTATATACTGCCTTGGGAAACCTTGTCAACTGTTATTTTGCCTTGGTTACAATCTCAACAGTATCTCTTGCAATCATCAATTCTTCGTTGGTTGGAATCAGGATAATTTTAACCGGAGAATCATCTCTGGAGATAACGCATTCCTTACCGCGAATACGGTTCTTAACAACATCAAGCTTGATGCCCAGGTTGCCAAGGTCGTTACAGATAATGTCTCTCATACCCATGTCGTTTTCACCAACGCCGGCAGTAAATACCAAAGCATCCACTCCGTTCATTTCAGCAATATATGCGCCGATGTAGAAACGAACACGGTGAGCAAATGCCTTCAATGCCAGCTGTGCTCTTTCGTTTCCTTCTTCTGCAGCAGATTCCAAATCACGGAAGTCAGAGGAGACACCGGAGATTCCCAGTACACCGGACTTCTTGTTTAGCACATTGTCAATGCCTGCAGAGTCAAGGTTTTCCTTGTTTTTCAAGAATTCAACGATAGCTGGGTCAATGTCTCCGCAACGAGTTCCCATTACCAGACCTTCAAGAGGTGTGAATCCCATAGATGTGTCGATGCAAACGCCTCTCTTTACAGCGGATACCGAAGCTCCGTTTCCAAGGTGACAAGTAATCAGTTTCAGGTCATCCAGGTTAACATTGAGGATGTCGGCTGCCCTCTGAGAAACGTATTTGTGAGATGTTCCGTGGAATCCGTATCTTCTAACACCGTACTTTTCATAATATTCATATGGCAAGGCATAGATATAGGATTCCGGCGGCATTGTCTGATGGAAAGCTGTATCAAATACACCAACCATCGGAGTTGTAGGCATCAACTTTTGGCAAGCCTCGATACCCAAAAGGTTTGGTGGGTTGTGCAGGGGTGCCAAATCAATACATTCTTCCAAAGCCTTAATAACATCATCATTAATCAATACGCTCTGTGCATATTTTTCACCGGCATGTACAACACGGTGGCCTACTGCCCCAATTTCATCCATACTGGAAATAACACCGTGGTCAGCATCAACAATGGCATCCAGAACCTGCTGAATAGCCTCTGTGTGTGTCGGCATCGGAGTTTCATTAACCCATTTGTCCTCTGCCCCTACCTTGGTGTGTGTAATAACAGAGCCTTCAATACCGATTCTCTCTACCAGACCTTTTGCCAACAGCTGTTCGTGATCCATGTCTAAAACCTGGTACTTTAGAGAAGAACTACCACAGTTAATAACTAATACTTTCATTATTATTCTCCTTTTATGTGATTCAATAGATAACCTTACGCCACCTGCTATGTACAAAATAAGCAATCAAAAATTCTGTGACACTGTTTTTTATTATATTTCATTTCATATTCTGATGCAAGATATCATCTGTAACTAGCTTGCTTGGTATCTTGCTCTTTAGAATTTATAGTACTGCAGTTTTTTAACAACAATCTTGTCAAAAGATTTGTCTGTTAAAAATTCAAAGGTGGTCTTTTCCCCGGACTTCCAATTTTCCACATAAACTTCTTCATTGGAAACAACCGTTCCTTTTTTCTCCAGACTAAGGGAAATATGAAGAGAGTCAAAGTCTATGTCCAGAGGATTTTTTACAACAGCCTTATATGTTTTCCAGCCGTATTCATCAGAAACTTTCTTGAATTTGATATCATCTTTTATACCTTGAATCTTTGCCTGGGTTTCGGATTCTGCGGTGTACAAAACGGCGACACTGGGAAGATTGTCAGTGCCTCCAAGGGATCGTTTAATAGTTTCCTTTCCCTGGTAAACCCCATATATCGTTACCACACTATCTTCTGCCGGCTTTTTATCGCTGTCACTTTGATTGGTCATATAGTACTCATCGTCGTACCAGTTTGCCGGCGGTTCCGCATCGTTACCTCCATACGCTCGCAAATCATTATCGTCAAGAACCTGTGCCACTCTTACATCCACCTTTATATGCTTTCCTTTATACTTGTCCGGATTGGCGCTTAGATCCATATAGTCGTATTTTTCGCAGCTTTCAATAAAGTCATTTTTAGACATCCCTTTGGCTTTTCTTATTTCTCCATTGCCTCCACTCGAAACCACTGCAATAACAATAATAACAGCAATGACCACAACAGCAATAATGGTGTAAAACCACCATTGTTTAAATATCGGTTTCTTCTTAGCCGGCATTTTTATGGTGTTCAGTGACGGATCTACTGATGGCGCTGTTTCCATTGACCCGGGCACCGTCGATGTTGCCACTTTATCAAACGCCTGGGGTGCCGCCTTTGAAGCAGGTGCAGAACCTTTTTTACTAACAATAACACTGCCCTCTCCTTTAAACACTTGCACCAAATCTCCCACTTGCGGATTAGGATAGTTAAGGTCTCCAATGGAAACTTCCAACATGGTTCCATCTTCATTACCGATAAAGACAATATTCTCATCAATCTTCAAAATTTGACTCATGGTTCCCTCCTTTGCAACATATTTTTAACTTGACACACATGATTATTACTAACATTCGAAACAATTAGACAAATGGCTATATATCCATCCTATAAGCTCCCATGGCCTTCTGTCAATATATCTCTTCCTGCTGAATCCACGGAGTAGCCACTCTCTCTGAACAGCGATACAAATCCCTTCCTGCTGCCAGATTGTACATATCTGTCGCCAGCATATCCAGTTGTAGTAACCGACTGGTCTTTACCAGAGGACTCTTGTTGATATTGGTTAAAACGGGAATTTTGTTGCATTCTTCAAACTTGATTTCTTTTAACAATTCTCTGCCTTTTTCATTGGCAGCCAGTATCCGCAAATATTCCGGAGACAATTGTGCGTCTTCTTTTGTTTCTCCCAGTAAAATATGCAGCAGTATCCGTCGTGCCGCTGTCTTTGTAAAGCGTGCCGAACGAACGGCATCTACAAACTGCCCATAGGCGGCCGGTCCTCGCTGAAACATTTTAATGCGGTTTTCCAGACCTTCTGTTACACCCTCTATAGCTTCCAGTTTGTCTTCACTGCTTTGCAATATGCGACTTCTAGTGAATGGCCAGTGAGCATCTCCGGCCGGTGTCAGTTGCCATTTTTCGGTTAGAATATCCGCTGCCGCCTTTGGCATAGTTTTATAAAGGCCTTGTACCAAAGCCATTCTGGACGCTTCTGCCTGTCGGTACCCTTCTGCCGTTACCGTGGCTGCAGCGAGTTCCTTTTGCAACCTCCGATTTTCCGTAACAGCCTGCCGAATAGCACTGGCAGAAACAAATTCTTTCTCTTGGGATTTCACATTTTGCCCGTATTCGATATAAGTTTCATCTACAGAACCGGCATTAAAAACAGAGCTTTCTTCATTGTGAGCGACGCCTCTTCGCATAATGCCATGAATCGTAAACGGCTTCGGTTTTGCTGTATTTAGCCGGTTGTCATCATCTTCTAAAAGCGCCGGATCCACATCATACAAGCCTTTGCCTACGGTAAAGTTTCGTTCCGGAACCTGTCTGTCTTTCCCGGAAAGCTCTATGCCTTTTGCACCTGTCTTTGTCAAGGCTTTCATATACTCAATGGCAAGAATGTTATTAGGTTTTACAATTTCTTCTCCCGCCCACGGCCCTAGCAATTCCTCTACGGCCAGTTGCCGTGCCTTAGGAAAGGAACGACCTTCATCTAAAAATCCACGAATCTTATCTTTATAGACCTTTGGTTCTTCTACCAAAAGATCGGCAAGCTGCTGCAGCCGATGGGTATCCTCACATTCCATACCGAAGGAAATATCTGTTATGCAGCCCAGAGCATCCATCATCGCAACGGCACCGGCGGCAAAACCTTCCGCACTGTGGGTAGCATAGACAAAGGGCAATTCCAATACCAGATCCACTCCGCTCTTTGCAGCCATTTCCGCCCGGGTCCATTTATCCAGTAGTGCCATTTCTCCTCGCTGGGTAAAATAACCGGACATAATAGCTACCACATACTCTGCACCGGAAGCTATTTTGGCAGCCTGCAACTGGTAGCTATGGCCATTGTGAAACGGATCATACTCTGCTGTAATCCCTAGAACTTTCATCTTCTGGTTCCTACTTTCTCTCTGTTGACAAGAAAAAATCCGTCCAAAGGGCGGATTTTACTATCGTTACAGCCCGTGTTGATAGATTATTCTTCATAATCATCCGGGTACTCTTCATAGTCATCGGCAGAATCCTGGTTCTTTTCACTGTGACGAACCAAATCTCCTTCCAAATTCATAGAAGTTCTATATGCCATTTCCTTGATTTCATCTCTGTTGGCGGCAAGTGTCGCATTGATACTGTTAAAGGTGGACTCTAAAGATTTAAACATATCGTTGAAATAGGTACTGGACAAATCGTCCATTTTATCCTGAAAATCAAAGAGAATCCGATCCACGTAATCATAGGTGGACAGTTTTAACTGGCGAACACTGTCCTCGGTTGTTCTTCTGGTCTCCTCAGCCCGATCTCTTGCCTTTGTCAATATATCGCTGGTTTCAATCATTTCTTCTGCCTGCTGCTGGGCATTATTAATGATGGTCTCGTATTCTGTCTTGGCTTCTCCCAGAATGCGATCCCGTTCATTTTTAATCCACTGGGCCTGCTGAATTTCATCGGGCAAAGCATCTTTGATCTCATTGACCAGCTGCAGAATCTCGTTGGAATCTACCATTATCTTTCCCGTTAGGGGGACTCCTGAACTAGTATCAACGATTTCTTCGATTTCCCCTAACAAATCTAAAACTTTCATGCTTTCCCTCCGCGATATTTCTCATTCATCTTTTCTAATACACAATCCGGCACCAACCCTTGAATGCTGCCGCCTAAGGAACATACCTCTTTGGCCATAGACGAGCTCATAAAGGAGAACCTTGGATCGGTCATGAGGAAAATAGTCTCCACATTTTCATCGTATAGCCGTGCATTCATCTGCGCCATCTGGATTTCATACTCAAAATCCATGCTGCTGCGAAGGCCTCTGACAACAGTATTAAATCCCTGTTCATTAACATACTCTGCCAAGAGTCCGGAAAAAGCATCCACCGTGATATTAGGTACATCTTTGGTAGCTGCAGCAATCATTTCTCTGCGTTCTTCTATGGTAAACAACGGCTTTTTCTGGGGGTTTACAATAATTCCCACCATTAGTTCATCGCATATCTTTGCAGCACGTTTAATCAAGTCTAAATGACCACAAGTCAGCGGGTCAAATGAACCGGCAAATAGCGCCTTATTCATAGGGTTAGCTCCTTAGTTTAATAATAAACTGATTTTATCACATGTATATGGAAAGTACAACTTTGCCATATTGACGTTCTTTCACTTTTTCAAAGCCGGCAATTTCATCAGGCATATCCTCGTATTTGTTGTGTTCGCAAACGATTACGCCGCCTTCTGCCAGCTTATCCTCTCCGGCAATGGCATCCATCGCTTTAGGAAGAAGCTCTTTGCCGTAAGGAGGATCCAGTAAAAACACATCCACCTTATCAGCAATTCGGCCGACAACTCTTCTGTAATCTCCGTGGATAATTTGGCACTTATCCTGAACATGGCACTTGCCGGTATTTTCTTTAATCAAGGCGATACTTTCTCTGGAATGATCTCCAAACCAGCAAAAATCGGCACCTCGTGATAAGGCTTCCAGTCCTAAGTTACCGGTTCCTGCAAAAAGATCACACACTTTTGCACCCGGAATCTCATTCATCAATATGGAAAACAACGCTTCCTTTACCTTGTCGGCAGTAGGTCGTACACTTCTATCAAAAGGAGTCTCAAGACGCCGCCCTTTTAACTCCCCCGCAATTATTCTCATAGGTTTTTCTCTCCTTTACTATCATTTTTTCATCACAGGCCGGTCACATAGTCACCCGTACCTCTTTCCCAAAGATGCGATGAACTTGATGCCGCAAGCCTTGGTGGTTTTCCAGTAGTGGATCTTCTTCCAGTAATTGCCGGGCATCGTAGCGGCATTGCTCCAATATGTCCATATGCTGTAGCATATCGGTAATGTGTGCATCCGGTATACCATGCTGCCTTTGACCGAAAATTTCCCCGGGTCCGCGTAAATCCAAATCTCGCTCCGCAATGTAAAAACCATCATTACTTTCTGTCATGGTTTTGGCTCGCTCCAGCGATTCCTCTCCAATATCTTTGCCACAAACCAGCAAACAATAGCTTTGGTCTGCACCTCTGCCGACACGACCTCGTAATTGGTGCAACTGAGCCAATCCAAAACGCTCACAATTTTCAATAATCATCACTGTAGCATTAGGCACATTGATGCCAACTTCAATCACTACAGTAGCCACTAATACATCAATATTTCCGGCGGCAAATTCGTTCATGACCTGATCTTTTTCCCCTTGCTTCATGTCTCCATGAACCAAACCCACCTCATATGTAGGTGAAAATTTCTTGTCTAACTCTTTGTATACCGACTCAGCACTGTGAAGGTCCATTATATCGCTGTCT
Organism: uncultured Eubacteriales bacterium; assembly: GCA_963542695.1. Lineage (GTDB taxonomy): Bacteria > Bacillota > Clostridia > Peptostreptococcales > Anaerovoracaceae > RUG100. Next base: position 9,882 of record CAUTYX010000013.1, read on the forward strand.
TCCACTAAAGGAGCCACAACATAGCCTTGACGGCCTTGTGCCAACTGCTCTTCCATTACATCGTAAGCTTTTTTTCTGGCTTGCTGACGCAGTGCCTTTGTGGCTACCGGTTTTCGACCCGGCGGCAGTTGATCGATTACCGATATGTCCAGTTCTCCGTAAAGAACTACCGCCATGGTTCTGGGAATAGGCGTTGCTGTCATAACTAAAATGTCCGGTGTATTGCCTTTGTCTGCCAAAGTTTTTCTCTGACTAACCCCAAATCGATGCTGCTCATCGGTTACCACCAAGCCTAAATCGAAAAAGACTACATCCGGCTGCAACAAGGCATGGGTTCCGACAAGAATGTCTATTTCACCGGCTGCAAGATGTTCAAGAAGCTGCCTCTTTTCGCCTGCCGGCATCTTTCCTGTCAGCAAAGCCACCGTGATGCCCAGTTTTTCCATATCCTTTGACAACCCGGCAAAATGCTGCTTTGCCAAGAGTTCTGATGGCACCATCAAAGCTCCTTGGTAGCCGCTTTTTACCGCCTTGTACAAAGCTGCTTCTGCTACAACAGTCTTTCCTGATCCTACATCTCCTTGAACCAGCCGGTTCATAGCCTTTGGCGATTCCATATTACCATTGATTTCCTCTATGACACGTTGCTGCGCTCTTGTCAACGGAAATGAAACAGACGCAAGAAAGGTTTGGTTTTCCCCTGTCATGGAAATCCCCTGTAGTTGACGACCTTTCATGGACAAAATTCCCAGTTGTAAAACCAGCATTTCATCGTATAAAATTCGCTCTTTAGCAGTTTTTAAGGCCTGAAAGTTTGATGGAAAATGAATCCATTTTAGAGCATTTTTTATGGAGCAAAGATTCCGGTTTTTTAGTACATTTTCCGGAATGTATTCTCTCATAGAATCTACATGGACAACGGCTTGTTCCATTAGCTTTTTCAACTCACCGGATCCAATCCCCTGTGGTGGTAAATATACCGGCTGGATTCCGCAGGTTTCATTATCCTTTTGAAACTCCGGATGAACCATTTGATATTTCCCGTTTCGAAAGGTTACGGTACCGTAAAGATATATTTTCTGACCGACCGTAAAGTTTCCTGCCAGATAGGAAGCGTTAAAAAATACAGCTTCTAGGGTTCCGCTTCCATCCCCCAGCAGTATTTTCAACATTTGCCTTCTACGCCTTCCGGGAATAAAGTTTTTTTGGACTTTGGTAACCACGCCTTGTACCAGCGCCAGTTGTCCTCCTTGAAGCTGATCCATAGGAGTGGTAAAGTGGCGGTCTTGGTATTTTCGCGGAAAATAATAGAGCAGATCTTCTACCGTGTCGATACCTGCTTTGTGAAAGGTTTCCGTTTTTTTAGGACCTACCCCTTTTAGCTCACGAATCTTCATGGTATCGGCTTACCTCTATATGACGACGAGCAATATTTTTCGACAGCATTCCTGTAACTACCACTGACAAACTATGTGGCTGTGAACCAGTCAACAGTGTAGTCTGTTCCTCGATTTGATCCAGCAGCTCGTTGGTGAGTCGCGAAATACTTTGGCCGAAGCGAATGATTACATAGACGACAATATCCAGTCTTCCTTGGGCATCAAAGGAAATTTCCATGTTATCAATATCGGCAGAATCACTGATTTTATTCATCCATGCAACCATCCGCCCTTTTTTGTTAGACAGATGTATTTGTCCGTGAAAGCTATCAACAATTTTTACGATTAATGCACCAATGGCATAGGTCTCGATTTTAATGGTTCCATAAGATGTTTCTTTTACGCTATAGTCGCCCATTTGTGTCCCCTTTTGTCTGTAACGATAAAAGTCTGCGTCCATAGGACGCAGACTCCAATTGACTTTCTTTGCCCTCTCTTGTTTGAGTATAACTAGAATTGGGCGATTTGTCGATAATTAGATGGCACGGGTAACTTTTCCAGAGCGGATGCATCTAGTGCATACATTTGCTTTTCTTACTGTACCGTTGTCATTGATTCTGACAGTCTGAATGTTAGCATTCCACTTTCTCTTAGTATGTCTGTTAGAGTGGGATACCGTGTTGCCGGAAACCTGGCCTTTGCCGCATACTTCGCATTTTCTTGACATAGTGCCGCACCTCCTTTTCCATCTTTTATCTATTGAAATTCTCTTGTTTTCTCACGAACACAAAGAATTATACCATATGTTGTGTTCTCATAGCAAGCTGTTTTTTTAGTATAACTATTGCCTTCTTTTTGTAGTATAATGTTTAACAAGTATGTATACAAGGCATTTATCTATTTTTCAAAATGCAATATAGGATGCCCTATGAATACCCTATAAATGGAATAAATATATAGAAGGATAATTTGATGAATACAAAAAAATCTAATCCAATACTGTTACGATTCCTACTGCCGATTTTGGCGTTGGTGACAGCTTTTTCTTTTACCGGCTGTAACAAAGTCAGCATCTCTGATTATCAAAGCATGGTTAAGGAAGATGTCTACAATCAATATGATATGTTTAAATCGGATTTATATGCAATTAAATCCGAGGATGCTATGTTGGAATACTTTTACCAATGGGGAAAGGATCATAAAATTTCTTGCGAAAAGATCGGAAACGACGGCTTTGCCATGAAGCTAAAAGCGGCTAAAAACATGGAAAAGGCAGAATCTGCTACGATTCAATGCAGCGTAGACAGCTCCAACATCGCCGGCACTGCCAAAACAGCTGCCATGGCGCTGGCTTCCATGGAAAACACCACAACCCATGGCGATGTAACGGTGCTATTTACCAAAGCCGGCAACGGCAATAGCACCGCAGCTAAAATTCCTGCTTCCTATGCCAAAACCGATAACTTTATCTCCCTAACGGAACGATCCACACCACGCCTGTTTATTGGCAGTGCAGCCCAGGCCGGCGCTTCTATTACAAGAAAAGTAAATACAGGATCTCCTCAGTCAGGCACGGCATTTAAGATCTCCATTTCCGGCTGTGAAGGCGGCGACTCTGCCCAGCGGGATAGACGTCACCCCAACCCGATAATGTACATCGGTGCCGTCTTAAATGACTGTAGAAAAAGCGGCATTGTAATGGAAATTGCCTCCTTTACCGGCGGAGAGCATAGCTGGACCTTCCCGCAAAAAGCCCAAGCTGTGGTTTGCGTTGCCAGCAGTGAAGCGACAAAATTCCAAAATCAATTTGAAAGCGCCATAGATTATTATAAAGACAAATACTTAAAGTATGAGTCTAAAATGGAATTTACCATTGAAGAAACTAAATTACCGGAAACAACTGTTACCAGTGACAGTACCTACTCCATACTCAGCTTGCTCTATACCCTGCACGACGGCGTTTTCCATCCAGATTCTGACGACGAAGAAGACAAAGAGGAAGATAGTGATACTTTGAAAGCTTTTTCCAATGTAGGCACTATTGCTGTAAAAGACAGTTCATTAAACATTGGAATCTTTAGTCGCTCTGTAGATAAGAAGATATTCAAGAATATGCTGCAGACATGCAAGCAGACCGCCTCTCTTTCCGATGCCACCTTTACAGTGGATCGTACCATTCCTCTTTGGAAAGGCAGCAAAAAAGATTCGTTGGTAACAACCTTAACTTCCATTGCTGATAAAAACAATATCAAACTAATTCCTGATTCCACCTTTAAAACCACCGACGCGGCTATCTTTGCCGATAAAAACAAAAAACTCCATGTAGTTTCTATGGGAGTGGATATGCAGGATGCAACGGAGCTGACAGCATCTCTTGTAATCTTTCTTGACGGAAATGGGCAAAATACAGACAACTAACCGGAAACAAAATGCAATAAAATATATACTAAAGCCCTGTGGATAAACTTCACAGGGCTTACTGGTTTCGTAGCTTTTTACTGTATACTTGTCGTTATATTTTTTTACCTGTTTATGCGGTAGCTTCTTCATCTTCCTGCTTATTTACAATAAGGAACTTATAGACAAGAGCTGCAACAACACCGCCTACCAATGGAGCCACGATAAACAGCCATACTTGACTTAGTGCATCTCCTCCGACAAAGAGTGCAGGTCCAATGGATCTAGCAGGGTTTACAGAAGTCCCGGTAAACGGAATCCCTAAAATATGTACAAAGGTCAAAGTTCCACCAATAACTAATCCGGCAATGGCGCCAAATTCCTTTTTAGAAGTAACGCTCAGTACAACCAGGACAAAGACAAAGGTTAAAATCACTTCCACCAAGAATGCAACGCCGACATTGATTCCCAGCGCCGAACCACTACCATAGCCGTTCTGACCAAGGGATGTTCTCTGTCCTACCAACACCATCAATATAGCCGCACCAGCTGTAGCACCAACAACTTGTGCCACTACGTATCCAACAAAGTCTTTTACGTTCATTCTACCGGCAACCAGCATCCCAATGGAAACAGCCGGATTAATATGACAGCCGGAAACATTTCCAATGGAATAAGCCATGGCAACGATAGACAATCCAAAGGCCACAGCAATAATCAATGTGGTCAGCCCCAAAGGAACTGTCAATCCCATGCTCATTACCAATGTATTAGCCGTTACAGCCGCTCCACAACCAAAGAGTGTCAACACCAAAGTGCCAATACACTCAGCAATATACTTTTTCATAAATACCGTCCTCTCTTTCTCTTATTCAACAATATATGCAGCTACTACTTCCCCGATAAATTGGGTATGGGTGTCTTGTATTTTTCCAATGGGCGTATCTTCCAATGGATACATTGTTTTTACAATATTCTCCGGGATATTAGAAAGTTCCTGCTCTTGGGCAAACAACACTTTGCACTCCAGTGTTAGAGGAAGCTCTTTAATAGCAGGCACATTTACCTTTTCCCCTTCTTCTAATGTCAGTCCCAGCTCTGCAATTTTATCCATATCACGACCGGAAACAGAGCCAGCAACTTTGACGATAGAAGGATCTATTTTATCAAGAGGAATATTGACTGTAAACTCTCCTGTTTTACTGAGAAGCCGGTGTGTATATCGGCTTTTCCGGACATAGGCGGTGAAAGTTTCCTTGCCCCACTCAACGCCATAGGTTCCCCAACCGATAATCATGGTATCCACCTGATTACCGTCTTTCGTCGTAAGAAGCACACCCTTTGGAAGCGCCGTTACGATTTCTTTCAAATATTCCTTTGGATCTATTTGCTTTTTCATTCTTCTACTCTCCTTCCCGTTTCCGTTGCCGCAAACATACCGGCAATCAATCTATTGATACCCGCCATCCCCTATTATAATCAGAAGGACGGATTGTAGTTGTTTCCTTGCGCAAACGTCCGTTTAAAAGTCGTTAAAGTCGATTTCAAATCCATCACTAAGAGGATCGCCATAACTATTGCCATACGTTCCATCAAAATCACCGCTATGATAATACTCCGCTTCACTTTGATAATCATCATCAGTATCATAGGAAGTATCATATTCATCTCGTTCATCTATATCGGTATCGTACTCATCACCATAGTCGTCATCGTAGATATCATCTTCGTCATACAGTTCATCATACAGATTGTCTTCTAAATCATCTACGTCGTACTCATCATCGTAGTCGTCACCATTCTCCATAGCAAAATCATAGCCATATCCGTCATCGTATTCATAAGAAAAATCACTTTCTTTCTGGTAATCTTCACTGTCTGTAAAGTGAAAAAAGTCAAATTCTTGGTTACAGTATTTTTCTGTAAAAGTATCTGTTGTCTCTTTAATTGTGCCCATTGCATTTTTCAGATTCCTTGCCCAAAGAAGGCATGTATAAAAATCCGGACCAATGGCCCAGCCCATGAGACTATCCTGCAATACATTTCCAACACGATTCTTTTCATAAATACCATCTATTTTGTCTTTGAAAATATGGAAACAATCCCGAAAGACCATCATATCTACAACCATTTCGGCATCAATGACGTACAACTTGTTTTCTATAACCTGCCGCACGCTTGGATCGGCGTCACTGTCTAAGGTAAAATCAAAATTTTGCAGCATCAAAAGACAAGATAAATCATCTTCCTCATCTTGAACCGGCCGTGCATTTTATACGACTGCATCATGGAGAGTATCCACCAGAATACAAATTCTTCCCAATTGGTTAATTACTGTTTCCAGCTTTTCTCCATCCTCTAACATAAAGGATCCGTCTTTCTGCTCTACTACGGCATTTTCCAGTTCCTCCACTGTTTCTTGTAAGGAGGAATACGCTGCAAAAAAATCGTCGACTTGCTCTTTTACATCCTCATCAATAACTTCCCAAGAATTGTAAATTGCTTCCATTTCCTGTTTCTGAAGCTCCAAGTCGCATATATCATATTCTTGATTTTCAATTTTTTCCAAATACTCCTTGTAGACTGTAATAGAATCTTCACAATCATCTTCTTCCCCGGATATTTCTTCAAGCGATATCCCATCTAAAATGGAAAGCATTCGTTTTACATAATTTGCTGTAATAGCCTCCTTGGTCATTTCATCGTCGTAGATTATGAGCAATGTCTCCATCTCTTTGCACTGTTACACATACACAAAGTATATCATATTTTATAAAAATGACGATTCGTATTGTCGAATCGTCATTTTCTATGTTATCGAAGTTGTTTATACTGCATTCATCTCGGATTTACGCTTCTCCATTGTTATGATTTTTCTTTCTCGTCCATACAATGGCCAGCAATACTAAACCGGATACGGTTAACATTACGCCGTATAGCCATAGAACTCGTGAATCTCCGGTTTTATGTACGCTCTTACCTGTGCTTCCACTGCTATTTGGGCCTTGTTGCGATTTTTGTAATTTTTTGGATTGGTTGTCATTTTGCTTTTTGGACACGTCTGCTCTATCATCAGTAACGATTAACTTGCCATCCTTATATTCTACCTTGCCATTGGTAATGGTAGAGTGAACGGTTACTTTTCCTTCTTTGTCTACGCTAAAGACAAAATCCATTACTACTTCGAGGCCTTTTGGTGCCGCTGCTTCATGGAAGGTGTATTTTTTACCTACTTCCAGTCCATGAAGTACATGGTCTTGATCCTTTTCTGTAACCCATCCATGTTCAATAGTATCTAAATCAATACTGTCTGTATAATAGTAGATAGCCAGCTGCGTAACTGTTTTAAAGGCCGTATCTGTAATGTTTTTATTGCCTTCCATATCCTCTGTCTGTAACTTCAACGTATTACTAGGATATCCGGCAGAAATAACCTTCTGGACTTTGGAATAAAAATCAGTTGCATTTTTTATTCTTGGCGTTTGGGCGTAGGTAATCAACTTTTCTTTTCCAACATACTTTGTATAGCGAAGATATATTTCTTTCATAGATTGGATGTCCATGTAGTTTATAGACTCCCCTTCGTCATCACTTTCTGCCGGTTCATGTTTGTCGATGTTAAAACAATACAGTACTTGGCCTTTGGTATTTTCATCTCGTAGGTAGTAATGCTTTCCATAAGGTGTTGTCCCCCATGAGAAAGATGAATCATTTCTATCTGCAAAGGCTTCGTAATTTTCTCCGCCAATCTCTTCTAAATCCTTTACTTCTTCGTAGGTTTCGCCTTTTTTAACGAAAACTTTTCCATTTTGTACCTTAAAAAAGATATCGTTTGCTTGTGTATATCCATCGGGAACTCCTGTCTCCGACAATACATATACTTGCCCTTCTTCCAAACTGTTAATATCGATGGCATGCTTGGTATCTGTCGTCTTCCAAGGCTCTCCTACTTTGTCTTTCTTGTCTTCTCCCTTGAAAATGGTCAACTGTGCATCTTTAACCACAGTGCCCGTTCCCTTTTCTACCTTGTTGATAAACATTTTGGTAGCCTTAAAGGTGGACTTTGTGGAGTCCTCTTTGGAATCATCACCTTTGGGATTCTCCGGTTCTACCACGTCACCTCCACGGTCACTTGGCATTTTCGGTGTATCAGGGACAGCATCGGCACTTAATAAATGCTGATATGCACTATCCTTACTAATAAACAAGTTTAATTTATACGTCAACGGAACCTTTTTAGTCACTACTTCATCTAAATTGGCAGAAACTAATTTTTTAATGGCTGCCGTCATTAGATTTTTTTGCTCCAATGTTGTGTCGTATTGAGATGCCCATTTGTCATAGTCTTTCTTTTGACTATCCGAATAATGCCAAATGGCATTTTGGGTCACCAATATGGCATTTAAAGGCTCTATGCCATTCATAATACCATTGGCATTATTAGGGTATCCATTATATAGAACTCGCAGTATAGCCTTGTTTAATTCTTCTCCCTCTACACTGGGATTGGTGGCATACTGTGTAAAAACACTGCCCGATCCGTTCATCGGATCGTAATTGGGATAACCTTTAGTATAAGCATCATAACCTAACCAAGGATAATCCGGATCTGCATTTGTCACAGTAGGAATCTCCTCTGTGGTTCCATTAGCATATGCAAAATTCCCCCCTATATTGGAAAAGAGTATACTAAGCACCATAATTGCAATCATTATGGTTCGTCCTATGCATTTTTTCATTTTGTAATAATCTCCTCTCATTGCATTAAAAAATGACACACAACTGGTAAGAAGCCCTCTTTCATTGCATAATAGATTGGTCTAATTTAGATTCTTAATTCATCACTCTACATATCTAGAATACCAAAAAGAAACGAAATTGTATATATTTTCCTTAGCTAAATAATCATGGAAAATTTGCCAAAAGACTTATGTCTTTTCAAAACAAAAATCGGCATCACCAGTATTTCTACTAATGATGCCGATATACTTCTGAAAAATATTGTTTCTAAGAAATCTATCCTAGGAAACCTTTTTCTTTTTTCCTTTTGTGCGGTCAATAATAATGGCTCCGGTCGGGCATTCCTTGGCACACAATCCACAGGATTTACATTTTTCCTGATCAATGAGTGCCAAACCATCTTCCACGTGAATGGCGTCAAATTTGCAAACTTTTTCACATTTTTTGCATCCAATACAAGCCACTTTACAAGCTTGCATGGCTTTCTTGCCTACATCGTGGTTACTACACTTAACCATAATTTTAACGGTTTCCGGCATAATATCGATAATGCTCTGCGGGCAAGTCTTAGCACAGACACCGCATCCGACACACATGTTGTGGTCGATTCCCGGGATCCCGTTAATCATCTTCATAGCATCATAAGGACACGCTTTGACACAGTCTCCCAGCCCCAGACAGCCGGATTTGCAGGACCATTCCCCACCATAAAACTGTTTTGCAGCTTCACAAGTTGGGAAACCGGAATACTCTACAACCTTTTGCTTTTTATCACAATCCCCGGAGCATCTTAAATATGCTTTCTGTGGTACCACATCACCACCGGCAACACCTAGGATTGTAGCAATTTCTTCTGCTACCTTTGCGGCTCCCGGAATACATGCTGTGGGAGAAACGTTTTCCGGATCTGCAGCCAATGCGGCGGCATAGTCATCACATCCTGCAAAACCGCAAGCACCGCAGTTAGCGCCGGGAAGAACATCTCTGACCTTTACCTGTGTTTCATCTACAGGTACAGCCATAAATTTACTGGCCATAACGAGGATGACAGCAAAGACCAGCCCCATGACAGCAGTTAAAATAATAGGTGCTAACATTTGTCTTCCTCCTTATCCAAAGATTCCATCTACCATTCCGGAGAATCCCATAAAGGACATAGCCAAGATGCTGGCTGCTACCAGGGTAGAAGGAGCACCTTTGAAAGCTTCCGGAATATCGTTGTGTTCAATGCTCTCTCTAACTCCTGCAAAGAGTACCATAGCCAACATGAAACCGATGCCGGCACCAAGAGAGTTTACAATAGACAGACCATAGTTATATCCGTTTGTAATATTGGAAATAGCCACACCCAGTACAGCACAGTTGGTGGTAATCAACGGAAGATATACACCAAGGGATTTGTGGAGAGCCGGCATATATTTTTTCATAGCCGTTTCTACCAGCTGTACCAAAGAAGCAATAACCAAGATAAATACTACCGTCTGCATAAAGCCGATTCCGTATGGATCCAGCAAGAAAGTCTGAATAGGCCAGGTTACAACCGTAGCCAATACCATTACAAAGATTACAGCTCCACTCATACCAACGGCAGAGTCCAGTTTTTTAGAAACGCCCAAGAAAGGACAAATCCCAAGGAACTGGGCCAGAACATAGTTGTTGATCAGAATCATACTGAACAAAATCATCAGCATCATTTTCATTTCTGTTCACTCTCCTTTCCACAAGTTCCTTTGTCACAGGATTCGGCCATTAGGCATCCGGAACAATCAAAAGTGTTTACTTTCTTTACATCCTTGCCTTTGATAATCTGGTTAATCAATGCAGTCAGAACACCAAATACAAAGAATCCACCGGCTGGCAGCATGAAGAAAATCATTGGATGTGCTGTCAGTCCGCCAAGGGCAAAGCCGAGAACGGTACCGGCACCAAGAATTTCTCTGATAGTTCCCATGATAAAACATGCAATGGTAAATCCGATACCCATTCCAAGACCATCAAGAGCGGAGTCTACAACACCATTCTTACCGGCAAAGGCTTCGGCACGTCCCAAAATAATACAGTTTACTACAATCAATGGAATGTATAATCCCAAAGATTTGTTGAGATCAGGCAGGAATGCCTGCATCATCATCTGTACAACGGTTACCAAGGAAGCGATAACTACGATATAACACGGGATTCTTACATTATCGGGAATCACGTTTTTCAAAATGGAAATGATTATATTAGAGAAGAACAATACTGCCAGAGTACAACCTCCCATACCAAGTCCGTTAATTGCTGATGTGGTAGTAGCCAGGAATGGACAACATCCCAAAAGCAACATCAGCGTAGGGTTTTCTTTGAAAAAGCCCTTTGTCAAAATAGATAGCTTATTCATGCTTATTTACCCCCTTTGCTCATGGCCTTTTGAATGGCATGATACACTCCGTTGGAGGAGATTGTTGCACCGGTAATCGTGTCCAGACTCTTATTATCCTTGATGTTGTTTTCCTTCAAGTTGTTCAAATCTTTTGCAGTTTTTCCGATGTACATTTTCAGGTAACCGGGGTCGTGAGCCTTGGTTCCAAGACCCGGTGTGTCAGCGTGATCTGTTACGGTAACGCCGGTAATTGTACCTTTTTCATCTACACCAACCATTACAGTCAAATCGCCACCAAAGCTCTTTGCTACACCCTGAATAGCCTGACCCTTAGTGCCTTTGGGCAAAACCATGGCCTGGGCATCTTTGATGGTTTGTTTATTAACCTTTGCAATGGTGTCTTTGGTTTTTGCATTTGTCATAGCCAGCGCTGCACTGGTAATGAGACAAATAATTGTCAATACGATGATGGGTTTTACCATTTTCATTTGAGACCACCTCCGCAGAAACGTTTGTTGCACCAGTTGTCAATAAATGGAGTCAAAATGTTCATAAGAATAATGGAGAAGGAAACGCCTTCCGGATAGGATCCGAAGAGACGAATGCCCATGGTAATGATACCGCATCCAATACCGAATATGATTTTGCCTCTCCAATCCATTGGAGTTGTCGCATAGTCAGTGGCCATAAAGATTGCTCCCAGCATAACACCACCGGCAAAAATATGGGTAACAGGATCTTGACCTGCAATGAGAGCCAAAATAAACACAGTTGCCACAAATGCAATCGGTGTAGCAGGAGAAATAATCTTCTTCCATACCAGGTATACACCACCAATCAGCAGTGCCAGAGCACTAACTTCACCTAGGGAACCTCCACAGTTTCCAAGGAACAAATCCATGTTGGAGTAGTTGGATTGACCACTTTCGTTTAGCAGTCCCAAGGCGGTCGGTCCTGTCAACGCATCGGCGCCTGCTTTCATTGCTCTAGGAAGAGGCCATGAGGTCATTTCTGTCGCAAAGGATACAAACAGAACAATACGCGCTGTCAACGCCGGGTTCACAAAGTTCTGTCCAATTCCTCCAAAGAGGTTCTTTGCAATAAAGATGGCTACAAAACATCCGATAACAGCCATCCAGAATGGGAAGTTTGAAGGCAGGTTGTAGGCCAGCAATACGCCGGTAACAACCGCTGACAAATCCCAAATTGTGCTCTCTCTCTTGGTGATTTTACAGAACAACCATTCGAAAACCACGCAGGCAACAGCACATACACAAACCAGTGCCAATGATCTGAATCCGAATTCATACACGGCCACCAGCAATGCAGGAACCAATGCGATGAGAACATCCAGCATGATTCTCTGTGTGTTTGGCGATGAAATAATATGAGGAGCGTAAGCTACATTTGGTTTACTCATTTTTTGCCAGCCTCCTTTATAGCACCTTTGCCAAGGTGATTGACAAAGCTGAGAGGTCTCCGTGCCGGACAGACATAGGAGCAGCTCCCGCATTCCATACATTGCATCAACTTATATTTCTTCAATGGTTCAATGTCCCCTCTTTCGTATGCGTCCGAATACAACTTCGGCAGCAGATGGAACGGACAGGCCTCATGACATTTACCGCAGTTAATACACTGGGTCTGTTTTGCCGTTTCTGCTTCGGGACCGCTAAAGCAAAGAATAGCACCGTTGGCACGGATAACAGAAGCGTCCACATTGTCCAGTGTTTTTCCCATCATAGGGCCACCGGCAATAATACGCTTTGGTTCATTTTTAAATCCTCCGGTAGCTTCTACTACATCTTTTACCTGGGCACCGATGGGAACGGTAATATTGGTCGGATTCTTAATGGCGGTTCCGTCAACAGTCAATGTCTTGTGAACCAACGGCATACCTGTCTTTAGGTATTTATTGATTTCCGCAATGGATGTTACGTTGGATACAATAACACCAACATCAGCCGGTAGTACGCCTGCATCAATCAGCTTGCCGGTTGTTTCGTAAATCAGTACACGCTCTGCCCCCTGTGGATAGCTGGACTTTAATGTCTGTACAGTAATTTTATCTGCCAATCCCTGTTCTGCAATGAGTGATTTCAACAGTTCAATGGCTTTCGGTTTGTTGCCTTCAATACCGATAATGGTTTTTTTCAGCTCCAGCTGATCCATGGTAATAACAATACCATCGATAATGTCCTGGGGATGATCAATCATTTGCCGGTAGTCAGAGGTCAAGAAAGGCTCACACTCTGCACCGTTAATAATGAGAGTGTCTACCTGGTCTAAGTTCTTTGGATTGAACTTTACAAAAGTTGGGAACGAAGCACCGCCGCAGCCAACAACACCACTGGCTTTGACAGCGTTAATGAAGTCTTCTCTTGTTTCCACTTTGGGAGGTTCCAAACCCTCCATAATTTCATGCTGGTGGTCATTTTTGATCACCACTGAAGTTTCGTTGCCGCCGAACATGTTGGTACTCTGACGAATTTCTGTTACTTCGCCGGAAATACTAGCATAAATCGGAACACACAGGAAAGCATCACTGTCGCCGATGCACTGACCGATTTTAACGTGATCGCCTTTTTTTACGGTCGGTTTGCATGGGGCGCCAATATGCTGGGACATAGGCAGAATAACCTGTTCAGGATCTTCCATCATAGTGGGAGCCTGATTCATGGTATTCTTATTATGTCTCACCTTGATGCTACCTAGAGCATGTAGTAATTGATTCATAATGGCCAAATCCTCCTAGAATATTGCGAATAACGAAAGCCGTTTTGACTTTCCTTGTAATGGTGACTATTTAGTAATCATACCATCTCAAAGTGTAGTTTATACTTCAATCAATACTGTGTCAATGCTATAACGAAAGGAAACTTGTAACTAGTTTTTTTCTATAAACAATTTTAAAAATTTGTTTAAAAACACCTAAAAAGCGGCCGGATAAAATTTGTTTTTCCTACCACTTTTCTTTTTTCGTATATAGAAATTGAATGCCTGTTTCCTTAGGAATTCTATTGGTTTTTCCGTTGGTCGATGATCCGTGCTACGTGGACACCACTGGCCGAAGCGTGGGACAATGAATGTGTAACACCGCTGCCATCACCTATAATATAGAGACCTTTGTGTTTGGATTCCAGATTTTCATCCAACTCTACTTCCATATTATAGAACTTTACTTCTACGCCGTACAGCAATGTATCATCATTAGCTGTCCCCGGTGCAATAGAATCCAGTGCATAAATCATTTCCATAATGCCATCTAGGATTCTCTTTGGAAGTACCAAACTTAAATCCCCCGGCGTCGCTGCCAAGGTAGGTGTCACCAATCCCTCGCTAATACGCTTTTCTGTACTGCGACGACCTCGAATCAAATCTCCGAACCGCTGAACAATGACACCGCCGCCCAGCATATTGGAGAGGCGAGCAATACTTTCGCCATAACCGTTACTGTCTTTAAAAGGTTCGGAAAAATGTTTGGCAACAAGTAGGGCGAAGTTGGTATTTTCCGTTTGCTTTTCTACTCCTTCATAACTATGGCCGTTGACCGTTACAATGCCATTGGTGTTTTCATTCACCACAATACCATGAGGATTCATACAAAAAGTACGGACACGGTCTTCAAACTGCTCTGTTCGATGGACAATTTTGCTCTCATATAGTTCGTCGGTTAAATCCGAGAAAATAACAGCCGGCAATTCCACTCGAACACCAATATCTACCCGATTGGATTTTGTGGGAATATCCAGTTCCTTGCAAACCGTTTCCATCCATTTGCTGCCGCTGCGACCAACCGAGACAATGCAATTCTCACATTGTACTTTTTTCTCTCCGTTACAAACTACATATCCGCCCTTTTCCAGCTTTTCAATATGGTTTACTGCCGTAAAGAATCGGAAGTCTACCTTGTTCTTTAGTTCATAGTAGATATTTTCTAACACAACATAGTTAATATCTGTTCCAAGGTGACGCACAGAAGCATCCAACAATTTTAGCTTGTTCTGCATACAGACTTTCTTAAAGTGGGTTCCGGAGGTGGAGTATAGCTTGGTACCTTCTCCCCCGTGAGACAAATTTATTTCGTCTACGTATTCCATTAGCTGGATGGCTTTCTTTTTGCCGATATGTTCATATAGTGTTCCCCCGAAATCATTGGTGATGTTGTATTTTCCATCCGAAAAAGCACCTGCTCCACCGAATCCACTCATAATGGAACAGCTCTTACAGTGGATACACGACTTTATTTTATCGCCATCAATGGGACAATGCCGCTGGTGCAACGGCGCCCCCTCTTCAAAGACAACAATTGATACATCCGGAGTTTGTTTCAGTAATTCATACGCGGCAAAAATACCACCGGGACCGGCCCCTATGATGGCAACATCATATTTTTCCGTTTTTTCCATTTTCTTTCTCCATTACACAAACTAACACAAACACATTTAAGCAAACACAAACAACAGACTTCCAATAGCTATGCCTAAAAACAATCCTACAGATACATCCCATGGGTAGTGAATGCCACCAACCACTCGCAACATAGCAGAAATGGCTGCCAATACCAAATAGACTGCACCCACTGCCGGGTTAACGGTCCAAATACACATAGCAATCACTGCTGCCGAATACCCGTGACGACTGGGCATGGAGAGACCGCTTGTGTTTTTTTCAATGAGCGGCTCAATAGACCACTGTTGGTAGGGTCTCTTTTTTCCTAGAAGAATGCGTAAAATAGATACGATGGCAAAGCCTGCCCCCGGTACAAAAACATACGGAAGCATTATATATATGCCGTAGCTTGCCCCACCGATATTTGCCCAAACGGAAAATACTACCACTAACAGAATGGGATACGCAATATATAAGAGCACACGTAAGATGGTATCCAGTCTTTGTAACCATTTTCTCATGGTTTTATCATTGCGAAATACCACAGTCATTCGCTGGTAAAATTCCTCGTAATTATACTTGGTGTTCACCGTCATATCCTCCCGTTTTTTTCCATTTCCCGGCTAATCCAAGCCAGTAAAAAACTAACGATTCGCTGTTGTTGAAACCGGGTAAGGCTTTTTCCTCTTGGAACTCTATACCATTTTTCAAGGCAACCTCGACAGCAACAGGCGCAAGCATGTTGAGCCACAAAAACAGGGTGCCCTTGCATCGGTGTCTGGCAACCGTCATTTTTAGGTTCTGCCGGAGCCAAACGATTCTCTACAAAAGCAGCCGCATGTTGCCTGATTGTATCCATCCCCTTTTCTCTTACATAGGCCTTGTCTTGCAAGGATAAATGAAAGGCGCTTCGAAAGGTGGATTTTTCCAATTTTGAAAATGCTTCTTCCTTGGTTTGCATGGTCATAGTATACCACTAAACCCACCGGTGAAAAAGCCTCTGCCTTTAGATAGAAATCATCCGGTAAACCCCTGCAGTTCCTCTTGCAGCTTTGCCATGGTTTTTCCGGTTACAGGATCCTTCCAACCTGGTGCAATTTCAACCATAGGCGTAAGAACAAAGTCCCGCCGGCGAAAATCACCATGGGGAATCACCAGCTGTTCCTGATGGATTATACAGTCATCATAAAAAATAATATCCAGATCAATGGTTCTGGGACCCCAGTGAATGACTCGCACCCGATCCAATTTCTTCTCAATTGCCTGCAGTCTTTCTAGCAGCTCTTCCGGAGTCAAACAAGTCTGCACCTCTGCCACGCCATTAAGAAAATCTTCCTGTTCAGTATACCCATAAGCTTTTGTTTCTATAATGGAGGATACTTTTGCCAATGATCCTACGGTTTCTTCCATCATCAAAAGAGCCTTTTTAATATATTCTTCTCGCCGCCCCATATTGGAACCAAAGGCAATGTATGCTGTGTGGCTGTCGAAGCCTTGTTCTGATGCACCAATTGCCATTACCGCAAGGCCTCCATCATCATGACACCTTGTCTATTTTCCGCCACATCATGGACACGAACCATTTCAATATCATGAAGGGCTCCATAACAAGACAGAACAACGGTACCGGCTAAACGATTCATCGGATCCATTTCCCCGGTCACATGGCCAATAACAGTTTTCCGTGATACAGCCATCAAATGGGGCATATGCAGCTCTTTAAAGGTATCGATAGAACGAAGCAACTCCAGGTTATGCTCTTTATTCTTACCAAAGCCAATGCCTAGATCGATGATAATTTGATCTCTTCCCACACCGGCGTCCAGAGCAACTTGTATCTGCCTCTCCAGAAATTCATACACTTCTTTTACAACATCATCATACTGTGGATCCACCTGCATATCCTTTGGTCTGCCGCCGGTATGCATGATGATAACAGGAACACCGGCCTTTGCCGCAATGGATGCCATGTTATCATCAAATGTTAGTCCGGATATATCATTAATAATATGGGCTCCGGCTTTAATGGCCACCTGAGCCGTATCACCATGATAAGTATCCACTGACAAAATAACATCCGGGTGCTTTTTCGCGATGGACTCAATCACCGGTACAATCCGCCGACATTCTTCTTCCCAGGTCACCGGCATAGAACCCGGTCTTGTGGACTCTCCTCCTATATCAAGAAAGTTTGCGCCTTCTTCTATCATAGCATCGGCTTTCTGCAAGGCCGCCTCTACTCCTTCTACTCTGGAGTTTTGAAAAAAAGAATCCGGTGTTACATTGATAATACCCATGTACTCCATATTTTCAAAAGTAAAAATCCGGCCGTCAGCCAGTCGAAGTTTATGCATCTTTCCGCTCCCTTCTGCCTCCAACCACCTTGGCAAAGGCCGAGTGATTGTGAATGCTTTCGTAACTTTCTGCCTCAATGGCATATTCTGTAATGTAAGGAATCTGTTCCACTTTCTGCTTTGCTTCCCGTACTAGATCCTCTACAAAAACAGGATGATCATAAGCGTATTCTGTGACGTATTTTTCGTCCGGTCGTTTTAACAAGGTATATACCGGTGAACTGGCAGAAGCCTCTGCAATTTCCACCAAGTCCTCAATCCAAACAAATTTATCCGTTGCAACGGTAATGGATACCATAGCACGCTGGTTGTGAGCCGAATAGTTGGAAATTTCCTTGGAACAAGGACATAAGGTTGTTACCGGGGTCTTTACCGTTAATTCCAGCTGAAAGGAATCTTCCTTTAGAGAGGCTCGGTTCTCCACTTCAACAGCAAGAAAGGACTCCAGTCCGCTAACCGGCGAAGTCTTTTTAATAAAATAGTCAAACTTTACGTGTAAAAAACTGTTTTTTGCCTGCAGTTTTTCCTGTATTTCCTGCAAAATTTTGTGAAGATGGGAAATATCCATTTTGTTGTTTTCTTGTAACACCTCCACAAAGCGAGACATATGGGTTCCCTTTTGGTCTCCCTGCAAGTCAGCAAACAAACTGATGGTAGCAGTCACCGGAGACCACAGGCCTTGGCTGTTTTTTACTTGTATCGGCAGTACCAACTCTTTAATGCCCACCTCGTGTAAATATATATTTCGTTGATCTTTTTGATTCTGTACATCTTTCATCGATTATGTTACTCCATGATTTATTGATGACCGGTTATGCTTTTCCATTATAGACAATACCACTGGTCTTGGTTTCCCAAACCTGTATTTCATACAGGTGGGCATTATCTGTACGAACCAGCGGTTCCAGTTTATCCCAAATATATATAGCCATGTTTTCTGCTGTTGGTTGCTGAATAAAGTCATTGATATAATGATGGTCAAATTCGTCAAGAATTTCTGTTTTTACCAGCTGTTTCAGCTTGGTAAAATCATAAACCATATCTTCTTTATCTAAGGTTCCTTGAAGTTTTACCACCAATCTATATGTATGGCCATGTAACCTTTCACACTTGCCATGGTAATAAATCAAGTTGTGGGCTGCATCAAATTCAAACTCTTTAATTAGAATCACGTCTTACTCCTTCTTTTGATAGTACCAATTTTTTCATTATAGCATACGAAAGAAAAGGTCGCTTCCCTTTTCAGGCAGCGACGCTATTTCTATTTCCGTATTTCTGTTTCTGTTTATGACATTGTCAGTATCTACGTGGCTTATGCGTACCGTACCAGCATGTAAATCGTAGAAATCACCAAGGTAATCAGCATAACCGGGAAGCCAACTTTAAAGAAGTCTTTAAAGGTAATGGGATGCCCGTGCTTGCCACTGATGCTGGCTACAACAACGTTGGCGCTGGCTCCAATAAGAGTTCCGTTTCCGCCAAGACATGCGCCAAGGGAAATGGCCCACCATAGCGGTCCTACATCAATGCCGTTTTGTGCCATCACCTGCACCAACGGAATCAGCGTTGCTACAAACGGAATATTGTCCAAAATTGCAGATAGCAATGCGGAAGCCCATAGAAGCACCAACATGGTTACTACCGGATATCCGGCGGTCTTATCGATCATCAAGTTTGCCAACTGGTTAATGACACCGGTTTCCACCAATCCGCCTACTACTACAAAGAGACCTAAGAAGAATACAATGGTTGGCCATTCTACGTCCAAAATCACCTCTTCGGCATCGGCTCTACCGATAATCATCAAAACAGCCGCACATGTAAGTGCAACGACACCGGATTCTACACCTAACTGACCATGGAGAACAAAGCCGGCTGCTACGACAACAATCATTACCAAACTCTTGTGAAGCAAACTTTTACTCTTAATGGCATCTTCTGGATTCAGTTCCATTACCGCCTGCATATGTTCTGCATCTACCAACATCTTACGCCCGTATACAAACTTCATTACAAAGATGACAACAATCATAATGATTACTACAGCCGGTCCGTCATTTAAGATAAAGTCGGCAAAAGATAGATGAGCAGCAGATCCTATCATAATATTAGGAGGGTCACCGATAAGCGTTGCGGTACCACCAATGTTGGATGCCAGAATTTGTGTGTATAAAAACGGCACCGGGTTGATCTTCAGCATTCCCGTAATGGTAAACGTCATTGGTGCAATCAACAGCACGGTCGTAACGTTGTCCAGCATTGCCGAGAAGACGGCTGTAATCAACATAAAGGCAACCATAATGCGCCAAGGATCGCCTTTGGCAATTTTGGTAGCTTTGATGGCAACGAATTCAAAGAGTCCTGATTTCTTCACTACGGCAACAAAGAGCATCATCCCCATCAATACGCCTAAGGTATTAAAATCGATATGAGAGATGGCCTTGTCAAAACTAAGAACGTGAGTCAAAACCAACACAGCGGCACCGGCAATAGCTGCCACGGCTCGGTGTATTTTTTCTGTCACAATGCAAGTCATTACCAGCACAAAGACAATAATCGCTATATATTCCACAGCATCCTCCTAGCACATTACAAAATCCTATATGTTAATATTTTACCAAATTATATTCTGTAATACCACTAAAGATTCATTAAATTCTGTTATCTCCGGTATATGTTTCTTGCAACGCAACTCTAATCAGTAACGTTCTTCAAAGCTTCGTCCATAGGAATCCGCCGGATACGTTGGAAGTCAAAGATAGAAATTACCAAATAGGCTGCGAAAATAGCGGCGAATATTTCTATATAGACAATGGCATCCATATAGAACGCCAGCCATCCATCCATGGTGTTTAGATATTTTCTCCACATCCATTGGACAATTTGATTCGAAACAAGCAAAGCAATAATTTCCCATAAAACCACAATGATAGTCGTGACCGTCATATACAAGGATGTAATCTCTCGGTCGTAATAGCCTAGAATTTTTACAATAGAAATGGATCTTCTATTTCTCTCCACAATGGTCTTGGTCAACAGATAAATCAAAATAGCTGCCAAAATAACGCAAGCTACGCGAAAATATGCCATAAAGTTTCCCATGGAATGATCCAGCTGGCGACTGATTTTTGTCACATCTTTTTTGGTCATTTTGCCGGCAATATACTGCTGGTCAATATCCTTTATTTTCGTATTGGACATATAGCCGTTCCAATATCCTTTGTCCAAATTCAAAATGGTGGAAAATTGTTTCCCGGTAACAAAGACACTGATGGCACCGGCATAGTCTGTCACCCCGGCCACCTTCAAAGTATGCTTTTTGTCGGTATATTTTTCTTGCAAGGTAAAGGTATCCCCTATTTCATAGCCGAATTTATCCTGGTAAGCCTTGGAAATATATACTCGATTTTTACTGGGCGCCTTTTTCCAATGAACGTAGCGGCTGTCTTTCTTCACTCCATAAAGAGTAACGACTTCTTTGTCATGTACACCGCCTACGGATTCTAAGGTTCGTACACTAAATTTTTCCGCTTTTTTATTGGCAGTGGTAATAGGTGCCCCTTGATTATCCATTGTTTGCTTTAAAGTATATTGATAGTTCACAAACATATTGCTCACCACGTTTTTTTGATAATGCTTTAACGTAGAGGGCATAGATGTGGAAAAGAGCATCAAGATCATAACAAAAGTCATGCCCACCAACAGCATGGTGTAATTAGGCAAGTTCTGTAAAAATATACGAATTCGAAAACGATTAATAAAAGGGAGACTCTTCAGTTTCATAGTTTTCTTTTTCCGGTTTTTGGTCAAATCATGACGGAGGAAAGAAAGTGGTGATAACTTCAGTTTAGAAGATATCACTAGAGCATTAATGACAAACATTAACACAATAGGAACAATGGTGGTTTTCCAAAAGGCTTCCGAAGTAAAAAATGTTTCATAAGGTGGCAGACTATAGCTGTTGTAGTACATGCCGGCAATTACATTTTTAAATCCGGTATATCCTAACACGTTACCGGCTACGGCAGCCACCAAGGTCACTAACACAGGGGATGCCATATAATGGAATAATAATTCTCTCCTAGTGTATCCGGAAGCTCGCAAAGTTCCAATGACGCTGGCTTCTTTTTCAATGGTGCTGTTAATGGTAATGGCGAAAATAAAAGCAAGAACGATAACCAAAATATACAGCAGGTAGTTCCCCATGATCTTATCTCTGCCAAAATCATCTGTGGCAAAATGAATAGCCTGGTTTAGGTAATTTGGCACATACTCTTCCAGTTGATTGCCGGCAAAGAGCGATTCTTTTACAACGGCTTTCATCAAAGAGTCAGCCCACTTTTTCTCCTGCTTTACATTTTTAGGTTTCTTATCATAAAACCAGGAATACTGATAGTTTGTTTGCGTATGGAGCTTTTTGAATGTTTCTCTTGTTACCACACCTACATCAAAAGTAATGGCATCAAACAAACTATCGGTATTTTTTTCAAAAAGAGTACTGTAATTGGGAAGTGCAATGAGCCCGGTAACTTTTAATTTTGTTGTCCCGGCTGTAATACGATCTCCCACGACGATAGAATTATTATCGGCATGCATACGATCAATGGCCACTTCTCCTTTTTTCGTAGGAAGTTTTCCCTTTAACAATGCAGGTTGATTAATGGATGACTGCTGCTGATACACGCGGATGGTCTTTTCTTGGTGAGTGCCTTTTGCTTTGCCTTTTTTTTCGGAGGCAGCCACCTGCTCTTTTACATTCTTATGATAATTTTTATAGATGGTAATATCTTCTTTTTCAAGTTTCTTTTTTAAAGAAGCTGTCATCTTGTGATGCAGCACAAAATGGCCGTCTTCCTGTCTGCATATCTTTTCGCTACTTGAAACAGACTTTAGCATACTGTTATTAGCTACATCTGTGCCGGAAATAAAGCCAATGGTTACTGTCAAAAATAGAAATATAACTAGGTATTTTCTCCATTCGCCCAGCAATTCCTTAGGTACTCGTCTGTGTAGAGGATTTTTCATCAGAATCACCTACCATTCCAAATCCAAGGCATGGATTCTATTCTCATTGATTTCATTAGAACGAACTACCCCGTCACGCAACCGAATAACATGGTGAGCCATATGACGAATGGCTTCGTTGTGGGTAACCATAATTACGGTGTTTCCATATGTCTGGTTAACCTTTTCAATAAGTGATAGTATTTCTCTAGAAGTATTGTAATCCAAGGCACCGGTCGGCTCATCACAAAGGAGTATATCCGGATTTTTAACAACGGCTCTGCCAATAGCGGTTCGCTGTTGTTGGCCACCTGATAATTGATTTGGGAGTTTGTACTGATGTTCCTTTAGGCCTAACACTTCAATAAGCTGGCTGACATCTAAGGGATTTTCCGATAGATATGCTCCCACTTCGATGTTTTCTTTTACATTTAAATTGGGAATCAAATTATACATTTGGAACACATAACCAAGATGCATACGCCGATATTTTGTAATGGCTTTTTCCGACAGTTCTTTCATCTTGTCCCCATCAATGGAAAGAAGACCACTGTCAGCTTGGTCAATGCCACCTATGATATTTAATAATGTAGATTTGCCGGATCCCGAGGGACCGAGAATAACGCAAAATTCTCCCTTGGCAACGGTAAAGGTCATGCCTTGCAGCACTTCCTGCCGGGTTTCTCCCTCTCCAAAGCCTTTTCGTAATTCATGAATTCGTAAAAAAGAATCGTTTCCCATAGTAATCACCTGTTTTATGTCTCTATATTAAAAATGTCAAAGAATCAAAAAAGTTAGAACTAGCTAACCATCTTTGTAGATAGATTACGCCTAAATCTTTAAAAAAGCAAGTATGTATCTTCTCCTTCGTGCTATAATAAGTGTCATGATTTTCAAAAATACCCATTTACAATTACATACAAAACCGGATTATTTATTTACCGGTCACCAGTTAGCAACACTGATTTTGCCCATGATTATAGACTTGTTCTTGGTCTTTTTTGTTGGGATGATTGACTCCATTATGGTGTCTTCTGTAGGAGAAGGCGCTGTGTCCGCAGTTTCTTTAGTGGATCAGGTCATGCAGTTGTTTTTAATGGCCTTTTCGGCCATGGCAACGGGAGGTGCTGTTGTAGCCGGCCAATATCTAGGTGCAAAGAAAGAAAAGGAAGCCTGCAATTCCGCTTACCAGCTAATTTGGTTTATGTTCCTTTGCGGCATAGGTTTTGCAGCCATCTTGCTACTATTTCGCCATCTCATACTCCACCTTTGCTTTGGACAGATTACAAAGGAAGTATTTAGCTACGCCAATAAATATATGATTTTTACGGCTTGTTCCCTTCCAATGCTTACCATTCACCAAGGCGGGACGGCGGTTTTCCGTGCCATGGGAAATTCCAAAGGACCTATGTGGATTTCCGTTATGATGAACTTAATTAACTTTGCAGGAAATGCTTCCCTTATTTACGGATTGGGGATGGATACCGATGGTGCCGGTATTTCTACCTTGGCCAGCCGCACGGCCGCAGCCGTAGTAGTTGTGATTTTACTGCTAAACCAGGATCGTCTGCTCCATCTTCCAAAAACCTTTGCATATCATCCCGATGGTTCCCTCATAAAGCGTATTCTCTACGTTGCCATCCCCAATGGCGTGGAAAACGGTATGTTTCAACTGGGAAAGCTGGTATTGCTTTCTTTGGTTGCCCTTTATGGTACCAGCGCTATTACAGCAAATGCCATCACAAACAATATGGCATCTATCCAACTGATTCCCGGTATTGCCTGTAACATGGCCGTTACCACAGTAATTGCTCGCTGCGTCGGATACGGTGATATTGAACAAGTACGCTATTATAATCAGTTGATGCTGAAAATAATGTTTATTACCATGGAGATTTTTGCCTGGATTGTCTATTTTCTAATGCCCTTTGTACTGACTTTATACCATGCCAGCGATCAGACTGCCCATTTGACCATGGTGATGTTCCGCTGGCATACGATTGGCGCTGTGGCCCTTTGGCCAACGGCCTTTGAATTCCCGCAAGCTTTGCGGTCTGCCGGCGATGTAAAATTCCCTATGGTGGTTTCTCTTATTACCATGTGGTTAATCCGCATACTGGGAGCCTATATATTGGCTAAGATTTTCGGCTTTGGTGCCGTTGCTCCATGGATAGCCATGGTTATTGATTTTGCGGCTCGTTTCTTTATTTTCCAGCACCGTTGGCGCCGGGGAAAATGGATTGGCAAACAAGTCATCTAGCAATTGAGATTGCCTGCTAATTGATATACAATACATATATGTGTACGTGTTAGTTTTAATAAGAGAATGAAAGAGGATTATTATGAGCAATCAATATTGCCCACATTGCGGGGCAAAGTTAACCCCCGGCTACAAATACTGTGAACAATGCGGCGCCAATGTCGAGACCGATGTTCGTACCGAAAACGACTATTATGGTGACGAATTGTTGCAGCCCGCAGTGCCACGTAAAAAATCATCCAAAATGGTGCCTTTGATTATTGCCATTGTTATCGCTGTTATTATTGTTGCTGGCATTGCAGGCTTCTTTATTTGGTCAACGAAAATCAAAACAACGGAAGTAGATTTAACGTCTAGAATTCCACAGTCGGCCATTACCTTCCTTGGTAAAAACGGCGAAGGAACGGCACAAATTGATGAAGTGGAAGCAAGAAACGCCATCGAAGCCGGCGACAAAAAAGCAAAGAAATTCATTGAAGGTGTTAGCTACACCATCGATAAAGATACCAATCTCTCCAATGGAGATGAAATCACGGTGACGGCAGATTATTCGGCAACAGATCAGGAAACATATCGCATTGAACCGAAAAATACCAGCAGAAAATTTGTTGTCAAAGTAAAAACAACAGAAACGCAGCGAATCGTCATTGATTATAATGATAAGGGGCTATACGATTATTCCTTGAATAATGAAGTATATAGTTACGATGATTACTATCTGGCAGAAAGCGATGTCAGCGGATGGAGTCACGATAAATTGCAGCGTGCTATCAACGATATTTGTGCCATGAACGGTCGGAAATTTGATTCTAAAGAAACCCAGTCTTACTACAACCGGTTCTCCTGGTACACTCCCATGCATTCTCCCGATGACTTTGACAGCCACCTACAAAGCTATTTAACAGACACCGAGTATTACAATTACAACTTGCTGGCAAAAGTACGTGACCGGTAAAATGCGGCAGTGTGTAAAACCCTATATTAACTATGATAGAGCCAAGGAAATCCAACCTTGGCTCTTAGCTTTGTTCTGTTATTACCTTCGTAATCCTCTGTCTATATACAAGTAGGCTATAAAAAATCCTTACTTGTTCGCAATTGTTCTTTTTTTATGCAGCAAAACGAACGTTTGTTTACACAGCTGTTCTTCTATGATATGATAAAAGTACACATAGAAAGGTCGGTGAACACATGGCACAGTTAACGAAGCGAGAGAGCCAAATTCTTGCGTATATGAGCAAACAGATTACAGAAAAAGGATATCCCCCTACTGTTCGAGAAATTTGTACGGCTCTGGGCATCAAATCTACATCCACGGTTCATAAAGATATTAATAATTTAGTGGAGGCCGGTTTTTTACGAAAAGACCCCTCTAAACCCAGAGCATTGGTTCTCATTGAAGATCCGACAGAAAACACATCTGCTACGACGGAAAAATCCACTACCGCAACCGTCTCAGCCCCTTCTGAAAAGAAAGAACAGCGGGGAGATATTGTCGATATTCCTTTGGTGGGTCAGGTAGCCGCCGGTACACCGATTTTAGCAGAAGAAAACGTAACCGACACCATTCCTGTTCCGCAGCGTTTCCTGGGATCCGGCGCCAACTATATGCTTACGGTCCGTGGAGAGAGCATGATTGAAGCCGGCATTATGGATGGAGACTACATCCTAGTAGAGCAGCAAACCAGTATTCGCAATGGAGATATTGTTGTTGCCATGGTCGATGGATTTGAAAGTGAAGCAACAGTTAAAACCTTCTACAAAGAAAAGGATCATATCCGGCTGCAACCGGAAAATTCTACCATGAGTCCCATTATTGTCAATGACGTAAAAATATTAGGCAAAGTAAAAGGTGTTTTTCGCTATTTCTAACACCGATATATAAAAAAACAGCCACAATCGAAAACGGAAGCAATCTCCATTCCGGAGACTGCTTCCGTTTTCGGTTTTTAATTTGTTTTTACATATAGCCGTCTCAGCGAACCAATAGACGCTTGATTCCTTTTTCCAATCCGTCCATGGTCAATTCAAACATAGGGAATATATCCTTGATAACTTGAATGGTTTCATAACCGTATGCAAATTCCCATCGTTTTGCAAGAATTGGGTTAAGCCAGATTTTCTTTTTGTATTTTTTATCAAAGCGCTGCAACCATTCCATCCCGGTATCCTGGTTGAAAAGACCTACAAAGGCATTTCCACCACGGCGGAACAGTTCCGATGGTGCCATAGCCGCATCACCGACAAATATAACTTTGTATTCGCTGTCCAAATTATTTAGTACCCAACTGGTATCTATCCAGTCTCCTCGTTTACAATAAGGAGTATTATATAAATGATCGTAAATACAGTTATGGAAGTAATATACCTTTACATCCTTAAAGTGATTGGATTTACGCAATGCCTGGAATAATCGGGCACACATATCACTATACCGGAGCATAGAGCCATCGGAATCCATCAGCAGCAGGACTTTTACCGTATTTTTTCGTGGACGCTCGTATACCAATTTCAACAATCCGGCATTATCACTGGTCTCTTCAATGGTTTGATCAATATCCAGTTCTGTCTTTGCCGCATCCACCCTGCTGGAAAACTGACGCAGTTTGCGGAATGCCATCTGGTATTGGCGTACATCGATAACAGTGTCATCTCTAAAGTCACAGAAGTTGTGTTCACCGGCAATCTGAACAGCGGATTTATGTCTGCTGTAACCACCGGTTCGAACACCGGCCGGATTATATCCACCCCTACCCATTACAGAAGTACCACCGGTTCCAATCCAGTAGGTTCCGCCATCGTGCCGTTCCTTCTGTTCCTGGATACGCTCTCGGTACATTTCCATAATCTCTTCGAATTCACGAACAATAGATTCATGAACACGTTTGTCATCAATGTCTCGCTCTTTATCTTCTTCTGCCAACCATTTCCAAAATTCTTCCGGAAGATCTTCCGGTGATTCAATTCCTTCAAAGTATTCTGCAAATACAGAGTCAAGCTTGTCATAGTCAGCCTCTGTTTTTACTAAAATACTACGGCAAAGATGATAAAAGGCGGTTAAGGAAGAATTGGCCAATCCTTTGTCCAAAGCTTCCATTAACACCATCCACTCATTGATAGATACTTTTAGTCCCCGGGCTCTAAGTAAATAGAAAAAACTCAGAAACATATTACCACCTCTTGAGGGAATATCCTTTTTCCTTAATTTCATGCATTACATCGATATCCTGGTTTTTCTTTAGCAGAACTCCTACAAAAGGAACTTTATCTGCCAGGGTATCCACATCAACGCCTGCTAACATTAACGCTTGAATCCAGTCTAAAAGCTCGGATGTGCTGGGTTTCTTCTGCAAATCATCCATTTCACGCAGTTTATAGAAGGCTTCGCATGCGCTGTCTACTAATTTTCCATCAATGTCTCCATAGTGAACCTTGATGATATCCCGCATTTTTTCTTCATCCGGAAACTCAATGTAATGGAAAATACATCTTCTAAGGAAGGCATCCGGCAGTTCTTTTTCTGCATTGGATGTAATGATAACAATGGGACGAGTCTTGGTCTTAATGGTCTCCTTGGTTTCATTGATATAGAATTCCATTTTGTCCAGTTCCCATAACAAATCGTTAGGAAATTCCAAGTCAGCCTTGTCAATTTCGTCAATTAGAAGAACAACTTGCTTGTCAGATGTAAAGGCTTCACCCAGCTTACCAAGCTTGATGTACTGCTTGATATCCGCTACATCCCCTTCTCCAAACTGAGAATCATACAGTCTCTGTACGGTATCGTACACATACAGTCCATCCTGCGCTTTGGTGGTGGATTTGATACTCCAAATTACCAGCTCCATGTCTAAGGATTCTGCAATGGCTTCGGCCAGCATGGTTTTGCCGGTTCCCGGTTCTCCCTTGATTAGCAAAGGTTTTTCCAATGCAATGGAAACATTAACCGCATTTTTCAGTTCTTCTGTGGCAACGTAGGTGCTGCTGCCTTTAAATGTATCCAGCGTTTTCATAAAAATAATTTCCTTTCTACTGATTATTCAGACGCCAGCTTGTTCAACACATCCACTAGCGTATCCAACTGATTGGATTCATACATTTCAATTTTGCCTTTATCACAGGCCTGTGCCAGCTCCGGATCAATGGGAAGCTGTGCAATAACGGAAAGTCCATGGTCTGCTGCAACCTGCTGCAAATGACTTTCTCCAAAGATATTAATCTTTTCGTCACAGGTAGGACATGCCACATAACTCATGTTTTCAATCAATCCCAAAACAGGAATATCCATCATTTCCGCCATCTTTACAGCTTTGGCAACAATCATGGAAACAAGATCCTGAGGACTGGTTACAACGATAATACCATCAACAGGAATAGATTGGAATACCGTTAATGGAACATCTCCTGTTCCCGGAGGCATATCGATAAACATGAAATCAATATCTTCCCAGATAACATCTGTCCAAAACTGTTTTACAAGACCGGCGATAACAGGACCTCTCCACAAAACAGGATCTTCCGGATTTTCCAGCACCAAGTTGGTAGAAACCATTTTAATGCCCGATGGTGTTGACTGCGGAATAATGCCGTCTTCTACACCGTATACGGTATCTGTAACACCAAACATCTTTGGAATAGAAGGACCCGTTACGTCAGCATCTAAAATAGCGGCTTTGTATCCTTGTCTTGCTGCCGTTACTGCTGCCAAAGAAGAAACAGAGGATTTCCCTACGCCTCCCTTTCCGCTGACAATGCCGATGACTTTCTTAATATGACTCTTTTCATGGGGTTTTTCCAGCAAGCTTTCCGGGCTTCGACTGCCACATCCATCAACACCACAGCTGCCACAATCATGATTGCAATTTTCACTCATTTTGGGTTCTCCTTCCCCTATATACTATCACTATATTCCTTATATTTCGCAATCTCTTCCAGATATTTTTCTGCCAGAGGAGATAGCTTTTGGTCTTGTCTACAGAGGTAGCCAATGACCATTGTTTCATCTACGTCAATAGGCACAGCCACATATCCGGAACCATTTAGATCCTCACAGATAATACCGCTGCAAATCGTATATCCTTCTAATCCCCGCATCATGTTTAACATGGTGGCACGGTCATTTACGGCAATGGAACGACGATATCCATAGGTATTTAACGCTTCTTCGGAAAAATAGAAAGAATTCTTTGTTCCCTGATCAAAGGTCAAACAAGGGTATTCCTCCAGCTGATCCAAGGTAATTATTTCCTCTTTTGCCAGAGGATGCTCTTTCCAAAGATACGCATACACGCCACACTCCATCAAAGAATGAAATTCCAAACCATAGTCCCTGAAATATTTTTCCAATACATCCTGGTTTTCCCGGCTTCTGTACAATATGCCTATTTCGCTGACAGAATCCCGGACGTCTTCCATAACTTCCGAAGTTTTGCCTTCCCTAACCGCAAATTCATAGTCATCCATGCCAAACTGTTTCACCAGCTCCACAAACGCAAATACCGCAAAGGTATAATGCTGCATGGAAACGCCGAATTTTTTCTTTACATCTGCCGAAGACAGATACTTGTTCTCCAGCAATTGGTATTGCTGGAGAACTTGTCTGGCATATCCGACAAACTCTTTCCCGTCCGGTGTCAATATTACACCATGATTGCTGCGGCGAAACAGGTAAATTCCCAATTCTTTTTCCAGTTCCTTAATGGCAGTGGATAAACTGGGTTGGGATACAAATTGTTGTTTGGCCGCCTCGTTCATAGAACCGGCTTCGGCTACGGCAATTACGTACCGCAATTGAGTTAATGTCATCTATACTATCCTATTTTGTCTTATTTCAATGCAGCGGTAATGATAGCCATGGTGTAGACTTCTTCTGCGTTACAACCTCTGGACAAATCATTAATAGGTGCGTTTAATCCCTGGAGTACTGGGCCATACGCATCAAATCCACCTAGTCTCTGCGCAATTTTGTATCCAATGTTTCCGGCGTTGATGTCCGGGAATATGAATACGTTTGCCTGACCTGCTACTGTGGAGCCGGGGCATTTTTTAGCTGCTACTACCGGGGAAACGGCAGCGTCAAACTGCAATTCGCCATCTACATCCAGTTCCGGTGCCAATTCCTTTACTTTTTCCAGTGCAGCCTTTACCTTATCTACATCTTCTCCTGCGCCGGAACCTTTGGTGGAATAAGACAGCATGGCCACCTTTGGATCGATGCCGAATACAGCTGCTGTCTTTGCAGATTCAATGGCGGATTCTGCCAGCTGGTCAGCATCCGGTTTGATGTTTATAGCGCAGTCGCCCATTCCCAGGATTTCATCTTCTCCGTCTTCGTGTTCACGAACCATAATAAAGAGAGAGGAAACGGCTTTGTTGCCGGGCTTTGTCTTGATCAGCTGCAGAGCCGGACGAACGGTATCAGCTGTGGAATAGGTTGCACCGCCCAGCAAGGCATCGGCCTGTCCCATTTTAACCAGCATGGTGCCAAAGTAGTTGCCCTTTTGCAGAGCAGCTCTACACTGGTCTTCGTCCATTTTCCCTTTTCTTAGTTCTACCATCTTTGCTACCATAGCATCCATCTCCGGATAGGTAGCCGGATCGATGATTTCCAGTCCTTCAATATCAAA
This sequence comes from uncultured Eubacteriales bacterium, assembly GCA_963542695.1. Classification (GTDB taxonomy): domain Bacteria; phylum Bacillota; class Clostridia; order Peptostreptococcales; family Anaerovoracaceae; genus RUG100. The sequence goes on from CAUTYX010000013.1 coordinate 41,396, forward strand.
GCCGCCTTCTTTTGCTGCAGCCTCCACATCCTCTTTTACACCAATGAGAATCGGTGTCAGAAAACCACCCTTTTTCAGACGATCAGATGCCTCTAAGATTCTTGCATCTGTTCCCTCTGTAAAAACGATTTTCCGAGAATCTTTCTTCAGTACTTCAATTAAGTTCTCAAACATAATGTTCTCCCTCTGATCTCTCGCGATTTACAATTTACAATACATCTCATTATATACCAACAAATAAAGCCACTCAAGCATTATGCGGTTTCTTCTACGGTTAGATGAGCAATGGAATTGATTTTTATAAATATAGTGTTGGCAAAAGATCTTCACCAACACTATTTTGTGTAAAATTATATCTTCCCATGCAAGAGAATCTAATTATTTTTCTAATATTTTGTTGTCAACCATGAATTCTGTTAGCTCACTTCCTATTTTCGCATAGACCAATCTTGTCATATGAAGATTGTCTGATGTGGTATAAGGACAATTCTCCTGTGTCACGAATTCATAATCATCTGTCTTAAAATGATATATGGATAATTTATTATTTTTCTCTCCGCCTTCTTGGTTATAGACTTCTTCATAATGATCAATCAGTTTGTTCAACTGCTTCTGATAATCTGTTAATGTATATTTCAGGTCATTTTTTGTTGCAAAACGATTCTGTCTCTTTCCGTAATCGTATATTCTATCGCTATAAAACAAGTCCAGAAAAACAACTTTAATGGGTTTCTTTCCATCCTTAATGCGATTTTCACTAGCTTCCTCCAGATAAGAAACGATAGAGTTAAGAGCACCTGTTACATTCTGGTTATCCAAATTCTCAATATCGTCGGCTTCATCAGTGAAGGGTTTCAAATCCGCATAATCATTCGTTCCCGCAGCTATGACAACCACATCATAGCCCTCATATCCTTCTCCAAATCGACTGGCGTAGTCTGCAGGAATACCCAGCTCATCACATTGATCGGTAGGCTCTCCCACTAAAATTCTATCTGCAATCCCAGTACTAATTCTAGATCTGATATAGTTATTTGTATGAGGTGCCGGCTTAGGATCTTCCGGATCGTCTGAAAGTGTAGCTCCCGGAATGGACGGATTAAAATACTGCACTCCCGTCAATGCACCTATCCTATGTGGATAAGAGAAAATATGCCGGGTACTCTTAGCTCTATATGGCGAACCGTAAGTGATACTATCCCCTAAAAAGAGAACTTTTGTCTCCTTATAGTTTCTGTTTTCTAAGGAGAATCCATCGTCCTTTTGACTGGAGATTGTCTTTCCGTTCCTATCTGCCGAAGCAACTACGGAAAAATACGGATTGTTAGCATCAAAATCAACTACTGCTTTTTGTTGAACGCCTGAATGAGGTTTCGTTGTTTTAACTCTAATCCAGCTGATTCTTCCTGCTTTGCGTTGTCCTTTGTAAATCGTATACTTTTCTGTGTGCTTTATTTGCCCCCAAACCAATTCCTTGCTTTTATCATCATAAGAAAGGACAGGTGGGGTTCTCATCGTAAAATAGCCGTCTTTATAATAGTGACTGTAGCTATATTTGTATCTGCCCATGGTATCTTTGCTTTTTCTTACAGCCTTTACATTGTAGATAAAGGTATTAATGGAGGGGTCTGCAAAATGTCCATCGCATAGATATTTTCGTTTATGCCCCGTTTCATCTTGTGATTTTGGAAACTTTTCACAGGTCTGACGATAGATGTCAAAAAAACTCGTATTTCCTGTGCGACCGATATCTTTACTCTTCCCCTTCTTTCTGTCGGTACGTTCAACAATATAATAACTGGCACCCGGCACTTTATTCCACTTTACTTTTCCTCTCAAATTTGCAAAATCCGCATATAGATTTTTCACCGGGGAAATAGAAGAGATTCCCTGCTTGTCATATTTTCCAAGAGCAACCTTTGTGAGCCCTTTCTTAACTTGACGAACCGTATAATAATACTGTACGCCATATCTTACTTTTTTATCTTGATAGCTCTGTGTTTTTTTCTTTGCTGTTACAGTAGCTATGACACGGTATTTGCCTTTGGCTTTCCGTAAAATTTGATATTTACCGTTAACTGCTGCGTTCCATTTCAAAATGTTAACTTGGTAAACATCCTTCTCCTTCTGAGGATAGGAGTCCAATGACAACAATCGAGGATAATCTTCTTTTTTCTTATTAAGATTTTTGCTTTTTTTATGGGAAACATACATAGAAACAGAATTTCTTTTTCCATTATGAGCAATTGCTGTAATGGTAACCTTACCGACCGCTCTTCCCTTCACGATTCCTTGCGAATTTACACTGGCAAGAGAAGGATTGGAAGAAATCCACCGTATCCTTTTAGGGTTTCTTTTTTTAAGCTTTACTTTTAATTTGACTGTATCCCCTACTTTAATATTTTGTTTCCCCTTTATTTTGAAAGAAGAAACGTTTGTCTTATGACCTGCTACCTTAACAGATACCCAGTCACTCATTTTAGTTTCTTTTCCTTTAGTAACAGCCGATACTTTAAAATAGTAAACTTTTTTCTTTGGAAAAGCCAAGGTATATCTGGTAGTATTCCCTTTTTTGCTTCCAAGGATTGTATCAGCAGGCTTTTTAGAATGCAGCCCTTCTGTGGCGATACGGTATTTGCCGGTGCGTTTGGTAGAAAAGTAAATTTTATATCCCGAAGCATCCTTTATACTTTTCCACGACAAAAAAACAGGTCTATACCCTTTCCTTATCATTTTTTTGCTCAACGATCCGGTTGCATTACTGGTTGTAACTTTTACATTTTCCACTTGGTTTGAATCTACCGCAAAGGCTTGGCTTGACCAACAGACTAAAAAAGCAGCAAAAACAACTAAAAGCCAGAGTTTCCTCCTCATGACAATTCTCCTTATGCTAGACAACGATACTTCAATACTACACTATGACATGCCATTTAAGTATATCATACTTTCATATTGAAATTACATAAAGAAATAGGAGCTGAAAAAAGCTTAACTCATTCAACTCCTAAGTCACATTGTTACAAATTATGCACTTTGATTCTTTCAACAAAATCATCACAATACGCATTGCACGATTTTTTCAAGTAGCCAACTCTATTTTTTCTTTTTTTCAATAATTGATGATAAAAGCAAGGATATGCCCCTTGCGAAGAAAGCTACAATTGTTATAAATGCTATTGTTGATGAAATAATGTATCCAGTATCTGCATAAAACTCTGAAATAAACACTTTTGAAAAAATAATCAATGCAAATCCTGCTATAATACAGATAATTGCTCTTACTATTTTGTCTATTTTCATCTTACTATCCTCCAGACTATAGCACTTATATCGTTAAAGAAATAGGATCTGAGCAAAGTTTAAATCATTCAACTCTATTTTTTCTTTTTTTCAATAATTGATGATAAAAGCAAAGATATTCCCTTTGCTAAGAAAGCTACAAGTGCAACAAAAACTATCGCTTTCGCAATAATCTCCCCAATTTCTGCATTCAAAAATTCCAAGATACCTACCTTGTAGTATATAATCAATGCAATACTTGCAAGGATACAGATAACTCCTCCTACTATTTTGTCTATTTTCATTTAATTCTCTCCTCAATTTAGGGCATTATCTTCTCTTGATTGATTATAGAAATCTCATATTATAACAAAGTATGCTTTACATCCGGAAAATTAGAAACACAATTTTAATCCATCTATTAATTAAATTTTCTGAAATTATATTAGCATGTTTTCCTATCTGTATCCTGTCTCTTATACACATCTCCGAGCCCACGAGACTACGCTGCAT
>CAUTYX010000014.1:0-41786 GCA_963542695.1 uncultured Eubacteriales bacterium
ATTAGGCAATATCATTTCGCGAGTAACGTTATCTTGTAATGAAAAGATAGTACTTTTCTCATATTCACCAAATATGGGAGAGAATTAGGCAATATCATTTCGCGAGTAACGTTATCTTGTAATGAAAAGATAGTACTTGGTGAATATGAGAAAAACACACTTTCTAAACTCATCGTTGCTCAGATGATGAGAATCCCTGATAGCATTGAATACATTAAAACACTTTATAAAAGAGTTATTCCTGAAATTAAAGCAGAAGCAATAAGAGCATTGCCAAAAGTAATACGCGATAAATATGAGAAGAAAATAGCAAACTGGGACTGGACGGATCAGTGGAAAAAAGAACAGTTTTTTAACCATACGTTTAATCTGGAGAATTTTGAACGCTATTGTAAAGTACTTCATAATCGTCTTTGGATCATTTATGTAAATGCTGTTCGCCATTCAGTTCCATTTGTTACAGGAGATAATCCTGTGCTGATTGAAGGAATTGGAAAAACAGAAACTGGTCTTTTTAATAATGGTTTAATAGCCTCAACAACATGTATCTTTTTTCCCGTTACTCCTTCAATTGCAATTGCGAATTATTCTAAGCAAGGATTTTTTTCTCCTGTTGCTGATGATATGGATGGAAAAAAGATAATTATAGGTGAAAATGATATTCCATTTATTTTGGACAGGAATATGAAAATAATTGCTCAGTCCTACAAACATTCTTTCATTCCGCAGCCGTTCTATGATGAACTGATACGACAATAAAAGCATGTAAATATGAGTATATCGATTATGGTTATAGTATCAGAAACTTACTTATACAGATCATGTTCAGACTTACGAATATGTCGACAAACGAGTCGATAATCTGAGACATATTGTCTGTAAGCCACTGATATCAAGGGTTTCATGTAAAATGAAGGTGGTCATCGCCACCAAAACAGTCTGCCCAACGATTGCTTTTGCAGAGTTGTAGGCGAATTTTTCGCAAGAGATGTCTGCGATTGGCGAGCGTAAGCGAAGTCAGAGCAGAAACAGACCATAGAATACTCTGTGCATACATTATGTATATGAAGTTTATTCAGTATGGTGACAAAGAACGAAATTGCCAGGAAGGTAAAGTTATTCATATTGGATGATGTATATGGTCTGCACTTAAAAAAGTTAAATCAATTGTGAGATACATGGTCTCTGGTAATAACGCCAGGGACTTTTTGTATGTCTGGATTTCGGATTAGAACTCAAAACTCTGCATTCGGCTGATCGCAGCGATGTTGAGAAAAACGATTATGGCGAGCTTTACCAATACGAAAAATAGTAGACTTACAAAACGCCGAAAAAAATATTTATAATTGACCGAAAATTGATGGCATATTGCCATAGGAAACGAAAAAATGTGTATTTTATTAAGAATTGATATTGAAGAAATGTAACTTTTTGTTTGGATGAGCATTGAAGAAATGCGATTTATTTGATATTATTATACTGAAAGGAGGGGACATCACATTGCTGTTTAAAAGAAAAGTATATGAAAAACTTTTGAACTGGAAGAAAGATTACGCAGATAAATATGCCGTAATGCTTGAAGGAGCACGGCGAGTCGGGAAATCTACGATAGCTGAGAATTTTGCTCGAAATGAGTACAAGTCATACATATTAATGGATTTTTCACAGAACGCGGATAATATCAAAAAATGTTTTGATGATATCGGGAATCTTGATATATTCTTTCTCCGGATCCAGGCGGAAACAGGGATCACCCTATATAAGGGCGAGTCACTGATTATATTTGATGAGGTTCAATTATTCCCTGCAGCCAGACAAGCTATTAAGCATCTTGTTAAAGATGGCAGATATCATTATATGGAAACGGGATCTCTTATCTCTATAAGAAAAAATGTTAAAGATATACTCATCCCGTCCGAAGAGATGAAACTTCAGGTTTATCCGCTGGATTACGAAGAGTTTTGTGACGCTGTCGGATTCAACTATGACTTGCTAAAAACAATATATGAAAAAGGAAAAGCTATAGGGCAGGGCACGAACAGAAAACTGATGCGAAATCTTAGAGTTTATATGGCAGTAGGAGGAATGCCACAGTCAGTCGAGTCCTTCGCTACCGGAAATAATTTTGCGGTGATTGATCAGGTGAAGAGACAGATTATTAATCTGTATGAAGACGATTTCAAAAAAATCGATCCATCCGGCAGAACCTCCGCTATGTACCATGCAATACCCGCGCAGTTGGCGAAAGATTCCAGAAAATACAGAATCAGTTCAGCGATAGGAAAACGTACTAGTAGTAAAGCGGAAAAATTGCTGTATGAACTGATTGATTCAAAAACAGTGATTCCTTGTTATAATTCAACAGACCCCCGTGTGAGTCTTGTGGATACGAAGGATTTTGACAGTTATAAACTGTATCTTTCGGACACTGGATTGTTTGTTACGATGATGTTTATTGATAGGCCATTTGCTGAGAATGAACTATATGCGAAACTGCTTTCAGATAAACTGCCGGCAAACCTTGGATTTTTATATGAAAATCTTGTTGCTCAAATGATAAACTCAGCCGGCAGGGAGTTGTATTATCATACCTGGGACAAAACAGATAGTACTCATTACTATGAAATCGATTTTCTCATATCCAGAGGCAGTAAAGTCAGAGCGTTGGAAGTGAAATCATCCGGTTTAGGAAAGCATGAATCGATTGATGAATTCGTAAGAAAATTTTCGGGCAATGTAGAAACTGCATATTTGCTTTCTCAAAAGGATGCAGGTGCAGAAGGAACGCTGCTGAAACGACCGCTTTATCTAACACCATTTATTGTCCAATAACGGTACGATACAGCAAAAGTGAACGCTATAACGATTTGTCTCAACGCCTTTTAGAATTACCCTTTTGCAAACACCTACAAATGAAAATCGCTATATGTGCGGAATACTAATTATGAAATTTATGATACCTTTTTGTATAGATAAGAAGGGAGAAAGCAAATGGATCAGAAAAAAAATAGGAAGCTTTATTGCGGCAAACCGAAAAAAGAAAAAATTTAACGCAGGAAATGCTTGGAGAAAAACTAGGTGTGACTAATAAAACCGTCTCTAGATGGGAAACAGGGAAATATATGCCGGATTTAGATACATTACCTGGATTGTGCAACCAGCTGGATATAACGATAAATGAACTCATTAGTGGAGAATATATAGTGGAAGATAGCTACAATAGACAGGCAGATAAAAATGTTTTTGGGGTGCTCGCTTCAAATAAAAGCATTCGCAAACAGAAACAGCTAAGTGATATATGCATAGGTAGTGGAACTGGTGTAATTTTAGGGGTTCTGTATTCGCCGGATACTATAAAAAAAGGGATATGTGTAGCGGTAGGGCTATCTTTACTATGCATAGGTTGGTACTTTAGAAATATACTGGATAGAAAAATATTTGGAAATTAATGATATGCACATTCGAAAAGCAAATAATAACGATATAAATCAAATTCTTACTGTTTATGCCAAAGCTCGGCAGTACATGAAAGAAAGTGGAAACGCTGCGCAGTGGGGAGACAGTTATCCCTCACAACAACTAATTGAAGAGGATATTGTCAACGGATACTGTTATGTCGGCCTTTATGATGGCCTGATTTGTTGTGTTTTTGCTTTGATTCCAGGTGAAGATCCAACGTATGTACACATTGAAGGCGCCTGGGTTAATGACGAAGAGTATAGTTCTATTCACCGAATTGCAAGTGATGGTAGCCGTAAGGGTGTGTTCGAAAAGTGCATTGCGTATTGTAAAAATGTAAGCAAGAACATTAAAATAGACACTCATGAAAACAACTTAACAATTCAGCATTTGTTAGAAAAAAACGGCTTTGCCAAATGTGGGATCATTTATCTTAAAAATGGTGAACCGAGAATAGCTTATCAGCTTGTGTAACCAAAATATTTCCTCAAAACACCCTTATAAATCCTTCAAATCGAAAGACCGGATGGATTAGCCATCCGGTCTTTACTGCCATAAGTTTCAATTGCAAACTACTTGTATTTGTAGAAGCCTTCTCCGGCATTGATACCGGTTTTCCCTGCATCGATGTATTCTTTCAGTTTGGCGGCAATTTTTCCGGGAACGGTGTCAGGATCAGCTGCCTGTGGGTTCATTATAACGATATTGTAAGCTGTGGTTAGGCCAACGATATCCAGGATACGGAATGGACCGGCAGGTGCACCGGTAGCCAGCATCCAGGTCTTATCAATGGTTTCCGGATCAGCTACATCGGTTGCGTAGAGCATTTCGGCTGCAGACAGGAACGGTACCAACATAGAGTTTAGAATGTATCCCGGCTGCTCTTTCTTCAGGCAGAGTGGAACCATGCCGATGGCTTTTGCAAATTCAACGACGGTGTCGTAGACTTTCTGGTCGGTCTTTGCCTGTCCCATAACTTCAGCAGTGTTGTTCTTCCAGATTTCGTTTGCAAAGTGCAGTGCCATATATCTTTCCGGAGCACCGGTGTATTCTGCAAACTGGCTGGGAAGCAGGGTAGAAGAGTTGGTACAGACGATGGTTTTTTCCTGCAATACAGGTGCCAGCTTTTGGTAGAACTCAATCTTTTGCTGTGGATCCTCTGCTAGCGCTTCGATAATGAGGTCTGCATCGGCAACAGCTTTTCCAAGATCCAACTCGTACTTGATATCCTCATAGGCCTTGTCAGCCTGTGCTTTTAATTGGTCAATAGATTCGACGGTAGCTGTTGAAAAATCATCAAAGAAGCCTCGTACATACTGGGGATTTTCTTTTCCGATTTGGCTCTTACAAGCCTCCAAGTCCTGCAAATACAGGGCATGAAGTCTTTCGAACTTCGGCTTTGCTCTTCCGATAGATGCTTCGCTTCTGAGCCAAACAGTTACTGCGTGACCGCGAAAAGCAGACTGATAAGCAATTTGTGAACCTAACACACCGCCTCCGATGAGGACTACATTTTTAATTGCCATAGTATATTCTCCTTTCAACATGAAATTCGCTGGTTTTGCAGATTGAAAATCAGAAAATTCATTTTTTAATTGTAAAAGGTATATACCCCGTTACAGGAAGAAGAAACTTGTATTGGCACATATAAATATGTAGATAGTGATTAAATTAATTTCAGCAGCTGCTGTTTCTTTTCCTCAGCAGATAAAGAACAGAATCGCAGTCCCTGTTGCGTGGGAGCGTGCCGCATTGGCGTTCATCATAAAAATTCTTTCAAAAACAATAGACTATGAACATAAACATCTTAAGGATAAATATAGTATACTATATTCAGAAAGTATCATGAATTTGAAGAAATGGACGGTTTAGCTAGTTGGTGAAGCAAATAAAAAGATAAAGCAAATAAAAAGCGAGGATTACATGAAATATATAGACTATTACACATCCCCCTTAGGGAATATTACTATGGCCAGTGATGGACAGAGCATCATTGGATTATGGTTTGACGGGCAGAAATACGACAGACAGATTTTAGAGAGAGAAGAGGTAGAGGAAAAATCACTCCCGGTATTTTCCCAAACAAAGACTTGGTTAGATGTATACTTTTCCGGAAGAGAACCGGATTTTACACCGCCTTTGTCTATACTGGGATCTGCCTTCCAAAAGTTGGTGGATGAAATTATGGTCCAGATTCCCTATGGCAAAACCATGTCCTATGGTGAGATTGCTAAAGAGATTGAGTATCGTTTTCCGGGGAAAACTGTTTCGGCTCAGGCAGTAGGCGGGGCTGTAGGGCATAATAATATTTCTTTAATTGTTCCTTGCCATCGTGTTATTGGTGCTGATGGTAGCTTGACCGGCTATGCCGGCGGAATTGATAAAAAAGAAAAATTGTTACAGATAGAGAAGAATGGGCGTCTGGCCAAGAAAGCTTCTGCAGGAGATGCATTTTTATCTCAGCTGGGGAGATAAATCGCCACAAGTCAACATTTTTCAGGTAGTCGTTTTCTGGCACACCGTTTTCAACTTAAATTTTTGCTTAGATATATAGAATAAAATCCGAGGAATATCAAAGCCATGAGGCAAGAATTACTGCAATTGCGTCACACAATGAAACAACAAGATATACAAGTTTATGTGATTCCTTCTGGCGATGACCATCACTCCGAATACGTACATCCCCATTATCAAGGTCGAGAATACATTTCCGGCTTTACAGGATCGGCAGGGACGCTCATTGTCACCACGACTAATGCGTATCTTTGGACAGACGGAAGGTATTTTGTCCAAGCCGAAAGGCAATTGGAAAACAGTGGCATTACCCTTCGAAAATCCGGTGTGCCCGGAGTGGAAACGCCTCCGGAATTTTTAGAAGACTTGGCAAAAAAACAGGCGTATACCATAGGCTTTCATGGTAAGACCGTTAGTCTTGCGGCAGGTAAAGCCATAAAAGAAAAGCTGGAACCTTTCGGTTGTCATCTGCAAACTCAGCAAGACCTAGTGGGAGAAATCTGGAAGCAACGGCCTGCAATAACGGCTTCTTCCATTTATCCATTGCCTATGGAAGCTACCGGTATGGCGGTGATAGAGAAAATTCAAGCTGTGAGAAATGTCATGAAAGACAAAGGGGCGGAACAGCTGCTGGTTACGGATCTGGCAGAAATTGCGTGGTTGTTTAATTGTCGTGGCAGCGATATTGCTTGTACACCGGTGTTTTTCGCTTTTGCACTGGTTTGCCAAGAAGACGTGAACCTATATGTAATGGCACCGGAAAAGCAGAAGGATTTGCCGATAGAACAGTTGGAAAAAATATGCTGCAAGATAAAGGATTACGATGAAATTTATAAGGATATACGGCAAATTACAGGGACTCTATGGATTGATCCGGCTACTACTAATTATGGACTGTATCAGTTGGTTCCGGAAGCTGTTTTGCTGCAGGAAAAACCAACGCCTATTTCCGGAATGAAAGCTATAAAAAATTCGGTAGAAATCCGAAACACCTTGGAGGCTCACAAGCGAGACGGCCTGTGCATGACGCGGTTTTTGTACTGGATAAAGCAGCGAATACAACAGGAAAAACCTCTTACGGAAATGATGGCGGCAGCGTGGCTCGATGGAGAACGAAAAGAAAGAGGAGGCGCTACAGATCTTAGCTTTCCCACTATTGCAGGGTATGGTAGTCATGGTGCTGTGGTTCATTATCAGGTCACAAAAGATACTGATGCTCGTTTGAAGCCGGAAGGCTTTTTCCTGGTGGATAGCGGCGGTCAATATGAGGATGGCACCACGGATATTACCAGAACCATTGCTATGGGCCCGTTGTCACAGAAAATGAAAGCGTATTATACATACGTGTTAAAAAGCCACATTGCTTTATCTTCTGCGGTATTCCCTCCGGGAACCGATGGAAGGAAGCTGGATTACCTGGCTCGTGAACCGCTGCGGCAACAAGGTCTTGATTATTCCCACGGAACCGGTCATGGTGTGGGTCACATGCTGGGCGTGCACGAAAATCCGCCGGTAATCAGTTTGCGCAATGCAGAAACTCCTTTGGAACCGGGAATGATCACTTCCTGTGAACCGGGAGTGTATATCGAAGGGGAATTTGGCATTCGATTGGAAAATGAACTTCTTTGCAAAGAGATTGCATCCGAAGAAAAACGGTATGGATTTTCGCCAATTACCTTTTGTCCTTTTGAACGAGACGCCATTTTGCCGGAGCTTCTTACAAATGAAGAGCGGCAGTGGATAAACGACTATCATCACAAAGTGGCAGAGGTATTGACGCCGCATTTGGAACCGGAGATTGGAAAATGGCTGGAAAAAGAAACCATGCCGTTGTGAATATGACAGATATAGAAATGGACACAGAAAGCGAGGAAAAAGATGAGCAGGGATGTGTATCGTGTAAAAAAACAAGGCCGCATTAAATCAATTTTTAAAGAATTGATACCGGATGAAATAAACATAGCTAATTTAGCCTTAAATAGTGAATCTACAGAAGGAGGATTAGGGGAAGCAAGCTCCGCCCAGCTACAGAATATCTACACATATTTCTTTTTCCGAATTGCAGCAGAATATTTGGAAGAAGATGTAGATGAACTGGTTTCCATGCCGGTTACCATTGAAACATATAAAGACAAGGTGTATGCAGAATGCCAACATGAAGAGGGTACTGTGTATCTTAGCTTCTCTGATGATTGCCGGAAAGTTTACATGCTGGAAGTCAATGGGGAAACAGTTTTTGATGACCCGGAAGGAAAGAATGTTGAGGAAGAAAAGGATGTTGTTGAAGAAATAGACGACTGATAATATAATAAATTCATTGTCTGTAATGCAATTGAAAAAACAACAAAGAAAACATATAAAGAGGTATTGGTATGGTGAAACTGCACAACGAAGAAGCATATTTAGTAAGAGGCAAAGATATTATCTCTGCCTCGGAGAGCCAGAAAGTGGCTGCATTAACCGGCTCAGAGCCTAACAAAGAGGAAGCAAAGAAAGGCACGATGGCCTATTCTATTTTGGAAAATCACAACAAATCCGGCAACATGGAGCAGCTGGAGATTACCTTTGATGCCATGGCTTCTCACGATATTACTTTTGTTGGTATTATTCAAACGGCAAGAGCATCCGGAATGGAAAAATTTCCATTGCCTTACGTTCTGACCAACTGTCACAATTCACTATGTGCTGTGGGGGGAACCATTAATGAAGACGACCACGTATTCGGATTGTCCGCTGCGAAAAAATATGGCGGCATTTTCGTACCGCCACACATTGCCGTTATCCACCAGTACATGAGGGAAATGATGGCCGGATGTGGTCGTATGATTCTGGGATCTGATAGCCATACTCGCTACGGAGCGCTTGGGACTATGGCCATGGGCGAAGGCGGTGGTGAACTGGTGAAGCAGCTGTTGGAGGACACGTATGACATTGCGTATCCGGAAGTTGTCGGTATGTATTTAACCGGCAGACCGGCTCCGGGGATTGGCCCTCAGGATATTGCATTGGCGATTATCGGTGCCGTTTACGAAAATGGATATGTTAAAAACAAGGTAATGGAATTTATGGGTCCCGGGGTGGCTTCTATGACAACGGATTATCGTAATGCCGTTGATGTTATGACCACAGAAACTACATGTCTGTCTTCCATATGGATTACCGATGAGGATACCAAAGCCTTCCTGACCCAACATGGTAGAGGCGATGCCTACCGCCAGCTGGCACCGGCTGATTTGGCATACTACGATGGCATGATTGAAGTGGATTTATCCTCTATCAAGCCGATGATTGCCTTGCCGTTCCATCCTAGCAATACCTATGAGATTGAAACGCTTAATGCCAACTTGGAGGATATTCTACACAGTGTAGAAGAAAACGCAAAAGAAATTACCAGCAATCCGGACATTGATTTTTCCTTACAGGATAAGATTGTAGATGGAAAGCTACAGGTGCAGCAGGGGATTATTGCCGGTTGCGCCGGAGGCAACTATGTCAACATCATGGATGCAGCACACATTTTGAAAAATGCCAATTGTGGAAACGATGTCTTTACATTGTCGGTATATCCATCCTCGCAGGCTGTTTTCATGGACTTGGTGAAAAAAGGAGCCATTGCAGACCTAATGGCAACCGGTGCTGTTGTAAAGACGGCATTCTGTGGTCCATGTTTTGGAGCAGGAGATACCCCGTCAAACAATGGTCTCAGCATTCGTCATACTACCAGAAACTTCCCATCAAGAGAAGGTTCCAAACCGGGAAGCGGTCAGCTATCTTCTGTAGCACTGATGGATGCTCGTTCCATTGCAGCCTCGGCAGCTAATGGCGGCGTACTGACACCGGCAACAGATGTTGTAGACGACTACGCAACACCGGAATACGATTTTGATGATTCTGTTTACAAGAGCCGAATCTTTAATGGATATTCAAAAGCAGATGAAGAGGAACAGTTGGTATACGGACCGAATATTAAGGATTGGCCGGAACAAGAAGCCTTGGCGGACCATGTGCTGCTAAAGGTTTGTTCTAAGATTATGGATCCTGTCACCACTACAGATGAATTGATTCCATCTGGAGAAACCTCTTCCTATCGTTCCAATCCACTAGGGTTGGCGGAGTTTACCTTATCAAGACGAGATCCGGAGTATGTGGGGCGATCCAAACTGGTACGTGGACTGGAAGAAAATCGCCTTGCGAAAGGAAATGCAGATGAGGAATTAACTGCTGTTTACAAAACAATCAAGGAGCTTACACCATCGGTTGTTCCCGAAGATGTTGAAATCGGCAGCATGATTTACTGTGTTCGTCCGGGCGACGGTTCGGCTAGAGAGCAGGCGGCCAGCTGCCAGAGAGTTCTTGGCGGACTGGCAAATATCTGTTTAGAATATGCAACAAAGAGATACCGTTCTAACGTTATGAACTGGGGAATGCTGCCATTCCAAATGAAAGAAGAACCTACTTTCAATGTAGGCGACTACATTTACATTCCCAAGATAAAAGAAGCTATGGATGGCGATATGCAGGATATTAAAGCCTATGTTGTGGGCAGAGAGGTGAAAGAGATTTCCTTGTATATAGCACCTATGACTGATACAGAAAAGGAAATTGTAAAGGCCGGTTGCCTGATTAATTTTAACAGAGGACGCAACGCATAGAAGACCGAGGAGGAATCGAAAATGATCGATTTTCTAAAGGAGCATGTAGCCAAAAAACCGGTATCTTTTCATATGCCCGGTCATAAAGGAGCAGAGTTTTTTAGGAAATACGGTTATGGAAAAGAAATTTCCCGGTTGGTAGATTGGGATATTACAGAAATTGCCGGCGCTGACAATTTATTTCAGCCGGAAGGCATTATTTTGGAGACTCAAAAAAAATACGCAAGGCTGTATGATGTGGCGCATTCCTATTTGCTGGTTAACGGGACCAGTGGCGGATTGATGGCGGCGGTTATGGCAGCAGCGCCCAGGGGATCTTCTATTGTTGTCGCGCGAAATTGTCATAAATCTATTATTAACGGGCTGATCCTAGGAGGGATACAGCCCGTCTATGCATATCCGCAGGTGGATTCTATCTGGGGGATTTGCAGCCAGGTGTCGGTAGAGGAAATACAACGCTGCTTGGAACAATGTCCGGAAGCAAAAGCGGTGGTACTGCCTAGTCCAAATTATTATGGCATATGCAGTGATATTGAGGCGATTGTGAAACTGGTGCATAGTTATAATAAGATTCTCATTGTGGACCAGGCCCACGGCGCCCATCTTCATTTTTTTAAAGCGTTTTCTTCAGAGGGTAGGAAGTCCTTGCCGGATTTACCTCCATCGGCAGAGTCTTGCGGGGCGGACATCGTGGTTAACAGTACCCATAAAACACTGGCTTCTCTTACCCAAAGCGCAGTATTGAATTTGCAAGGGGAAAGAGTTAACAGACTAGTGCTGGAAGAACGTCTCAGTCGGGTAGAAAGCACCAGCCCCTCTTATATTCTTATGGCCATGCTGGAGATAAACAGACGAATTATAGAAGAACATGGGAAAGTAATCTTTTCTGCATGGAAGGAAAATCTACTGGAATTTTATGCACAGGCAAAAGAGATATCGCAGCTGAAAGTCATGGAACCGGCAAGGTTGTTTGACTGGACGAAAATCAATATGGCAGTAGGAGGGGTAGCGGCAGACGGGGCAACAGATACTTCCATGGTAGACGGCAGACTTCTTGATAAAGCGCTGCGGGAAAAAAACATCTTTTCTGAATTGTATACCGGTGATTCGGTAATGTGTATGACCGGTATCGGTACAACAACAGATGATTTAAATAAGTTGCTTGCCGGTTTGAAAGACATCTGTGACCATAGGGCGACCGGCAGCACCGGAAACCATAATACAGCCCCAATTAGCCACGGGAACCCTTGCACTGAACGAATCAACATGGCAGCACAGATTACCGGTGCCGGGGTGGGTCAGGTTCACTCTATCCCGCAGGAAACTCAGTATGTTTCCATGGAGGAGGCTGCCGAGAGAATCTGCGCCGGAGCAGTAATCCCATATCCTCCGGGGATTCCTCTTTGTTGCCCGGGAGAAGTGATTACCGAGGATGTCATGGGGGTATGCAAGGATATGAGATCCCGTGGAGAAAAAGTCATGGGAATTACAGATACTAATGAAGTTTTAGTTGGAAAGGAATAGATGCGTATGCTATTTGATTCACATTCACATATTAACGAAGAAAATTTTACGCCGGAACAACGGCAGCAGGTCATTGATGAAATCCAAGCTTGCCCTCAATTGGAGTATGTTATGGATATTGGCTGCGATATTCCCAGCTCTGTTATGGCGGCAGATCATAGCGAGGTCTACCCATGGTGTTATGGTGCAGTGGGAATTCATCCACATGGGGCTTCTGAGATGAAAGATGGCGATCTTGAAATATTACGCCAGTTGACAGAAAAAGAAGGAGTGGTAGCGATAGGTGAAATCGGCCTTGACTTTCATTATGACCATTCTCCAAGAGACATCCAGCGGCAATGTTTTAGAGAACAGATTGCCCTTGCCAATAGCTTGAAGATGCCTATCGTGATTCACAGCCGAGAGGCTGACAGAGAAGTAATGGACATTCTTATTGAGGAAGGGGCATTTAGCAAGGAGCGACGGGAATATTTCCCCACGCGTAAAAACACAGAAGGTTTTGAAAAGGCGACGCCTTCTGCAGGTGTATTAATTCACTGTTACTCCGGCAGTGCAGAGTTGGCCAAGGAATATGTTGCATTAGGAGCGGATCTTGGGATTGCAGGTCCTATCACCTATAAAAACAACAAGAAAACAGTAAAAGTGGTAGAGGAAATTCCCCTGGAATTTTTAATGATAGAGACAGATGCTCCGTATTTGGCGCCGGTTCCTTTTAGAGGAAAACGAAATCGGTCTGCTTATGTGGAATACACGGCACGGCGGATTGCAGAAATAAAAGAGGTTTCCTATGAAGAGGTGGCGGCAATTACTATGGAGAATGCCAAGAGGTTTTATCGGATATGACAACATTGGAGGACAAGGTTAAAAAAACTATAGAAAAGCATCACATGCTCACAAAAGGTGACCGGGTGATTTTAGGGTTGTCGGGAGGGTCTGATTCTCTGAGCCTTTTTTATGTACTAAAAGACTTGTCCAAAGAGTTGGAATTACGTTTGTATTGTGTTCATGTAAACCATATGTTTCGCAAAGAAGAGGCCATAGAGGATCAAAAATGCGTAGAGGCATTGTGTAAAAAATATGAAACTCCTTGTTATAGCTATGTGGTAGACTGTCCGGCTATGGCAAAAGAGAAAGGTTTATCTTTGGAAGAAGCCGGTCGCAAAGCCAGGTACGATGCCTTTGGCAAAGCGGTCATGGCGGTTTCTCAAGTAGACTCTCTTGAAAAAAGCAATACTAGTTGTGAAAAGAATTGCCAAATAAAAGTGGCTGTGGCGCAAAACCAAAACGACCAGGCGGAAACGGTGCTAATGCGAGTGATTCGCGGAACCGGCCTTGAGGGGCTTGGGGCAATGGAGTATAGCCGAGAAGATTCCCGTGGATACGCAGTAATTCGACCACTTTTGGATGTTCCAAGAAAAGAAATCGAAGCTTACTGCCGACAGCAGAAATTGATGCCGCGACTGGATTATACCAATGAAGATGATCGGTATATGCGCAATCGAATTCGTCACCGACTGCTGCCATATTTAGAGGCAAACTATAACTCCAATATCAGAGAAGGACTTAGTCGCATGGCCGAAAACCTGCAAAATGATAAGGTGTATCTGCAGCAACAGGTGGCGCTGGCTATGGAATCGGTTTCTTTCAAAACTCACGGTGACAGCGATAATGAAAGTGAAGCAAGTAAAAAGGTTTTATTCTATAGAGATAGACTGCAGGCATTACCGAAAGCACTACGAAATAGAATTATTCGAAACGGCTTTATAAAGGTAGGTTTAGATAAAGACGTTACAACTGCCCATTTGCAGCAAGCAAATAGCTTGCTGGACTCAGGCAAAGCGTCCGGCGAAACGGATTTCCCTTGTGGGTATCAATTTCACGTTTCCTACAATCAGGTGTTTATGACAGCACCGGGTGGGGAATCAGAAAAGACAGTACCGCTAAAACTAAAGAAAACCTTCATATCGCTAAAGACACTAAGATTAATGGAAGCTAACAGACAAGATTCCTTGAAACGACCGGTTTGCCGGTTGGACGCCCGGCAAATTGAAAAAAGGGAAGAAGTCGCAGGCCCTCTGGAGCTGCGAACCAGAAAACCGGGAGACTGGATGGCTATGGGGTATGGGACAAAGAAAATACAAGACTTGTTTGTAGACAGCCATGTGCCAAAAGAACGGCGAGATACGATATATCTGGTAGCTTTGGGGGATGAAATTCTGTGGATTCCCGACATGGATGGAAAAAGCCGATACACGGCTTCCTACAAGGTAGGAGACCATACGGTACAGGTGCTGCAACTTGAAAT
Organism: uncultured Eubacteriales bacterium; assembly: GCA_963542695.1. Taxonomy (GTDB): domain Bacteria; phylum Bacillota; class Clostridia; order Peptostreptococcales; family Anaerovoracaceae; genus RUG100. Next base: position 14,455 of record CAUTYX010000014.1, read on the forward strand.
CATAAAATGAGTATGATAGAATTTATAAGCTTGTATCTAAGCGTAAGAGCAGAGCGATAACGGGAATAAAGGAGATTGACATTTGAGAAAATTATCTAAAAATATAATCATTTATGTGCTGATCTTTGTAGTGATCGTTACCATGGCCTTAGTTTTCAGCACAGCAACTAAGGAACCGATAAAGGAAGTTAGTCTTTCTAAAATCACCAATGAACTGGCTTCCCGTAATGTGTCCAAGCTGAATGTTGATAATAATAAGATGCGGATGACGGCTACGCTAAAGGGTTCCGGTGAAAAAATCCAGGCAAATTACACGGCATCAGATTATATGCTGCTGGATCAAAAGTACATATTGCCACAGATGGAAGATGGTAAATTGACCGTTTCTCCGGCACCTCCTAAGGAAACGCCGTGGTACATTTCTATTTTGCCAACGGCTATTATGGTTATCGTTTTGATATTCTTCTGGTTTATGATCATGAACCAGCAAGGCGGTGGCGGCAAAGCCATGCAATTCGGCCGCAGCAAAGCAAAATTGCAAAAGGACGGGGATCAGAGAAAGATTACCTTTAAGGATGTGGCCGGTCTAAAGGAAGAGAAAGAAGAACTGGAAGAGGTTGTTGATTTCTTAAAGCATCCTCGTAGATACAATAGCTTAGGAGCAAGAATTCCAAAGGGAATTTTGCTGGTAGGTCCTCCGGGAACCGGTAAAACCTATGTATCGCGTGCTACGGCAGGCGAGGCCGGTGTGCCGTTCTTTACAATTAGTGGTTCTGAGTTTGTTGAAATGTTTGTGGGTGTTGGTGCCAGCCGTGTTCGTGACCTTTTTGATCAGGCTAAGAAAAACGCTCCTTGCATTGTTTTCATTGATGAAATTGATGCGGTAGGGCGCAAGCGTGGAGCCGGATTAGGCGGCGGCCACGATGAAAGAGAACAGACCTTAAACCAGTTGCTGGTAGAAATGGATGGATTTGCGGAAAACTCCGGCATTATTATCTTGGCAGCTACCAACCGTCCTGACGTTTTGGATCCGGCACTTTTGAGACCGGGACGTTTCGACAGACAGATTGTCATTGGAGTTCCTGATGTGGCCGGCAGAGAAGCTATCTTTCAGGTGCATTCTCGCAATAAACCCTTGGCTCCTGATGTAAAGCCGAAGGTGTTGGCAAGAAGAACGCCGGGCTTTACCCCTGCGGATATTGAAAACATGCTTAACGAAGCGGCTCTTTTGACAGCCAGAAGAAATGGCCGGCAGATTCGTATGGATGAAATCGAAGAAGCCGTAACAAAGGTTATTGCAGGACCGGAAAAGAAGAGCCGTGTTATCAGTGAAGAAGAACGGCGGTTGACCGCCTTCCATGAAGCAGGTCACGCAGTGGTGGCAAGATCCTTGCCAAAGAGTGATCCGGTACACCAGATTACCATTATTCCTCGTGGTCGAGCCGGTGGATTTACCATGACCTTGCCAAAGGAAGATCGCAGCTACGGCACCAAGGAAGTTATGCGGGAACAGATTATTCATCTGCTGGGCGGCCGTGTTGCAGAAAAATTAACTTTAGAAGATATCAGCACCGGTGCCAGTAACGATATCCAGAGAGCTACAGATATTGCTCGTGATATGGTTACCAAATATGGATTTTCTGAAAAACTGGGACCTGTTAATTATAGTTCCGGTGATGAGGTGTTCCTTGGAAAAGACTTCTCTAAGACACAGAACTACTCAGAAGGTGTGGCTGCGGAAATCGATGAAGAAATTCGCAACATCATTGAGGACGCTTTCCGTCAGTGCGAGAGTATCCTTACAGGTCATATGGATCAATTAAAGGTCGTTGCCGATGCGCTGTTACGGCTGGAAACCTTAGACGGGAAACAGTTTGAAAGACTGTATACCGGTGAAATCAGTGCAGAAGATTTGGAACATGAGGTCAACGACCAAATGGAAAAAATCAAAGAAGCCAATCGTCAAGAAGCGGCAGAAAGCGAAAGCTTGGAATTTGTCGGTGCCGATGTGGAAGAAGGTATCATCCTTTCTCCGGAGGAAGAGGAAGACTTGTCGGTGTATGATACAGATTATCTAAATGCCGATGATCCGGAGTCGGAAGTGGACCAAGAGAATTCGGAGCCGGAAAAGGTTGCGGACTCCCATAGCGATTCTGAAGACGGGGCAGAAAAATGAAAATAACAGTAAAAGATTGTTTGAACCTTGCAGCCTTCGACAACGCTGATGTCGTGGCTGCAAGCAATCATCTTGATGAAATCGTAAAAAAGGTGTCGGTTTTGGAAGCCACAGAGGCAAAAGAGGTTGCCCGGTATTGTGGTGGTAAAGACCAGCTCCTTTTTACTTCTTTTTTTGGGATTCGTTCCGATGAAGATGCACAATGCATGGTTATTGAAGCCTTGGCAGAAACAGAAACGGCTGCCTTGGCCATTTTGCATGTAGGACAAGTGGTGAAACATCTTTCCAATCGAGTGATATTGACGGCAGAGCGAGTAGGGTTGCCGTTGATTGTTATGGATCCTAATTTGGCTATGGATTTAGGCGATATTTTATCGCAAGTTAGTGGGAAACTGTTGATGGGCGATGAACAGCGAGAAAACGCTCTGGTTAGTAATACCGTTTATCATCTTCTTAATTTCGAAAAGTATAGCAGCTTTCCGGAAGCTGCCAAAGAAGCGGCTCTATCTAACGACTTTCAACTGATTTTGCTGTCAGAGGAATTTAATCCGGTTTTGACAGTGGAGACACGTCACCGAACGACTATAGCAGAAGCCATTAAATTAGGACGCCAGCGGGAAATGGATAAAGAGTCCTCCGTCTATACAATGATTGATGTAGATGGAGTGCTGACCTACTGGGGACCTGTTACCATTCAAAATGCCCACTTCTTTATGTTCATTGTAGATAATGAGGATTCTTACTCTCCGGCAGAGATAACCAAACTGGCTGAAATAATTGAACTGGCCATGGGGATGTGGCGCTATACTCCCGAACAAGACAGCCGGACAGAGATGATTAAAGCACTGCGCCGCGGCAATATGGGACTTGCCTATAGCATGAAAGAGGATGCCGGTGTGGATCCGGAACAAATTGTCAGCGTGTTCCTAGGGGTCGGTTTGGAGTCTGCTTCGGGAGAACAGCTGCTTGCCGCACTGGAATCATCGCCGCAGCTGGAGGTAATCAGCCTTACAGAAGACCATGAAACGGCAGGTATTGTCATGGCCGATGACCCGGTGAAAGGGAAAAATATTTGTATCGAAATATACAACTCACTGAAAAAGTCAAAAGAGGATAGCTCTCTATTTCATGTTACCGGCTTGGATGGGTTGGAAGGGGCCATTGAGGCATATAGGCTCATTGGCGAAGCTTGGTCTTTTGCCGGCAAGGTATATCCCTACAAGCACGTATTTACCAAATACGAGTTAACTCTTGTTTCCAATTGCATCGATATCGAAATGAACGGCGGCAGAGTCAAGAGTAATTACTTATCTTTGCTGGATCCGTTTCTGGGAGGCAGAGCCAAAGATAAGCAACTGCTGGAGACCTTAACCATCTTTATTTTAGATGCCGGTATGAACAACAGTAAAACGGCAGCCATGATGGATATTCATACTAACACGGTGCAATATCGATTGAAGAAAATCAACGAAATGCTGGGGGTTGAGATTTCCGGAAACCGAATCATTTCCGGATTGTCCATTGCCTTGGCACTTCGTAGATTGGAAATTGTTGCAGTATAGCCCTTTAACGTTCTAAAAAAGAATAATGTATACACGTATCAACATCTTGAAACCGTGGTTTTTTTCATATATAGTATTTATGTTATGCTAAAGGGCATAGCCGTTGATGACAATGATTCCAGTTTTAAAGGAGGAGACATCCTATGGATAAGCTTGAGCAGCTCCGTGAGTATAAGGCAAAGATTGCTGCCGGCGGCGGAGAAAAAAGAATCGAATCTCAGCACAAAAGAGGCAAACTTACAGCTAGAGAACGGTTGGACATTTTGTTTGATGACGATAGTTTCGTGGAAATCGATACATTCGTATCTCACAGATCCAATAACTTCGATATGCCGGAAAAGAAATTTCACGGTGATGGCGTTGTAACAGGCTATGGTACAGTAGAAGGGCGACTGGTGTTTGCTTATTCTCAGGATTTCACAGTCATTGGTGGATCTCTGGGAGAATATCATGCTGAAAAAATCGTAAAGGTTCAACAGATGGCACTGAAGATGGGTGCCCCTATTGTTGGCCTCAATGACTCCGGTGGAGCCCGTGTAGAAGAAGGGGTAAATGCCCTGTCCGGCTTTGCCAAGATCTTCAAAAACAATACTATTTCCTCCGGTGTAATCCCACAGATTTCTGTAATCATGGGACCGTGTGCCGGTGGAGCTGTATATTCTCCGGCTATTACGGACTTTATCTTCATGGTGGACCAGACCAGTCAGATGTTCATTACCGGTCCACAGGTAATTAAGACAGTAACCGGTGAAGAAGTAACTGCAGAAGCATTGGGTGGAGCCAAAGCCCACAACACCAAGAGCGGTAACGCACACTTTATCGGCAAAGACGATGAAGAAACACTGCTGAAGGTAAGAGAGCTTCTTAGCTACTTCCCGTCTAACAATATGGAAAATCCGCCTGTTTACGAAGTAACAGACGATGCAAATCGTATGGTTCCGGACTTTAATGAAATTATTCCGGACAATCCGAACAAGGCATACGATATTTATAAAGTCATTGAAGGCTTGGCTGATAATGGCAAATACCTGGATGTAATGGAACACTATGCAAAGAATATTGTTACCTGTTTCATTCGCATGAACGGTACAACTGTCGGAGTTATTGCCAACCAGCCGAAAGTCGGCGCCGGATGTTTGGACATCAATGCTTCTGACAAAGCGGCAAGATTCATCAGAAGATGTGATGCCTTCAATATTCCGATGTTGACACTGGAAGACGTACCTGGATTCCTTCCGGGAACCGATCAGGAATACGGTGGTATCATCCGTCATGGTGCAAAGATTCTGTATGCTTACTGCGAAGCGACAGTTCCTCTTGTTACTATGATTCTGCGTAAGGCATACGGTGGCGCATACATCGGTATGTGTAACAAGGAACTGGGTTCTGATATGGTACTGGCATGGCCGTCTGCACAGATTGCTGTAATGGGAGCTTCCGGAGCCGTTAACATTATTTCCTCCATGAAGAAGGAAATCAAAGAATCAGACGATCCGATTTCCAAAACACAGGAAAAGATTCAGGAATACGAAGAAAAATTCAACAATCCATACCGTGCTGCAGAAATGGGCTATGTAGACGATGTAATTGAACCGGCAACAGCTAGACAGAGAATCATCAGTGCCTTCGATATGCTGGCTTCCAAACGTGATTCCCTGCCTGCCAAGAAGCATGGAAATATTCCGCTCTAGGAGGTAAGCAATGAGTTTAATGGAAAAATTTGCTGATCCTGATATGATGCACAGTCTTTCCTTTGCGGATAAAATGGCGGGAGCCGGGCTGACCACATTAATGGGAATGGGGATTACCTTTATTATTCTAATTCTCCTGTGGTTCTTGATCAGCGTAATGACAAAGGCTCTTCATGGATCAAAGACGAAAAAAGAAGAACCGAAGCCGGCACAACCGGTAGCCGCTGCTACAGAAAATAAATCTGTAGATGCCGCTGCCGCAGAAACGGTAAAAGCAGAGGAACCTGATATAACGTCTTCTGAAGAATCCGTAGATGAAATAGAAGATGAACAGCTGGTTGCTGTAATTACTGCGGCGATTGCTGCAGCCCAGGGACCGGAAATAATGAGCAATTTAGTGATTCGTAATATTCGACGTGTGGCAGGACCTACTGTTACTTGGGCTAGAGTAGGTCGCCAAGAGTGTATCGATAGTCGGAAAATGTACTAATAAGGAGAACCTGAGATGAAAAAATACAACATTACAGTAAATGGAACCAGCTACGAAGTAGAAGTTGAAGAAGTTGGTGGAGCAGCACCTGCTGCTGCCGCACCGGTACCTGCAGCCACTCCGGCTCCTGCCACAGCACCTGCTGCTGCCGCACCTGCTCCGGCTCCTGCCGCACCGGCAGCAGCTCCAGCTGCACCGGCAGCCGGCGCAAGCAGTGTAGATGCTCCTATGCCGGGAACTGTTTTAGAAGTAAAAGTTGCCCCGGGACAGGCTGTTAACGCAGGGGATGTACTGCTGATTCTGGAAGCCATGAAGATGGAAAACGAAATTCTGGCACCAAATGCCGGTACTGTTGATACTGTACAGGTTGCACAGGGCGCAGCAGTAAATGCAGGCGATGTTCTTGTAACATTGGTTTAAACTTGCTATAATATCAGGCGCTGGTCTTTTAAAAAGATCAGCGCTTTTTCAATCAGATTTGTAGAGAATTTAACGGTACTGCCAGGTTCGGCAAACGTAAAAGCGTTACTACCATGGCGGATGGAAAACAAAGTCAAATCTGAAGTATGGAAACATTGAAATCATTGTAAACAGAGCAAAAGGAGGAAAACCAATGCTACTGGCTTTTGATGTAGGGAATACCAATATTGTATTGGGCGTTTTTGACAAACGCCGATTGGTGCAAAGCTGGCGTCTGGAGACTGACAACAATAAAAGTGCCGATGAATACGGCATGGTCATTAACCAGCTTTTTTCTTATGAGCACCTTAGTTTAGAAGATATTGAAGACGTGATTGTGTCTACCGTTGTTCCCTCGGTGCTGTTTACTATTCAACACCTTTCTCAGAAATACTTTCATCGCAGAGCGATAGTAATCGGACCCGGTGTTAAAACGGGGCTTTTCATAAAATATGATAATCCGAAGCAAGTAGGCGCAGACCGTATCGTTAATGCTGTTGCAGCATATCATAAATACGGCGGTCCTTTAATTGTTATTGATTTCGGGACGGCAACTACATTCTGCGCCATTTCCGACAAGGCGGAATACCTTGGCGGCACTATTTCCCCGGGATTGAAAATTTCCTCTGATGCCCTTTTTGAAAAGACGGCAAAGCTACCTAAGGTAGAATTGGAGGCACCGGGCAGTGTGGTCTGTCGTAATACTATTCAAAGTATGCAGGCCGGCCTTGTATATGGCCACATGGGGGTAGTGGAGTTTATTGTGGCAAAAATGCGCGAGGAACTAATGCAAGCTACCGGCAAGGAAAAGGTAACGGTGGTTGCAACGGGAGGCCTTTCTACCTTGATTGATTCAGGAACCGACTGTATCGATCATGTAGATAAGATGCTTACCCTTGAAGGCCTTGAATTGATTTACGAAAAGAATCGCCGCAGCAAAAGACGCAATAGATGTGATATAAACGATGAAAATAGGTAATGTTCAGCTAGATAATCCATTTATCGCGGCACCGATGGCAGGTGTGTCAGATGCTTCCATGCGTATGCTATGCAGAGAAATGGGAGCATCTTTTGTGTGCACAGAAATGATTAGTGCCAAAGGGCTCTTGTTTGGAAATAAGAAAACAGAAGAATTGATGGTATCCGACCCCAAAGGGCTGCCGGTAAGTTACCAACTCTTTGGTTCGGAGCCGGTGATTATGGCAAAAGCGGCAGAGCAGTTGTCCGAGCGGGAAAATGCGTTTCTGGACATAAACATGGGCTGCCCGGTTCTAAAGGTGGTGAAGAACGGAGAAGGTTCGGCATTGTTAAAGGATCCGAATCGTCTTCACGATGTAGCAGAGGCTGTTGTTTCGGCTGCCGGCAAACCGGTAACTGCCAAAATACGAACCGGATGGGATGAAAATACTATTGTGGCAGTAGAAGCGGCTATGGCATTAGAGGCGGCCGGTGTTGCGGCCATTGCCGTTCACGGTAGAACCCGCCAGCAATTTTATAGTGGAAAAGCGGATTGGCAGCAAATTGCCAAAGTGAAAAAGGCTGTATCTATTCCGGTTATTGGTAATGGAGATGTATTTACTGCGACTGATGGCATGGCTATGATGGAACAAACCGGCTGTGACTTTGTCATGGTGGCACGGGGTATGCTGGGAAATCCGTGGATTTTTCGGGAGCTTGTCAGCCTTTGGAAAGGAGAGTCTCTTCCTCCCCGGCCATCGTTAAGGGAAAAAGGTGCCTTGATGATTCGCCACTATAACCTAGTGGCTGCAGAAAAGACAGAAAGAGTGGCTGTGCGAGAAATGCGAAAGCATACCGGCTGGTATTTCAAAGGAGAGCATGGCGCAACGGAAATTCGTCGTGCTATCAATAGGATACAAGATGGAGAAGCTTTAAAGCGTTGCATAATAGACTATTGTGGTTTAGTGGATATAGTGTGATATATCCACTTTTTTTAATGGATACAAATAATATGTATTCATTAAATTGACTATCTGTTGGGATTTGTTACACTTGGATTGGGTTAAAAAATAAACAAGGGGGAATAGGGGGATTCATGAGAAAGTTTGATTCCAATGTGCAAATTTTAAAATACAAAGTGCTGCGAGAAGTTGCACGTCATACATGGGAAGGAAATGACATTTTTTCCATGTTTAATGAGATTGCCAAGGAAGTGGTGAGAAAGGATCACATTCCTATGCGGTGTTGTATTTACAAAGACCAGGCAATTGTAGCAGAGCGAATTCGCATAGCTCTTGGTGGTAATAAAAAACAACCCGGGGTTGTGGAAGTCATCGATATTGCTTGTGATGACTGCCCCCAGGCCGGATACATGGTTACGGGCATGTGTCGTGGCTGCATTGCCCACCAGTGTCAAGGAGCTTGCCCAAAGGAGGCCATTGAGTTTGATGAACACCTAAAGGCACATATTGATAAAAAGAAATGCATTGAATGTGGACAATGTGCCAGGGTGTGTCCTTATAACGCAATTAATAATTTCCGCAGGCCTTGTGAAACCGCTTGTCAGGCGGGAGCCATTCATATGGCGGAAACCTGTGAAGCGGAGATTGACTATGAAAAATGCACCGGTTGTGGTGCTTGTGCCGAAGCGGAAGAATTAGCACATAAGGATGACTTTATAACCACCTCCTGCTGTCCTGCGTTTGTGAGCTATATAAAAGCCAACTTTCCGGAACTGGAAGGCCACATTTCTTCCACTTTGTCTCCCATGGCCATGATAGGTCAACAAATTAAGCGGAAGGAACCGGCGTCAAAAGTGGTATTTATAGGACCATGTGTAGCGAAAAAGGAAGAAGCGATGCAGGAAAATGTGAAAGAATTAATCGATGAAGTTTTAACCTTTGAAGAACTACAAGCCCTTATTGATGCAAGAGATATTCCGGTAACGGAGTTGGAGGAAGAAATATTACAGGGAGCATCGATCCATGGCGTGGGGTTTGCCAAAAGCGGTGGAGTCGCTGCGGCTGTTGAGGCGGCGCTGCAAGAGCAAGGATGTGACAAAGAAATACAAACAGCCACAGCGTCGGGGTTAGACAAATGCAAAGGTATGCTGCGTTTGGCGGCCAAAGGAAAGGAACTATCTCCTTTTGTAAAGGATAATTTAGCGCAGAATTTTCAGTTAAAACACACGTGAGAACGTGTCCGGAATATTTAGGCTATAACCGTTGAAAATATGCTCTTTAGAAATGAAAAAAATACGAAAAAATACGTAAAAAGTAAGGGAAATCCCTTGCTTTTTATATATATACAGTTTATACTTAAAAAGCTTGTGAAAATGCGAAGAAGTGGGAAGTTGCTGAGCTATCAGGTAATTTCCACGGAGAATTGTCTCTGCAGGACAGAGGCGAGGGATGTCGCATGGTTTTCCTTTGTGTCACAAGAAAAGAAACACACGGAACTGTGTGGCGAATGAACCGGCCACAAATGAGCCGGGCGACAAAAGAACACAACCGTTGGAAACACCGCAAGGAAAAGAACAGATGTCCCGTACGAGAATAGCGAAATCAGTACAAAAAAGGAGTAACAAATGAGCGAACTGCAGAAAATCAGAATCAAACTGAAAGCTTACGATCACGCATTGCTGGATCAGTCAGCTGCCAAAATTGTTGAAACAGCCAAAAAGACCGGAGCAGAAGTTTCCGGACCGATTCCTCTTCCTACAGAAAAGGAAATCATCACCATCTTGAGAGCTGTTCACAAATACAAGGATTCCAGAGAACAGTTTGAACAGCGCACACACAAACGGTTAATCGACATTACCAGCGCAACAGCAAGAACCACTGACGCGTTGACTAAACTGGAGATGCCTGCCGGTGTGAGCATTGAAATCAAGTTATAAAAGCGAAAGGGAACTCCCTTAGAATGATCGGAGCAGTCTTTCAAAAGACAGAAACCATTCCGATCCGCTGTAAGAATTCAGGAGGTAAAATATGAAAGCATTACTGGGAAGGAAGATCGGCATGACGCAGATCTTCGCAGATACAGGAGAAGTTATTCCTGTAACTGTTATCGAAGCTGCACCGGGAACCGTTACACAGATTAAAACTGAGGAAACAGACGGATACGATGCAGTGCAGGTGGGATTTGAAGATCAGAAACCACAGAGAGTCAACAAGCCAATGACCGGGCACTTTGAAAAGGCCGGCGTTGTCCCTAAGAAGAACCTTGTTGAGTTCCAGGCCGAAGAAGGCGAAGTATACGAAGTTGGCCAGACCATTTCCGTTGCAGACTTCGAAGCCGGCAAAAAACTGGACGTTACAGGAACTTCCAAAGGTAAGGGAACGCAGGGCAACATTAAACGCCACGGACACCACAGAGGACCTATGGGACACGGTTCCAAACACAAGAGACTTCACGGTGCATTGGCAGGTGCTTCTTACCCGGGTCGCGTATTTAAAGGCAACAAGAGTCCGGGAAGAATGGGTCGCGAAACTGTAACAGTACAGAACGTTGACCTGGTAAAAGTTATCGAAGAAAGAAACCTGATGCTGGTAAAGGGCGCTATTCCGGGACCAAAGGGTGGTCTGGTAAACGTTCGCTATGCAGTAAAAGGCCAGAATAAATAGTTAGGTTTGAAAGGAGGACATTCACATGGCAACAATCAAAGTGCTGAACATGAGCGGCCAGGACGCCGGCACGATGGAGCTGAAAGACGAAATCTTCGGAATTGAGCCTAACCAGAACGCAGTTCATGAAGTTATTAAGAACCATCTGGCAAACAGAAGACAGGGTACACAGTCCGCAAAGACTAGAGCTGAAGTTCGCGGAGGAGGCAGAAAGCCATTCCGTCAAAAGGGAACAGGTCGTCACAGACAGGGTTCTTCAACTGACCCATCTCAGATCGGTGGAGGAATCGTTTTCGCACCAAAGCCCAGAAGCTATAGATACACAGTACCAAAGTCTGTAAGAAGACTGGCTATGAAATCTGCTCTCTCTTCTAAGGTTGCAGAAAACGAAATGCTCGTTCTTGATGAGCTGACAATGGAAGCTCCAAAGACAAAGGATATGATAAATATTCTGTCAAACGTTAATGCAGGAAAGAAAGTATTGATCGTAACCGCTGAAAAGAACGATAACGTTGTTCGTTCCGCTTCCAACATTCCGGGAGTAAGGACAGCCGTTGTAACATCCATGAACGTGTATGACATCATCAATCACACCAACTTTGTTATCACAAAGGATGCGATCAACAAACTCGAGGAGGTGTATTCCTAATGAGAACCCCTTATGATGTAATACTAAAGCCTGTCATCTCTGAAAAGAGTATGGATGAAGCGCAGAACAAGAAATATACATTCAAAGTAGCTGTTGATGCCACAAAGACGGAAGTCAAAGAAGCCGTGGAAGAAATCTTCGAGGTGGATGTAAAGAAAGTCAACATCATGAATGTTAAAGGTAAGGTTAAGAGAATGGGAAGAACTGCCGGTATGACTGCCGCTTCCAAGAAAGCGATTGTAACGCTTACACCGGACAGCAAGGAAATCGAATTCTTCCAGGGACTGTAATGAGGAGGCATTGAAAAATGGGAATTAAAAAATATAATCCGACAACGCCCGGCAGAAGAGGAATGATGGTTTCCACTTTTGAGGAAATCACTAAGACCACTCCTGAAAAGTCTCTGACAGTCACACTGAAAAAGCACTCCGGAAGAAACTCCAGAGGTAAAATTACTGTCAGACACAAAGGTGGCGGATACAGAAAAAAATACAGAATCATCGATTTCAAGAGAAATAAAGATGGTATCGCAGGTAATGTAGCAGCTATTGAGTACGATCCTAACAGAACAGCGAATATCGCCTTGATTGTATACGCAGATGGTGAAAAGAGATACATTATCGCACCGGAAGGATTAGAAGTAGGCAATGTGATTTACTCAGGTCCTGATGCGGATATCCAGGTAGGAAATGCACTTCCACTTGCAAACATTCCGGTTGGTACAGTTATTCACAACATCGAAATGAAGCCCGGCAAGGGTGGACAGTTGGTAAGATCTGCAGGTAACGGCGCACAGTTGATGGCTAAAGAAGGCAAATTCGCATTGTTGAGACTGCCATCCGGCGAAGTTAGAAAGGTAAGACTGGAATGCAGAGCTACCATCGGCGAAGTTGGTAACGAAGATCACCAGAACATTGATATCGGTAAAGCAGGTAGAAAACGCCACATGGGAATCAGACCTACCGTTAGAGGTTCTGTAATGAACCCCAACGATCACCCACATGGTGGTGGTGAAGGTAAGGCTCCAATCGGACGTACCGGTCCTGTTACTCCTTGGGGTAAACCTGCTCTTGGTCTTAAGACTAGAAAGAAAAAGAAAGACTCCGATAAATATATCGTAAAGAGAAGAAATCAAAAGTAAGGAAGGAGCATTAAGAAATGGGTAGATCAATCAAAAAAGGCCCTTTCGTCGACAGAAAGCTGCTAAAGGCTATCGAAGATATGAATGCAGCCAATGAGAAGAAAGTGGTTAAGACATGGTCAAGGCCATCCACCATTTTCCCACAGATGGTAGGCCATACCATTGCAGTCCACGATGGAAGAAAACATGTTCCTGTATATATTACAGAGGATATGGTAGGACATAGACTTGGAGAATTTGCTCCAACCAGAACATATAGAGGACACGCTGCCGACAAGAAAACCGGCGCATAAGGAGATAAACAATGGAAGCAAAAGCAGTTGCAAAATACGTGAGAATGTCTCCCATAAAGCTGAAGCCTGTTACTGATCTGGTAAGAGGAAAAGATTTGAACGAGGCACTTACAATTTTAAAGTTCACGCCTGGTAAAGGTGCGGAGTTAGTGGAAAAGGTTGTAAAATCCGCTGCAGCAAATGCAGAAAACAACCTGGATATGGATCCTGAAAATCTGTACGTTGCAGAAGTATACGCAAACCAGGGACCAACAATGAAAAGATGGAGAGCTGGATCCCAGGGAAGAGCATCCATCATTCTGAAGAGAAGCAGCCATATCGGTGTTACACTCAAGGAAAAGGAGGTTCAGTAAATGGGTCAGAAGGTAAGCCCTCATGGGCTGAGAGTAGGAGTCATTAAAGACTGGGGCTCCAAATGGTATGCAGATAAAAACAGCTTTTCTGATAGCTTGGTAGAAGACAACCAAATCAGAAAGTTTGTTAAGAAAAAATTGTATGCAGCAGGTGTTTCTAACATCGTAATCGAAAGACGTACAGAAAACGAAATGCGGATTATCATCATGACCGGCAAGCCGGGCATGGTAATCGGCAGATCCGGAGACGGCATCGAAGCTCTGAAAAAAGAACTGGTTAAGATGACAGGAAAACGGATCAACATCGATATTAAGGAAGTAAGACGTACGGAAATGGATGCGCAGCTGACAGCTGAAAGCATTGCTGCTGCCTTGGAAAGAAGAGTTTCTTTCAGAAGAGCAATGAAACAGGCTATTGGTCGTACCATGAAAGCCGGCGCAAAGGGAATCAAGGTTCTTGCCAGCGGACGTTTAGGCGGTGCTGAAATTGCAAGAAACGAAAAATACAGCGAAGGAAATGTTCCTCTCCATACATTGAGAGCTGACATCGACTACGGCTTTGCTGAAGCCGACACCGATTATGGTAAGGTTGGCGTAAAGGTTTGGATTAACCACGGTGAAATCCTTGACAAGGGTCTTCAGAGTGTTGTTCGTGAAAACGAATCCGAAAAGAAGGACGGCAAGAGACGTGGTGGCAGACGTAACAACCGCGACGATAGAAGACGCGGTGGCAGACGTCGCGACGATAGAAGATCCAACGAACTGCCAAAGGCTGCAAACGCTCGTATCCGTAAAAAGAAAGCGGAACCGGCACCTGCAGACGAGGCTCCTGCACAGGAGGCTGTACAGGCTGAAGTTACAACAGAAAATAATGCTGAGCAATCAGCTGAATAAGACAGCGAAAGGAGGAGCATGCCATGTTAATGCCAAAGCGTGTTAAGCGCAGAAGAGTTCACAGAGGCAGAATGAAGGGCAAAGCAACCAAAGGTAACAAAGTTACTTATGGTGAATACGGTCTTCAGGCCCTGGAACCATGCTGGATTACATCTAACCAGATTGAGGCTGCCAGAGTCGCTATGACAAGATCCGTCAAAAGAGGCGGTAAAGTATACATTAAGATTTTCCCACACAAACCGGTAACAAAGAAACCTGCCGAAGTACGTATGGGTTCCGGTAAGGGATCTCCGGAATACTGGGTAGCAGTAGTAAAACCGGGGAGAATCATGTTTGAAATCGAAGGTGTAACAGAAGCTCAGGCAAAAGAAGCTATGAGGCTGGCTGCACACAAGCTCCCTATCAAGAGCAAATTTGTCTATAAAGGACAGGAGGGCGGTGAAGCGTAATGGAACTGAATAAAATGAGAGAAATGACGACCGCTGAGCTCAATGATGAACTGAACAAAATGAAAAAGGACTTGTTTAATCTGAGATTCCAGCACGTAACCGGACAATTGGAAAACCCAATTCAAATGAGAAATACAAAAAGGGATATTGCAAGAGTCAAAACGGTCATTAGAGAAAAAGAGCTGGCACAGGAAAGCGCTGAATAAAGGAAGGAGGATGCATCATGACACAGGAAAGAAATAGAAGAAAAACCAGAGTCGGTATCGTTACTAGCGACAAGATGGACAAAACTGTAGTGGTTGCTCTACAGGATTCTGTACGGCATTCTCTTTATGGAAAGGCCATTAAAGTGACTAAAAAAGTCAAGGCACATGATGAAGAAAACCAGTGCAATGTCGGCGATAGAGTAAGAATAATGGAAACAAGACCTTTGTCCAAGGACAAGAGATGGCGCCTTGTCGACATTGTGGAAAAGGTTAAGTAGGAGGCACCAATATGATTCAGACAGAAACAAGATTAAGAGTTGCTGACAACTCGGGTGCAAAAGAACTACTGTGCATTAGAATTCTGGGCGGAACAAAACGCCAGTACGCCAACATCGGTGATGTAATCGTATGCGCAGTTAAAGAAGCGGCCCCAGGCGGTCAGGTCAAAAAGGGTGACGTTATCAAAGCTGTTGTTGTCCGGTCTAAAAGAGGTGTCAGAAGAATTGACGGCTCTTATGTAAAGTTTGACCAGAACGCTGCAGTAGTAATTAAAGAAGATAAAACCCCGGTCGGAACCCGTATTTTCGGGCCGGTTGCAAGAGAACTTCGTGATAAGAGCTTCATGAGAATCGTTTCCTTGGCACCGGAAGTATTATAAGGAGGACAAAGGATGCGCATTAAAAAAGGTGATACAGTCGTTGTCCTTACAGGTAAAGACAAGGGCAAGAAGGGCAAAGTCACAAAAGTGATGCCTGATAGAGACAGAGTTGTTGTTGAAGGCGTAAACATGCAGACAAAGCATCAGAAGCAGACAAGAACAGCCGCTGCTGAAATCAAGCATCAGGAAGGCCCAATCCATGTATCCAATGTCAAGATTGTTGACAATGAAGGCAACGCTACAAGAGTAGGCGTTCGCATGGATGGAGATAAAAAAGTAAGATATTCCAAGAAAAGCGGAAACGCAATTGACTAAGAAAGGAGGAGAGATCGTTGGCTAGCAGAATGAAAGAAAAGTATAAACAGGAAGCATTTCCTGCTTTGAAAGAAAAGTTCCACTACGAGAATCCAATGCAGGTTCCAAAGCTTTCCAAAATCACCATTAACATTGGTCTTGGAGAAGCTAAGGACAACGCAAAGCTGATGGAAGGTGCTGTTAAAGAATTGGCAGCCATCAGTGGACAGCAGCCGGTTGTTACAAAGGCAAAGAAATCCATTGCTAACTTTAAGGTAAGACAGGGCATGCCTGTAGGTACAAAAGTCACCTTGAGAGGCGACAACATGTATGTATTTGCTGACAAGCTCTTCAACATCGCTCTTCCAAGAGTAAGAGACTTTAAGGGTGTTAGCAAAAACTCCTTTGACGGAAGAGGAAACTACTCCATGGGAATCAAGGAACAGTTGATCTTCCCGGAAATCAACTATGATGATGTTGAAATGATCAAGGGAATGAACATTGTCTTTACTACCACCGCAAATACTGACGAAGAAGCAGCGGCATTGCTCGAAGCACTGGGTATGCCATTTGAAAAGTAGGAGGGAGAACAGGCATGGCAAAAACATCTCTCAAAATGAAACAGCAGAAAAAGCCTAAATATTCAACACGGGCTTATACTAGATGCAAAATTTGCGGAAGACCACATTCCGTTTTGAAGAAATACGGCATCTGCAGAATCTGCTTTAGAGAGCTTGCATACAAAGGGGAAATTCCCGGCGTAAGAAAAGCAAGTTGGTAAGTAAAGTTTTCCGGAAAGTTGCTTAGAGCAAAACTACCGGAGGAAGGAGAACAGAAGATATGACAATGACAGATCCTATAGCAGATATGCTCACTAGAATCAGAAATGCCAATACTGCAGCTCACGAAACTGTAGATATCCCTGCTTCCAAAATCAAGAAATCCATTGCAGGTATCCTTACTGATGAAGGATACATCAACGGGTTCGAAGTCATCGATGATGACAAGCAGGGCGTTATCCGTATCAATATGAAATATGGTCCGGACAAAGAAAAGGTAATTAGCGGAATCAAAAAGATTTCCAAACCTGGCTTGAAAGTTTATGCAAAAGCAGCCGATGTTCCAAGAGTATTGGGTGGTCTCGGAGTAGCTGTTATTTCCACATCCAACGGAGTAATCAGCGACAAAGAAGCTAGAAAATTAGGCGTTGGCGGCGAAGTTATTTGTTACGTTTGGTAGTAGGAGGTACGTATTATGTCTAGAATTGGACTGAGACCTGTAGAGCTTCCTGCCGGCGTAGAAGTAACTGTTGGCGAAAACAACCTGGTAACTGTAAAGGGACCACAGGGCCAACTGCAGGAACAGCTTAGCAGCTTGATTACAATCGAAGTAAAAGAAAATGTAGTGACTGTATCCAGAGATTCCGATGCAAAGGAAAAACGCGCACAGCACGGCTTGGCTAGAACACTCATTGCCAACATGGTAGAAGGTGTCGCCAAAGGCTATGAAAAGAAGCTGGAAATGCAGGGCGTTGGATACAGAGCAGAGAAAAAGGGTGACACTCTTGTTCTCAACCTTGGATTTTCTCATCCGGTAGAGATGAAGGATCCGGAAGGAATTACCACTGATGTTACTTCTGCAACGGAAATCGTTGTAAAAGGCATCGACAAAGCTCTGGTTGGAAACTATGCAGCAAACATAAGAAAGCTGAGAAAACCAGAACCTTACAAAGGCAAGGGTATCCGTTATGTCGGAGAACGTGTTCGTCGTAAGGAAGGTAAAGCCGGCGTTAAGGGCGGAGAATAAAGAAAGGAGTGAACGAAAATGGCAAAAAGCAGAAATGAAAATAGAGTTGCCAGACACAAGAGAGTCAGAAAGAATCTCCAGGGCACTCCTGAAAAGCCGAGGCTCTGCGTGTACAGAAGCAACAAGAACATCTCTGTACAGATTATTGATGACATTAACGGCGTTACACTGGTATCTGCATCCAGCTTGGAAAAAGCATTTAAGGGTGAGATGGAAAACGGTGGCAACAAAGAGGCAGCCAGAAAAGTCGGAGAAGCTATTGCAAAGAGAGCTCTTGAGAAGGGCATTGAAACCGTATCTTTTGACAGAGGCGGATTCCTGTACCACGGAAGAGTTAAAGAACTGGCAGATGGCGCAAGAGACGGCGGCCTGAAGTTCTAACGAGGAGGAAAAGAATGCGAAACACAATTGACGCATCAAAGCTTGACTTGAATGAAACTATCGTGAACATCAGGCGTGTCGCTAAGACCGTTAAAGGCGGTAGAAACATGAGATTCAGCGTTACCGTCGTCGTTGGTGACAAAGATGGTCACGTAGGCGTTGGTCTTGGAAAAGCCCAGGAAATTCCTGAAGCCGTAAGAAAAGCTACCGAAGATGCAAAGAAAAAGCTGATCAATGTTCCTACACTGGGAACAACAATTCCCCACAAGAATATCGGAGTATTTGGAGCAGGAAGAGTTCTTCTGATGCCGGCTGCCGAAGGTACTGGAGTAATTGCCGGATCTTCTGTACGTACTGTATTGGAAGCCGCAGGAATTAAAGATGTTCGTGCAAAATCCATTGGCTCCAACAATACCGGTAATATGGCTTATGCAACACTGGAAGGCCTGAAGACAATGAAAACTGTTGAGCAGGTAAGCCGTTTGCGGGGAAAGACCAAAGAAGAAATACTGGGTTAGGAGGAGCAACATGGCAAAAATGGTAAAAGTCACTTTGACAAAAAGTACGATTGGCGCGACTCCCAAGCAGAAGAAGGTTGTAACAGCACTGGGTCTGAAAAAAATGTATCAGACTGTAGAACTGGTAGACAATCCTCTTACCCGCGGAGCGGTTAATAAAGTAGCACACCTTGTTACTTTGGAAGAAATCTAGGATGGAGGTGAGCTAGACAATGAAACTTCATGAAATAAGAGCTGTTGAAGGATCCACCAAAAATCGCAAGAGAAAGGGTCGCGGAACAGCTTCCGGTCTGGGCACAACTGCCGGACGAGGAATGAACGGACAGAAGTCCCGCAGTGGCGGTGGCGTAAGATTGGGATTCGAAGGTGGACAGATGCCACTGTACAGAAGAATTCCAAAGCGCGGATTTACCAATATCTGGGGCAAGGAGTATTCAGAAGTAAATGTTGGGCTGTTGAATCAGTTCGAAGCAGGTACTGAGGTAACTCCCGAATTGCTGCTCCAGAAGGGATTGGTTGCAAAAGCCAAGGACGGAGTCAAGGTTCTGGGTAATGGAACACTGGACAAGAACATTACTGTAAAAGCAAGCAAATTCAGTAAAAGCGCTGTAGAAAAGATTGAGGCCGCAGGAGGAAAGGCAGAGGTGATCTAATGGAGATGCTGCAGACGATTGTAAAAGCCTGGAGAGTTCCGGAACTCAGAAGGAAGATGATTTTTACGCTTCTGATGCTGGTTGTTTTCCGGATCGGATCCAACATCCCCGTTCCATCCATCAATAGACAGGCATTGTCTCAGATGTTTCAAGATGGACAGGGTTTGTTTGAGATTTTCAACCTCTTCTCAGGAGGATCTTTTGGCAATATGACAATATTTGCCTTGAGTATTACTCCCTACATTACAGCATCGATCATACTGCAGCTGCTTACCATTGCGATTCCTTCGCTAGAGCGTTTATCCAAGGAAGGCATGGAAGGGCGTAAAAAAATTACGGCCTACACCAGATACCTGACAGTGGTGCTGGCTTTTGTACAAGCCTTTGGACTATCATTCGGATTGTTTAGATCTGCATTGATTAGTACAGACCCATTCTCAGTTGGTGTAATCGTCGTTGTCCTTTCTGCCGGTACAACGTTCCTAATGTGGTTAGGGGAACAAATCAACGAAAGTGGCATCGGTAACGGGATTTCACTGATTATCTTTGGCGGTATTATTGCCAGACTACCCGGTTCTATTGGAACTACTTGGCAAAACTACAAAGCCGGAGAAACCAGCATGATGACCATTATCCTGTTTATACTCTTCGCTATCGTAGTTGTACTTGGAATTATCGAAGTCCAGCAGGGACAGAGACGAATTCCGGTTCAATATGCCAAGAGAGTCGTTGGCCGTAAAATGTACGGTGGTCAAGCCACCCACATTCCTTTAAAGGTTAACCAGGCAGGAGTAATTCCGGTAATTTTCGCTATGTCCTTGTTGCAGTTCCCAATGACTATTACATATTTCACCGGAACAAACACAGGCTTTGGACAGTGGGTAAATAAATATTTATCCCTTAACGGATCACCGGGAGTATGGATATATTCTGCATTCTACATTGTTCTGACTTTCTTCTTCACGTATTTTTATACAGCGGTTACATTTAAACCGGATGAAGTATCAGACAACCTGAAGCAGAACGGTGGATTCATCCCTGGAATTCGTCCGGGAAGAGCAACAGAGGAGTACTTGTCTAAAGTGATGACTCGTATCACCTTTGTAGGAGCTGTTTTCTTGTCGCTGGTAGCTGTACTGCCGACTATTGTCAGTGGTCTTACCAGTCTCAACGTGTACTTTGGAGGAACATCTCTTCTGATTGCCGTTGGTGTAGGACTGGATACTATGCGTCAACTGGAACAGCAAATGGTAATGAGGAATTATTCCGGATTCTTAAAATGACGGGAGGTTCAGAATATGAATTTGGTATTGTTAGGGCCACCGGGAGCCGGCAAAGGCACCCAAGCGGCACAGATTATTGAAAAGTATCATATTCCACATATCTCTACGGGAGATATCTTCAGAGAAAACATTAAGAATGAAACGAAACTGGGAAAGAAAGCACAGGAATATATAAGCAAAGGACAGCTTGTTCCTGACAGCCTGGTAATTGACATTGCCCTGGACAGACTAAGCAAAGACGACTGTAGAAACGGATTTCTCTTGGATGGTTTTCCAAGAACCGTACAACAGGCCGAAGCCCTGGATAAATATCTCGGAAATAAAGACAGCAAAGTAGAGTATGTGCTGGATATCCAGGTTGAAAAAGAAACCTTGGTAGACAGGCTGATAACGAGAAGAGTTTGCCGAGATTGTGGAGCAACCTATAATATTAAAGGAATGCCTCCCAAAAAAGAAAACGTTTGTGACAAGTGCGGCGGAGAATTGTACCAACGTGCTGATGATAACGAAGAAACTGTTAACAACAGAATCGACGTTTATAATACACAGACAAAACCGTTGCTGGACTACTATGAAAAAGCCGGCAACATTGTGCACCTAGACGGCGAAGCAGGCTTGACAAAGCTACTTGAAAGCATTGTTAGTGTGTTAGGTGACTAGGAATGATCATCCTCAAAAGTGATCATGAAATCCAGTTGATGAAGACTGCCGGTCAGGCAACAGCCAATTTGCTCCATGATCTGGAAAGGTTTATTAAACCGGGAATATCCACCATGGATATTGACCGATATGCAGAGCAGATCATAACAGATTATAAAATGATTCCTACCTTTAAAGGGTACGGAGGATTCCCGGCAAGTGTATGTGTGTCCATCAATCACCAAGTGGTGCATGGTATTCCATCCAAAGATGTTATCTTACAGGAAGGGGATATCATCAGTATAGATACAGGCTGCACTTACCGGGGATATGTCAGCGATGCAGCCAGAACTTTTGGAGTCGGTTGTATTAGTCCGCAGGCCAACAAGCTTATTGACACAGCAAAAGAATCTTTCTTTGAAGGATTGCGCTACTGCAAAGTGGGACAACGCATCGGGGACATTTCCCAGGCGATACAAACACACGTAGAGAGCCAAGGATTCGGTGTCGTAAGAGAACTAGGCGGTCACGGATTAGGACAAGATCTTCACGAAGACCCACCTATTCCAAACTTTGGAAAACCGGGTCATGGACCTAGGTTACAAAAGGGAATGGCACTTGCCATAGAGCCTATGATTACCCAAGGAGATTTTCGGGTAACTATGTTGGGCGATGACTGGACTATTGTAACTACAGATGGTAAACTGGCAGCACACTATGAAAATACCGTGATCATTACAGATGAGGAGCCACTGGTTCTTACTTTGTATGAAGAGTAGAGGTGTAACGAATAATGGCGAAAAAAGATGTAATTGAAGCTGAAGGCCATGTGGTCGATGCACAGCCCAACGCAATGTTCGTTGTAGAACTGGAGGGCACCAAACATCAAGTACTGGCAACTGTATCCGGGAAAATCAGAATGAATTATATTCGTATTTTGCCTGGAGACAAAGTCAAAGTCGAGATTTCTCCTTATGATTTGACAAGAGGTCGAATTACATGGAGAAAGAAAGGCTGACAATAAGGAGGTTTAGAAGATGAAAGTAAGAGCATCAGTAAAACCTATGTGCGAAAAATGCAAGGTAATCAAGAGAAAAGGAAAAGTCATGGTTATCTGCGAAAACCCAAAGCACAAACAGAAACAAGGTTAACAAGTTAACGAAGGCTGCAGGGGTTTGCAGCCACAGATGAAACATCCCGTTTATATTGCGCCCGTAGGTTCTATCCTAAGAAGGATGCGCGACGGAAGATGGGAACAGGAGGAGTTTATGGCACGTATTGCCGGAGTGGATTTACCAAGAGAAAAGAGAATCGATATCGGCCTGACCTATATCTATGGTATTGGCCGTGTATCCGCTGCAGAAATTCTCGAAAAAGCCGGTGTAGAGGCATCCGTAAGAGTTAAGGATCTAACGGAAGATGACGCCGGTAAAATCAGACGCATCATTGAAGATGAGTACATGGTAGAAGGTGATCTGAGAAGAGATGTAAACCTGAACATCAAGAGACTCATGGAAATTGGATGCTATAGGGGTATCCGTCATAGAAGAGGTCTGCCTGTTAGAGGTCAGAAAACCAAGACTAATGCACGGACAAGAAAAGGCCCTAAGAGAGCTGTATCACGTAAGAAGAAATAAGGATTGGAGGTAGAATACAATGGCTAAACAAGCTAAAAAAGCGGTAAGAAAAAGAAGAAGAGAACGCAAGAATATCGAAAAAGGCCAGGCACATATCCAGTCCTCATTCAACAATACTCTTGTGACACTGACAGATATGAGCGGTAATGCTCTATCATGGTCCAGTGCAGGTTCACTAGGATTTAAAGGATCAAGAAAATCAACTCCTTTCGCAGCTCAGATGGCAGCCGAAGAAGCTGCAAAGGCTGCTATGGAACATGGTCTAAAGACGGTAGAAGTTTACGTTAAGGGACCTGGTTCCGGCAGAGAAGCAGCTATCAGAGCGTTGCAGGCAGCAGGACTATCCATTACAATGATTAAGGATATCACACCGATTCCTCATAATGGATGCAGACCGCCAAAGAGAAGAAGAGTTTGATGAAGGGAGGAACAGATAGATATGGCAATAAATAAAGACCCAATCTTGAAAAGATGCAGATCATTGCAGCTAGACCCTAGCCACGTGGGTATTTTCAAGGAGTCAAAGAGAACAAGTCAGAGAAACAGTTACCGTAAGATGAGCGAATATGGTATTCAGCTTCGCGAAAAGCAAAGAGCAAAATTCATCTACGGTGTTCAGGAAAAGCAGTTTAGAAACACATTTGATAAGGCTTCCAAGAAAAAGGGAATCACCGGTGAGAACTTGCTTGTTATGTTGGAAGAAAGGCTGGATAATGTAGTATTCCGTATGGGATTCTCCACTACCAGAAGAGAAGCAAGACAGTTGGTTGTACACCGTCATTTCACTGTTAACGGAAGAATCGTAAACATTCCTTCCTATCAGGTAAAAGCAGGCGATGTCATTTGTGTTAAGGAAAAGAGCCAGAGCACTGCTAAATTCAAAGAAATCAAGGAAATGGAAGTTGGCGTTCCGGCTTGGTTAGATGTAAACAGAGACAAGCTGGAAGGTAAGATTTTGGCTGATCCTACCAGAGAGCAGATCGATACACCAATTGAGGAGCATCTGATCGTTGAGTTGTACTCCAAGTAATCCTTTTTCATGACCATTAGTTTTTGAAAAGGAAAAGGAGGGTTTAATGATTGAAATTGAAAGACCGACCATCGAATGTATAACTTCCGATGAGGATAGAAATTACGGGAAATTCATTGTAGAACCTCTGGAACGTGGATATGGAACCACTCTAGGGAACAGTATGAGAAGATTGCTTCTCAGCTCCTTGCCGGGTGCAGCTGTAACCTCTGTAAAAATCGATGGAATTTTACACGAGTTTTCCACAATCCCCGGTGTTAAAGAGGATGTAACAGAAATCATCCTGAACCTGAAAAAGCTGGCAGTACGTCTTAATGGCAGCGAAAACACTATGCGTGCCATTATTAACGCCGCCGGCCCAAAGGAAGTAACAGCGGCAGACATTGTAGGAGATGCTTTCATTGAAATTTTCAATAAGGATCTTCACATTGCCACACTGGAAGAAAATGCCACACTGGTAATGGAATTGACTCTTTCCAAAGGCAGAGGATATGTACCGGCTGACCAGAATAAAACGGAAAATACACCAATTGCCGTTATTCCGGTTGACTCCATTTATACTCCTGTCAGAAAAGTGAATTTCACTGTGGAAGATACTAGAGTTGGACAAGTTACAGACTATGACCGTCTGATTCTGGAAATTTGGACAGATGGATCCATTACACCGAAGGAAGGTGTTTCCATTGGTGCCAAGATCATGCAAGAGCATTTGAATTTGTTTATTGCATTGACGGATAGCACAGAAGGTATGGAAATCATGGTAGAAAAGGAAGAAGACCAGAAGGAAAAGGCTCTGGAAATGACCATTGAAGAGCTGGAGCTTTCTGTGAGATCCTTTAATTGCCTAAAAAGAGCTTCCATCAATACAGTGGAAGAACTGACCCACAAATCCGAAGATGATATGATGAAGGTCAGAAACCTTGGAAAAAAATCTCTCGATGAAGTAAAGTTAAAGCTGGAAGAGCTGGGACTTGGATTGAGAGAAACTGACGAGTAAGGAAAGGAGAAAAGACAATGCCGGGCTATAGAAAACTGGGCAGAAAGTCTGCTCATAGAAAGGCAATGCTGAGAAATCTGGTAACTGACTTGTTGCGTGAAGAAAGAATCACAACAACAGACACCAGAGCGAAAGAAGCAAGAAGAGCTGCCGAAAAGATGATTACATTGGCAAAACGTGGTGATCTTCACGCAAGAAGACAGGTGCTGGCCTTCGTTTATGATGAAGACGTGGTGACAAAACTCTTTGATGAGATCGCACCAAAATACCAGGACAGAGATGGTGGATACACTAGAATTCTTAAACTGGGACCCAGAAGAGGGGACAGTGCAGAGGTAGTATTCCTGGAACTGGTTTAGTACGTATAAAGAGACGGTACCTACAAGGTGCCGTCTTTTGACTTTTTTGAGAAAAGAAAATGAAGAAGAAACAAAAAGAAAAAGTAGAACTGTTGGCACCTGCCGGTAGTGTAGAACAATTTTATGCAGCTTGTGAAAATGGGGCTGACGCAGTATATTTTGGTGGGACCAAGTATAATGCACGAATGAATGCTTCCAATTTTGCAATGAAAAATATCAAAGAGTTGGTAGCTTATGCCCATCCTCGCGGCATTAAGCTCTACACCACGGTTAATGTTTTATTATATGATCATGAACTGGAAGATGCGTTAATCTATTGCAGTCAGTTATATGAAGCCGGTATTGACGGCCTTATTATTCAAGACCTGGGCTTGGCTTCCTTAATAAGGGAGACTATGCCGGACTTTCCACTGCATCTATCTACCCAGGGAACCGTATATAATTTGAGTGGTGTAAATGCAGCAAAAGAATTGGGATTTTGTCGTGTTGTGCCGGCAAGAGAGCTTTCTGTTGAATCCATTTCCCGGCTGGTTTCGGAAAGTGACTGTGAAATCGAAGTATTTTGTCATGGTGCACTTTGTATTTGTTATTCCGGACAGTGTCAATTATCTCGCGTCATAGGAGGACGTAGTGCCAATAGAGGAACCTGTGCCCAACCATGTAGACTGGCTTACACCGATGAAAAGGGGAATACCGGTCATTTTCTATCGCCAAAGGATCTTAGCACAATTGAGATTTTGCCGGAACTTTTGGATATAGGGGTTCATTCTTTAAAAATAGAAGGACGAATGAAATCCCCGGAATATACAGCTGTAGTGACATCCATCTATCGAAAATACATTGATTTATGTTATCAACTAAGAGAAGATTCAAGATTAACCGGCGAAAAAAGAAATTCATCCTATTTGGTATCGGAAGAAGACAAGATGGCTTTGGAACAGATATTTAGCCGCAGTGGATTTAGCCGGGGATATTTTCATGGCTTGCCGAAGGAACCTTTTATTACGGGAGATGTACCAAAGCATAGCGGTATTTACGCAGGGGTTGTAGTGACAGCCGGCAAAAATGGATTACTGGATATAAAGCCGGTAATAGATATTTCTATGGGAGATGTTGTGGAGATTCGCAGCAGCAATTCAGTGACGATGCGCGTAACATATCGAAAGGAAAAAGGGCATGGAATTATCCAAATAGGTGATGTAAAAGGCAGAATACAAAAAGGAGATGCTCTCTATAAACTAAGCGATAGCAAACAGCTGCAAAATGCCAGGGAATCCTATTCCACTATTGGCAAACGCAGCCAAGGTGTAGGGTTGTATTTTTATGCCTATATAGGACAACCGGCAAGACTGGAAGCGTACTGTGGCGAGTATTCCGTGTCAGTAGAAATAGATATACCGGTGGAGAAGGCAGAAAAGAAAGCCCTTACAGAGGAAAGTGTAATAAAGCAATTAAAGAAAACGGGCATCAGCGGATACCACCCGGATGAGATACGAGTCTTTTTGGGGCAAGGAAGTTTTGTGGCGGTGTCCCGAATTAACGCACTAAGGCGAAAAGCCCTGGCAATGTTGGCAGAAGAAATGAGCAAAGGGCGAGACGTATATGTTCATACAGAGTCAATAGAAGCTGCCTGTAAAAGAGTCGAAAAAAACATAGCCGATACTTCTTTGGAAGACTTGATAGAAAAATTGCCAAGTGGAGACGATGTATATACCCTGCCGCCCATTACCTATGGCAAGATAGATGCACATATGGAAGAAAATCTGAATCAATTGCCGGAAAAAGTGCTGGTGGAAAACCTAGGATGGATAATGGAGCTGGTAGCTTCAGGACGGAGGGTTTATGGTGGAGCCGGGTTAAATGTAATGAATCACAAGGCACTGCAGGCCATAGAAGGTTTAGGAGTGAAAGTGGTCGATATATCTCCTGAGTTAAAGGAAAATCCCCGGCGGTTAATGATTACCCAATACCCTTTGAAAGAAGGAATTATTACCGATCGAAAAGGCCAAAAGTACGTAATTGCAAGGGATGAAACCAGTGGAAAAACAGAGATCACAAAAAAGGCCAAAAAGCTTTCAAAAAAGGCGTTGACAGGAGTAAATGAAAGTGGTAAATTATACAAGCTGTCGCA
>CAUTYX010000015.1:0-34426 GCA_963542695.1 uncultured Eubacteriales bacterium
TAGCAGCCATATAAACTGCTACGTTAAAAAAGTCTAACTTTGGGGGGTCACATCAGGGTTAGGAGGGGTATCTATGTTGATTTTCTCATCGACAAAATTATCAGTAAAATGCTTTTGCGACATTGTTTCTTTCGATATATTATAAGGCAAATTTGGCCACAGCCTGAGCAACGCCGTCTTGGTCGTTGGGAAGTGCAATAAAATCTGCCATGGCTTTGATTTCTTCTTTGGCATTGCCTACAGCCACCGCCACTCCTGCCAATTGCAACATGGCTCCATCGTTGGGACTATCCCCGCAGGCCATGATTTCTTCCTTTTTATAGCCTAACTTCCCAATTAAATGCTGCAAAGCTTGGGCTTTACTGGTGGTAGCACCGCCAATTTCCCAGTTATTATCAAGAGAGGAAGTGATGGTAACGTTTTCCAGTTGATCCAGCTCCTTCTTCACATCTGTCATTGTTTCTATTTCTCCAAAAAACAAGTTGATGTTTTCCACTTTGGTTCGATTGTCATATAGATGTCCCAGCAAATCGGTCATAGGATTTCTTGTAGTCAGTACATATTCCCTGCTGCGCAGACATTCTCCTCCATTTTTAATTCGT
This sequence comes from uncultured Eubacteriales bacterium, assembly GCA_963542695.1. Lineage (GTDB taxonomy): Bacteria > Bacillota > Clostridia > Peptostreptococcales > Anaerovoracaceae > RUG100. Next base: position 603 of record CAUTYX010000015.1, read on the forward strand.
TGAAATTCTTCTCGCTCCACATAGGGAACACCTTCCACAAAGGTTTCAATCATCATATGACGGTGCAAATTTCTTTTAAGAAACTCCAATACCTTCATTAAAGCTTTTTCGTCTATATAGTTTTCGTATATGACACGGTTATCCTTGAGACTGCGAATCTGGGCTCCATTACTGGTAATGGCATACTCTATGCCTTTCACACAAAGCACATCCTTTGGCAACGCAGTAAAGCTGCGACCGGTGGCTATGACCACATCGATTCCTTTTTCTATGGCCGTTTCCAAAGCCTTCCTGTTTCCCTCTGAAAGCTTACTTTCGTTATTTAATGTTGTTCTATCTAAGTCCAAAGCAATTAATTTAATTCCCATATAGGTACTACTCCCTTACTTTCTAATTTTCTTTTTTCCTAATCATACCATATTGCATTTTAACTATTCATATATTTACCACTTTCCGACAAATATATTCCATTGAAATACTCTATTTTAGTGATAGAATATGATTGTCTAATTATGAAATAGACCCGGTATACGGGTATGGAAAAGGATGTATTATGAAAATTGCTATCGTAGGAGCGGGAAAGTTAGGAACCAAAGTAGCCAATGCCTTGCTAGGTGGTTCCCATTCTGTTACGGTTATTGACAAAAACGAAAACACCTTGCAAAATCTATCTTCTCGCCTGGATGTTATGACCATTGCCGGCAACGGTAAACAAACATCTATTTTGCGAAAGCTTCATATTTCCTCCTTTGATTTTTTGCTGGCTTGTACCGATCGAGATGAAAAAAACATCGTTATTGCCAGTTTTGCCAAAAAGCTGGGATGCTCCAAGGTGATTGCAAGAGTGCGAGACCCCGAACACGTAGACCAAGCTGACTTTATCCGGGACACCATGTCCATTGATTACCTGGTCAATCCGGATATGTCCATTGCCACGGAAATCTACAAGTTTCTCATTGAGAAAACCACCCTTTCCAACGGTATCTTTGCTACGGAAAAGGCTGCTATTGTAGAGTTTTCTGTCAATGCCATGCCTCAATTCATTGGTTTACGTATAGAGGAGGTACGTAAACTGCTTCCCACCATGCTGGTGGTAAGCATCTCCAAAAAAGGAAAAATTATCATCCCCCACGGCGACACCATCGTAGGTGAAAACAATGTGCTTTACGTTATTGGTGAAAAAAGCGAGATTATTGCCCTTAGCAACAAAGTCCGTAAAAAGGAAAAATACAACGATTTACAAAAGGTCATGATTATTGGAGGAGGAAAAACCGGCTTGTTCCTGGCGCAAAAGCTTTCTGCTTTTGGAATCTCCACGAAAATCATCGAACGAAATCTGGATCGTTGCTACTATTTGGCAGAGCACCTTAACGACGTTATCGTTCTCCATGGAGATGGCACCGATTTAAATCTCCTAGAAGAAGAGAACTTTGACAGTATGAATGCCGTTGTTACCTGTACCGGTTTTGATGAAGACAATTTGCTTCTAGCCTTGATGGCCAAAAACCACGGCATCGATAATGTAATTGCCAAGGTTAGTCGAGGAATCTACACCGACATGGTATCTCAGATGGGTGTCGACATGGCGCTAAATCCACTGGATATTACCGCCAGTACTATTTTGCGTCTCATTCAAGGAAGAAAGAAAATTCTCCTTAGTGAGATTATCCAGGGGCAGGCAGAGGTTATTGAAGTGGTAGTTGCAAACCATATGAAAATTGCCAATGCACCACTAAAGAAAATGGATCTTCCTAACGGCATCCTCATTGCAGCCATTCATCGCCAAGGAAATCTGATTATTCCAGATGGAGATACCGTCATTCGCGCCAATGACCGTGTCATTATTTTCTGCTTGCTGTCTGAGCTGACAGACTTGGAAAAGCTAATTACCACACCGCAAACCACCGGATTTTTAAGATAGGCAGGCTGCTATGGATTTAAATCACCGAAAAATCATCAGCGTCATGGGAGTGCTTCTTTTGGTGCTGGGATTACTGCTTTTGGTTCCTGCCGCTGTAGGGATTGTATATAAGGAAGATACTTCCAGTCTGGCCTTTGTAAAAACAGCCTTTGTGTGCTTTGTCATAGGCACTGTTTTGACGGTTACTATCAAGCCTAAAAAAGACGATTTGAAAATCCGCGATGGATTGCTGGTGGCTTCCCTGGCATGGTTTGCCCTATCTCTTGCCGGCTGTATTCCCTTCCTAATAGATGGGTGCATTCCCACCTTTGCGGATGCGTTCTTTGAATCTTGCTCCGGCTTTTCCACCACCGGCTCTACCATTTTAAAAGATGTGACGGTGCTGCCTATGTGCATGCTCTTCTGGCGTTCCTTTTCCCACTGGATCGGTGGTATGGGAATCCTGGTTTTAACCGTGGCCATCTTACCGGCTCTTGGCAATGCCGGCCAAACTATCGTCCGCTACGAAAGCCCGGGACCGGTTTTGACTAAAATTGCGCCCAAAGCCAAAGACACTTCTCGCCTTCTGTATTTTATTTACGGAAGTTTGACTGTGCTGGAAACCATATTTTTAAAGCTGGGTGATATGAACCTTTTTGATGCCGTTACCCATACTTTTGCCACTGTGGGAACAGGTGGATTCTCCACCTACAACGAAAGCATTACCGCTTTTTCCAGTCCCTATATTGAAACCGTCATAACCGTTTTCATGATTCTTGCCGGAATAAACTTTTCTTTGTATTTTTTGTTGATTACCGGCCGTATTCACGACGTACTAGTGGATTCAGAATTGAAGTTATACTTACTGGTTATCTTCATAACAACCATTCTCATCACCATGGGATTATATATATCCGGTACCTACTCCAGTTTGGTGACGGCTTTTCGGTACAGTGCCTTTCAGGTAGCCTCACTGATTACCACTACCGGCTTTGCTACTGCCGACTATGAGCTGTGGCCATCGGTTTGCAAAGCTCTTTTGCTGTTACTCTTTGTCATTGGCGGCAGTTCCTCTTCCACCTCAGGAGGCATCAAAGTCATCCGTGTCTTTGTTTTGCTAAAGCTGATAAAACGAGCCATTGCTGTCCGCCTTCATCCCAATGCCCTATATAGCATCAAGGTAAACAAAGAGACTGTTCCAAAAACCATTATCGATAATATTTGCAGTTTTGCATTTCTATACTTCATTACGCTTTTCTGTGTGGCCTTCCTGGTTGCTTTTGACGGAAACAGCTTTATGACTAATTTTTCTGCTGCTGCAACATGCCTTGGAAATATCGGACCGGGGTTCGATTCCATTGGTCCTAGTCTGAACTTTTCCCAATTCTCCCCTGCCGTTAAAATCATTTTGTCCGTTACGATGATTGCCGGAAGGTTAGAATTGTATAGTTTATTCTTGTTGTTTACACCGGGATTCTGGAATCCGAAACATTAGAAGCATAGAAGGAAGAAAGTATGAACTTTAATCGAAAAGCACTTGCCCGTATTTGTGGCTTCATATTGATTATTCTCAGCATCGCCATGGTTCCTTGCCTTCTGGCGGCCTTCTATTTCCATGAAGAAAAATGCCAATACGCCTTTGGCATCTCCGCCCCCCTGACGCTGGCGGCAGGACTGGCTCTGTACCTGCTGCTTCCCAATTCCAAAAAAGGATTTTTGCAAAGAGACGGCTATCTGGCCGTAATGATAAGCTGGATTATCGGTGCTCTTTTTGGCACCTTGCCCTATTTGCTTTCCGGATTTTTAAAGACGTTTCCCGATGCTTTTTTTGAGTCTATGTCCGGTCTATCTACCACCGGCGCCACCATCACCAAAGACTATATGCCGGAATCGCTAATTTTGTGGAAATCCACAATGCACTGGCTAGGCGGCATGGGAATCCTCATCTTTATTATTGCCATCTTGCCGGCTCTGGGAGTCGGCGGGCAGCGTATTGCCAGCGCTGAGGCTCCCGGTTCGGAGCTGGCCAAGATGTCTCCGCGGATTACAGATATCTCGAAGATGCTCTATTTAATCTATTCTACTTTGACCATTGCAGAGTTTTTGATGCTGGCCTTTGGCAGCTCCATGAAGCCCTTTGAAGCCTTAGTAAATACCCTTGGCAGCATCAGCACTGCCGGCCTTTTGTACCACCAGGGAAGCGTCAATGAATACAACAGCCTTTACATCGAGCTGGTTATGGCTTGCTTTACCATTGCCAGCAGTTTGAATTTCGTTGTGTATATTTCCCTTTTAAAGCGCAACTTTTCCAAGGCTTTCCGAAATATCGAAGCCCGCAGCTATTTAATTGTTCTTGCCGGATCTACTTTGTTTATAGCCATTATGTTGCGGATTCATCATGTGTATCCCAGCTTTTTGGAATCCGTTCGTCATGCGTTCTTCCAGGTGGCTGCCTTTGCCTCCACCTCGGGTTTTTGCATTGATAACTATATGACATGGCCGGCTGTTACAAAAGTATTACTATTTACATTACTATTGGTAGGCGGTTGTGCCGCTAGCACCTCCGGTGGTCTAAAAGTTTTTCGTCTAGTTGTAATGGGAAAATTAGTACGCCGGGGAGCCTATCGCCGGATGCATCCTCATTCAGTACGCGCTGTTCGCATCGGCGGCGAAGTCATTACCTCCAGATTAGCTTCTGCCGTCACCTCTTTTGTAATATTATACGGTGTCACCTTCTTACTGGCTTCTCTGGTAATCTCTCTTTCCGGCTGTAACCTAGAAACGGCTCTTACCTCTGCTGCCAGCTTGATGTCCACTACAGGTGGTTCCTTCGGTTCTGTTGGTCCAGCTGCCTATTACGGTATGTTCCAGCCACCCATAAAGATATTCCTCTCTCTTTTGATGATGGTGGGACGACTGGAATTATTCACCGTATTTATCATGTTTTCGACCTCTTTCTGGAATCCAAATAGAGCTTCTTAAGAGAGCCTATTTTACCGGATTCTTTATCCTTAGCAAAATTTTATGTACAGAAAAACCCGGAAGGTGAAACGACTCCATCTTCCGGGTTTTGGCAAGAATAAAAAATGTAAACAATTGTTTTCTACAGTGGTCTGTTCATATAAAACAGGATATTGGTCAATCCATACTCATTGCAATACAAAACATTTACAATAAAATTCCCATTGCTGTAGGCTACTTTGAAAGTGCGTTCCAGTTCGCTCATGGCATTGGAATGCCACCGATCGGCTATTATCGTCGCCGTCAGCGTCTGATCCGGGTAGGCTTTTCTTGCTACAATGGCCCAGTCAATTGCCGCTTCCAGCCCCCTCGCTATAGTCACTCCCGTTAAGGTCTTTGCCACAAACTCCGTAAATAGTTGCTCAGAACCATAGCAAGGATATGCATTGAGGCGATAATTCTTTTCAAAAGATTCCCTGGATGCCCTATTAATTCTTTCAATGGCTGTCCCAGAGCTCATTGTAAACATTCCTCGGATGAAATCAGCCGTTGCCTCTCCTTGCATATAATCACATACAATAGGCCATGTAGCATCTATCTCTTCCGTGCTTCTTTCATCTCGTCTTACTTCAAATTCCTTGACTGATTCTCTCCTTGGCACTGCCATTCTTTCCAAATAGGATGTCCTTAAGATATTCTTCTGTCGCTTTCCCTCGCAAATTTACCTGTATCATCGGCCACAAAGCTTCCAATTCTCCATTGATTCTGCGGTTCAGCATCTCCTCCGATTCCAGATTTCCATATGCATCTTCTCGATCTGCGCTATACAATGGAAAATCTCTATCAAAGCCTCTTACCATCATAACTACCCTCCTTATGATTTCCTTGGTTGTTCTTTGTAGTATTATCGTAGCAAAAGGAATGTCCCAAAAAGGGGACTCTATCTAACTATGTAAAACCACCGCAATAAAAAAGCACCTTACCGTTACAATAACTATAACAATTAAAGTGCACTGATTTTGGGGACATTCTCGCAGCAATTCTACTTGTACTTTTCCATTCCTGCGGCAATGGCTTTTCGAATTTCATCCCGTACAGAATCCGGACTAACCACCTCTACAAAGTCTATATACTGCAATGCCCAATATTTCATGGCATCAGGACTGGCTTTGATAATCACTTTGGTTTTGCTTTCATCCTCTTTACAAGCAGCCATTTTAAAGTCTTTGCCAAACCAATCTATGACTTGATCAATGATATTCGTATCCACAATCAGATCCACTGTAACAGGATTGGAGCTAAACATATACGGCATAGAGGATGAAATCTTTTTGTAGTCAATGCCGTTTTCAAATCCCGGAACACTCTTTATAGATGTCGCTTTTGTATTCGTCATTTCCATATCCGTCATTTTGTCTAACCGGTGATATACCATATTCTCCTAGTATTCACTGTAAGCCATTAGATAGTATCGCTGGTTATGAAGAATCAATCGGTACGGAGAAACGATTTGACGTGATGTTACATGAAGCTCCTTATCAGTTCCATATTTATTGTAATGATACTGCACACGTTTTCCTTCTTCTATAGCATTATCAATAATCTCAATGTTATAAAAAAGTGCTTGGTTATCTGTTTTACTCCAGTCATTGACGGAGTAAATGTTTTTTACATGGGATTTAAAATACTGATTGGATTGCCGGCAAAGGCGTTCAATCAAATCTTTAGACTGGCCGGCTTCAATGTGCCGGCTGCAAACTACACCATCAATCAGCAAGCGAAGCTCTGAATCTTCAAAGTCTCTGCTAACCAGATAACTTCCTCCTCGCTCTGTTCGTATCTCTATATCTGCCTCCCGCAGCAAAGACAAATTACGACCAACGGATTTTCGCTCCAAAACGATGCCATAATCTTTATCCAAATATTTGATAATATCATCCTGGGTAAGCAAATGTTTTTCATCGCTATACTGCTGAAGTATTTGCCATATCCGCAACAGCGCTAATTTCTTAGGTTCCTTAGCCATCTTTCCGGTCCTTTCCTCTTTGCCTGTTCTATCATTCATAGATTTTGTATATTTCTGCAGAACACAAATTCCTGCATGACAGATATTTCTACACAATGCAAGTTTCTGCATGACGGATATCTCTACACGATACAGGAGCCTGCATAATTGATCTCCCTGCACAGCTCTGGTTCCTGCATGATGTGTTTCATAGGAATCGTTTTTATTTTTATAATAGCAGAAATGATGTCCCTAATGTAGGACATATATGAGTTCATTTGTCCATCTTCAAATTATCCCAACCATACCTTTTAATAGAAATCAACCCCGATGCTATGCTGACAGCTTCATCTACCATACCTGCCCATGAACCGACAATAAAATCATACACAATCCAAAGTGGAGAATTAAAGCATATGCTCGCAATTCTGATTTTTGTAGCATTATGAGTGTACCCACCAATTGTTGAAGCAATATTGGCGCATACCGGCAATAGTGAAATCCATCCAACCCACGTTGTCGCTAATACAACTATTTGCATCATGCACAAAAGCAAACACATTTTCTTGCTTCTGGCAAATTCCCACTTGCTAGCCAAGAAAAGAGACCTTGCCAAATTCAAGATATAACTAAGCCCGCCAGTCATTGCTCCCAAAATGATAAAATGGGCAGTATAAGCAACATATGAAAAAAACTGCACTAAATATAGCTTTCTATTATCTCTACACTGATATGATAGAAAATATAACAACGCTCCAATAAGCGCCAAACACTGCGTAAACCAAAACTTTCCGTCCAATAATTATCTCCTATATGTAAATCCTATTCCAACTATTGCCGCAAGAAGAACGATAGGGGCAAGTCTCATAAAGACAAACTCAAATCCATGGAGAATTGTGCCTGTAGTTGCCAATTCCGGATTACTATAATTCCAGTTCAAATAGGAGCTTTGCATAGCAACAAGAGCAATAAATACCGTCACGATAACTAAACATGTAACTATAAGCATCCATCGTATGATTTTTATTCTTCTTTCACCGTTCTTTGCAAGCTGCAAATTTATTACTTCTAGCTTCTGTGAAATAGCCTTTACATCATCTGTATCCGCTTCACTTATGGCTTCGCCAAGCAATATGCTTACTGAAGTACCAAGTTCTTCTGCCAATGTAATTAACATACTTGAATCAGGCACTGATAATCCGTTCTCCCATTTTGATACAGTCTGCCTTACTACATTTAGCTTGATGGCCAGTTCTTCTTGTGAAATTCCCTTTGCTTTTCTGGCTTGTCTAATATTTTCATTTAACATAACATATGCCTCCTTTGATTTTTGATATCTCTATCAAAAATCAAAATAGGCCGTTGCCGCAAGCAACACATATTAACATTTCTCCGAGCTCCTATATAACTTCATATCTATGTCTTTTATTTTCCCTTTTTCTGATTATCAATTTCTAGTTCTAACATAGTTTCCTAAAACTTTATCAAAGGTAGTTCTAGATTAATAATTCCATTACACACTTGCATTCTTAAGTATAAACGGAAAATAAAAAAATTTGAAGGCATATTGCCTTGCCTTCAGGAGCAATGGACTTTTCACATAACACTATTTGCTGGAATAAAAAACAAATAATATTTTCCATCAAGAAATTATTGGATACTAAAAGAATAGATATACCACTACAACTGGTCTCTGCGTTTGATAATCTTTGTTTTTTTAGTTGCCTTTGTAATGTATTATCGTATAGTTATTTATTAGAAGGCTATTCAGTACAATGCCTTTGCTTATCTTTGCCTTTTCCGCACTGTTTAATTAATTATTTAAATCACGGAAAATTTCCGTAATTTATACCGTTTTAAAAATTGTGCGGAAAGTTTCCGCACTTTCAATAAAACAGAAAATAGTGCGGAATCTCCGTTATGACTAACGTGATAATAAGTGTAAATTATTACCCATTTCATGCTTTAGCAGCATACGCTCAACACATTTTGTCTCCAATAAGCTTTTTTTCGTGCAAAGCGTCAGAATATTATTCCACACAAATATAGAATAAATAAAAAATGCGGATTTGTTCCGCACTAAAATCATTTTCCACAAAAGTACGGAATGATTCCGCACTTTTCCTTAATTTTTAAAAAATGCGGATCCACTTCATACCATGGCTTTATTTTCCGCACTGTTTTTTAAAGAAAAAAATCTGAGGAAGCGACACCAACCATCCCATCAGATAGCATTAAGCCTAAGGAAAAGGCGCTCGTCATCCCAGCATCTTGAACATAGGCAACTCCGGATAACTGTGCCACCTGCATTTGCAATACATATTGACTGTTGCAATTACAAAATGAGGAAGCACTTTCGTGCTTCCTCCCGATAATCATATCACCGCAAACTGTGAACGAATTCTCCTCTGTCGGCGCCTTCGGCTTGTCAATCGCCGTGCTATTTGTTCACACTGTCGGAACTGCACCGCTCTGGGTTCGCTTTCGCTCCACTTTGCGATTTCTCTGTCTCTATCGCTTCAGCTTACCAATCGCGGGTCTCCTTAGTGTCACAATTGCATCGGCTCTGCCTGCGCCTTCGGCTTGCCAATCGCTGTGCTATTTGTTCATCTGTGCTGCTACTTCTGCGGCAAAGTCTTCTTCTTTCTTTTCCAGGCCTTCGCCTACTTCGAAGCGTACCATGCTGGCGATTGCAATGTCTTTGCCAACTTCTTTGGCAACGCCTGCAACGTATTCTTCAACGGACATATCGCCGTCTTTTACGAATTTCTGGTCAACCAAGCAAACTTCTTTCAGTTCTTTCTTGATTTTTCCTTCTACGATTTTGTCAACAATCTTTTCAGGCTTTCCTTCGTTAAGAACTTCTGCTCTCAGAACTTCTCTTTCGTGAGCCAGGTATTCCTGATCAACTTCGTTTTCGTTGAGGAACTTAGGATTCATGGAAGCAACCTGCATAGCAACGTCTTTTCCACAAGCTTCTACATCAGCCAAAGCTGCATCAGTCTTCAGACCAACCAGAACGCCGATGTTGCCGCCACCGTGAATGTATCCGGTGTAAACAACGCCTTCTTCAGCCTTCTTTTCAAAACGACGAATGTTCATGTTTTCGCCGATTGTTGCAATTTTGCTAGTAAGAGTATCCTGTACAGTGCCGCCTTCAAAAGGCTGTGCCATGAACTCTTCCATGGAAGCAGCTTCTGTTGTCAGCACCAAGTCTGCCATAGCCTGTACAAAGTCGATGAATTCCTGGTTCTTTGCCACGAAGTCTGTTTCAGAGTTTACTTCAACGATAGCAGCTGCTTTGCCGTCTGCTGCAAAAGCAGTTCTAACCAGTCCCATTGCAGCAATTCTGCCGGACTTTTTCTGCGCTTTCATGATTCCGTTTTCTCTCAGGTAGTCAACAGCTTTATCAATATCTCCATCGGTCTCAACCAACGCTTTCTTGCAATCCATCATGCCGGCGCCGGTCATTTCACGTAATTCTTTTACTTGGGATGCTTTAATTGCCATTATTCGGTTACCTCCTCAGTTTTTTCAGCTTCTGCTTCTTCGACAGTCTCTACTTCTGCTTCTTCAGTTGCTTCCGGAGCTTCTGCCATGCTTTCGCCCTGCTTACCTTCCAGAACAGCGTCTGCCATTGTTGCTGCGATGAGTTTTACAGCACGAATAGCGTCATCGTTAGCTGGAATAATGTAATCCACATCATCAGGATCGCAGTTTGTATCTACAATACCAACAACTGGGATGCCAAGGATTTTAGCTTCCTTGATAGCGATTCTTTCTTTCTTAGGATCAACGATGAATATAGCTCCCGGCATGCCCCTCATATCTCTGATACCACCCAGGAATTTTTCCAGCTTGTCATGTTCATGACGCAGGTTCTGTACTTCCTTCTTGGACAGCTTTTCAAAGGTGCCGTCTTCTTCCATTGTTTCAATGTCGTTGAGTCTCTTGATTCTCTTGGAAATGGTCTTGTAGTTTGTCAGCATTCCGCCCAACCATCTCTGGTTAACGTAGTACTGTCCACATCTTTCTGCTTCGTCGTGAATCGCATTCTGTGCCTGCTTTTTAGTTCCAACGAACAGAACCGGTCTGCCGCTTTCAGAAACGCGTCTCAAGAAATTGTAAGCGTCATCAATCAAGTGAACTGTTTTCTGCAGGTCGATGATGTAGATACCATTTCTTTCTGTGAAAATATATGGAGCCATTTTAGGGTTCCATCTTCTTGTTTGGTGTCCAAAGTGAACACCGGCTTCGAGTAACTGTTTCATTGATGCTACTGCCATTTTTTGTTCCTCCTGGTTTTGAACTTCCATCTCCGGAAAATCTTGCGTGAAACCGGTCAGAATGGCGTTTCTCTGTTCCGGCACCGAACGCAGTCCGTAAGATGTGAAAAATAAAATGTGATGCTCATTAAAGCACCATAATATAATACTATGGAAAGCCTACAAATGCAAGGGTTTTCAGGATTTTTTCGCCGGTTCAATCATCTTTTTTGCTTTCAAAATTCCACTTTATTTAGTATACCATACAGCAAAAGAAAAATCCAAAAGTGATGTACCAAAATTGTCACCTGTCATACTATATAGTTATTTTACAGCAATTCACTATAGTGCTTTGATATATACTATACTTGAAAGAGAAAACTTACAGGAGATACATATATGAAAAAATTTCTTGCTCCCAATGGTGAATACATTCCTATCCCGGAAGGTAGAATAACAACCATCGGATTAAACGCCAAACAAAATACAGTAGTAAAAAACGCATTTCCAACACCTGACTACCTGCTACTGGATACCGATGAGCCGACGGATTTAATCGCTATATATGCAACTGTTCAAATCATCAAAGCAGCCGCATTGGACAATGCTGAACTAGAAATGGTCTTTGAGTTTTATACGGAGGTAATCGAAAATGTAGATAGAACAATCTTTTGGCTAGGAGATCCTAAAGGTAATCTATATAACTCCCTATGGTACACCACCATCGGACTATAGCATAACTTCTTCCAGTTCGACTGCCGAGAAATTAAACATCGATAATATTATCCAGGTCTCCTTTGAAGATGATATATTTAATTGGCTAAATGATATATTAACGCGATTAAACACAGATTCACAAGAATCTGTTGAATCGCTAAAGCAGGATAACGAATCAGTAAAGCAGGCAATCTCACAGTATATGGAAGCAATCGTTGAGTTTACAGGTAAAATAAGGAGCAAAGTACAGATGGAAACTGCAAAAATTATAATGGAAATAGAAGATTCTTTTAAAACCGCCCTACAAATTGAGAAATCCATCAATACAGCAAAAGCACATGTTATGAAAGAGCTATTTGAAGAATTCGAAAGAGAAATGGAGTCATTGGCGTCACGGAAAGATGATTTTAATTTGAAGCGAAAGGCAACCTACAAACTTCCTTGGAACGATTACAAGGAACAGGCAACAGAAGAATTCTACGATAAATACAGTACCTATCCCGGTATAAGTTATGTAGTCAAAACCTTCAAATCTCAAGGCAAAAATTTTCAACTTCTGTTCCGAATAGAAATCGAAAATGCACTCTTTGCCGGGTTTTGTCTGCTTGAAAAGAACCCGGAGAAAATAGCAAATAAAACCTATAGTTCAGTCTTATATACAGAAGATTTAAAGGCAGCGGTCAACGAACTCATCGTTAGTCCATCTTTTAAGAAGAACAGTTGGTGGGTTTATTGGAGGTATTTACCAACTAACTTAAGCACAAGAAAAACCGGTGACGGTGTTCCCAATTTTAAACCAATGAATCCGGAAGCAGCTGCTCTTGTAAACGAAAAAAATCGCAAAAACTTTGTTAAAGACAGCATTGCTGCCATAGAGGAAATGCTTAAGAAACTAAAATAGAGAGGGATTAAATGCAAATAGATTTTAATACTATTTACAAAGAAAAATACGCCGAGGGAATATCCGCTTTATTGTGGAAGGATATTCAATCCATATTGCATGCGCAATACGGGGAAAAACCGGACTACTTTATCTCAAAAAGAGTGGATACAGAATGGTTTGCCATGGAACAAAGCGATACCATTCTTGATGTAGCTGCTCTTTATGAAATAACACTCTGGTTGAAAAAAAACAATATTCCTTATTGGTTACGTGGCAGTTCTGGTTCCAGTTTCATTTTCTATCTTTTAGGTATTACTTGTGGAAATCCATTGCCACCCCATTATCATTGTCCTACATGCCATCAGGTACACTGGAATACAGAATATTTAGATGGATTTGATTTGCCGCAAGACCTGATATGTGAACAAGACAGGACGTCTCTCATTTCCGATGGACATAATATTCCATGGCAAACACTGTGGGGATACGATAAACACGCTCCCACATTTACCCTTGATTTACCTACATGTCTATATGAGGACTTTTCAAGGGCACTGGAAACACACTGGCTGAAAGAATGTCGTTCTGTTTCTAATCTTGACTTTCACAATGATATCAGTAAAAGCGCCCTTTATTTTTTCAATCTTTGCTTTGCCTTTGATTTGGATGATGATATAGCAAATAGTAACTCCTTCCATACTGAAGTTGTGAATGCATCCTGTGTTCAAAAAGCACTGAACACATGGCCAACACTTGTGAATTACCCCATAAGATATCATGAATATAGCCACGAGGCGATACCGCCGCCAGAGTCTTTTGCTGACATTGTTTCGTTTTATGGAATTTTCCACTCTACAGGGACATGGGACAAAGGAGCTTATTCCATGATTTCTTTCCTTGATTATAATTTATCCAATATGATTGCCTTTCGAGATGATGTATATCAATATTTATTGGAAAAAGGATTTCTAGAAAGACATGCTTGGAGAGGAATGGAAAACGTTCAAAACGGTTCAGGTCTAGCTAATGTCACTAAAGAAATGCGAAATTCTCGTAACAAATGGGTGCTAGATCGCTGCAAAAGAGCTATATATTTGGTCCCCAAAGCCCATGCAGTCGAGTACATCTTCTTTAAGCTAAAATCCCAGCACGGATTGTCCACCGTATGGGGAGAATTAAAAGAACCCCCTGCATATATTAGCTAATTCAGCTTTCAATACACCACTCCATACATTCTACGCTCATTTATGTGCGTTCTACGCTTTTTATCTAGTAATATTTTTTGTTTGTGATATGGTGAATATATCACAAGTCATCAGAAAATTCCAAGGATAAAGCTAGATAAAACTACATATTCACTAGTTTAAAACCGACAATCCGGAAGGTAAAGGGCACAGCTTCCGTTGCCGGTTTTGTATCTGCAGGTGCTCTTGTAGCAAAAGCTCCTTTGGCTGGCAAGGGCGCTTGCGGATATTTAATACTCCATTTTTTAGTAGTTAAACGAGATTCAGTAAATCCAATAAGCAACTACACAGCTATCTCAAATATCTCAAAAAATCTATATTTTCTATACTTTCCTATACTTCCTTTAGAATCTGCATATACGTTTCGTAATAGCTTTTTTTGTTGCTTTTGGCAAGGCGATTGACGCTTTCGTATTCCGGATATTTTCGACAGTTGCCACCTGGGAGTTGCACCACTTTTACTTGTACCATGCCCAGCGAGGTTTCTTCTGTTTCTATTTTCCGAGGAAGCATCCATCGTTTCATTTTTTGCCACCGAATACCAATTGTCGATGTTTCCGTCAATAGGATTTCACCCATCTTAGGCAGTAATTCTTCATCGCAAAGAACGACGATTTCCGTTGCCGGCCGATTCTTTTTCATAAAAACCGGAACAAAATGAACGTCATTTGCACCGGCTTTAAACAACTGATCCATTACATGCCCCAGTATTTCTCCGGAAGCATCATCGATATTGGTCTCAATGCGAATAATGCCATCTTTGGCATTTTCATCATCTACATTTTCTGCGCAGTCTTCCTGCGTTTTAGAAGCATTTTGCGGGGTTTCTTCAATGACCATCGCCCGCAGCAAACTAGGCCTTTTGTATTGCCTCTTGCCGGCACCAATGCCTATCTTTTCAATGGTAAAAGCAGAAGGCAACTGCCCTCCCGTTGATACCGCCGCCGCGATAGCCGCTCCCGTCGGTGTCACCAGCTCCCCCTTTACCGCCACTATTTCCAATGGCAGATGGTGGACGGCGGCAATGTTGGCAGTTGCCGGCACCGGGATGGGCAAAATCCCATGCTGCGCCCGAACAGTTCCCTGCCCCTCGCACAATTTCGGAATAATCACCTCTTCAATCTGTAAATCATTAAAGCAAACAGCCGCTGCAACAATATCCACAATAGAATCCACGGCGCCTACTTCGTGAAAATGCACCTGATCCATCGGCAATCCGTGAGCTTTTGACTCCCCTTGGGCTAGAATCTCAAAGATGCGTACTGCCAGGGCTTTGGCACCATCGGTTAGCTGTCCGGCTCCAATGATTTTTTGATATCTTCCAGACCGCGATGCACATGATGACCATGATTTTGGTCATCATGATTGCCGTGATGATAATGGTTATGTTTATGGTTATGATGGCCGTGTTGATGTTCATGGGGATGTCCATGCTCATCTTCATGATGACTATGTCCACCTTCATGGTCGTGGTCATGTTGGTGATTATGATTGTGTCCACGGAAAGAGTCATGGCCATGGAGGTATTCCATATCATGGTCAAAGTTTTCTTCCGCCAGCTCCACGGCAAAGTCACAGGCGTCAAGACCTGCTTTTGTAACACGACTAATATGAACTTTGTATCCTTCTAATGGCAAACTGGCAAGAGCTTTTTCCAGCTTTTCTTTATCGGCTCCCAAATCCAGCAATGCCGCCACCGTCATATCGCCGCTGATGCCGGCATTACACTCTAAATATAGCGTCTTTCCCATTGGCATTCTCCTTTATCGTTTTTACTCCATTTCCAGCTGATACATACACATGGCCGCTGCAGTGGGACCGGCAGTTTCTGTTCGCAAAATGGTTTTTCCAAGAGACACACTGACACCACCTGCAAAGACAATATGGCTGGCTTCTTCCTTTGAAAAACCACCTTCCGGACCAATGACAATGGCAATTTTTTTCGGCTTTTCCGGCAAATTCTGCAGACATTGTTTGATGGTTACCTCTTCTTCATTTTCATAGGGAAACAGCATCAAATCAAATTCACCGGCCAATGCCGGAATATCATCGGAATGAATGGCTTCGGTTACTTCCGGTATAACACCGCGCCTGCATTGTTTTGCCGCTTCCCTTGCAATGGCATTGTAGCGAATAATTTTCCGGTTGTACTTGCCGTTATCCACTACCACACTGCGCATCATAAACACCGGTACTATCCGATGTACCCCCAGCTCGGTACACTTTTGAATGACCTGATCCATTCGGTCGCCTTTGGCAACTCCTTGGTACAGGGTGATTTCCAGTTGAGGTTCTCTGGCAAACCGCTGTTTATCAATAATGGTTGCTTCTACCAGATGCTCATCCATAGACAGAATACGGCAGCGATACTCCCAGGCGGTAGAATCCGATACTTCTATTTCATCACCGATTCGCAGCCGCAATACTTTTCGAATATGTTTTACATCATCGCCTTCTATCAAAATGACTTTTTCCAGCACCTGAGAAGCATCTACAAAAAACCTATGCATAACACACCTTTAAGGCCACCCACTCGCCCTTTTCCTTTGCATCTACCACAGCCATACCGGACTCTTCAAAGGCTGCAGCTACCATATCTTTTTTTTCTGCTAAAATACCGGAACAAATACAGCACCCGTCTTTTTCCAAATGTTTTGGAATGCTGGGAGCCAGCAAACACAGCAGCTCTGCCATTAAATTGGCAACGATAATATCGGCTTTAAAGTCAACGCCTTTCACCAAATCGCCTTCCAAAATCGTAACCACATCATCGCATTGATTGATGCACATATTTTCCCGGGCTACTTCCACAGCCACCGGATCAATATCAATACCCAGCACTTTTGGGGCGCCCAGCCTTGCCGCTGCAATAGCCAAAATCCCACTGCCGGTTCCAAGATCCAGCACGGATTTTTCAAAACAGCCTATTTCTTCCAAAAACAAAGCGCAAAGGGATGTGGTTTCGTGGGAACCGGTTCCAAAGGCCATACCGGGATCCAATATAATTTGCTTTTTCTCCGGTCCATAGAGAGCCGCTACGGCTGCTTCTTCCTCCCAGCTGGGACGTACCACCAAAGAGTCCGTAAGCTCCATAGTTTGGAATTTTTCTTTATAGGCGTTGACCCAGTCTTCTTCATCTACACGATGCTCCGTTATCTCATATCTCCCATACATCTTACGGAGTTCTTCCATTTGCCGAATGCCGTCCTTTGTATCCTCAAAAAATACACAAACCTGTGGCTTTCCATTTTGCTTTTTTTCCGCAACAGCAGGTTCGATATAGTCCCATTCGTAAGATTCTTTTTTATCCATGATTTCATCTATAATGGCATCATCGATAATTTCAGTGGATGTAATGCCCATCTCTGCCAATTGATAGGTAACGGTTTCGATATCCCCATGTTCTACTTGTATTCGCAGTTCTGTGTATTTCATCCTGCGGCCCTACTCTTCCTCCAAGTTTTGTAACAATGAATCGTATATACTTGCCATTTCCTCATCGTTATAGATGCAGAAAATAACAGTCATTCCACTTTCAGAGTTTTCTTTTAGCCAACGATCCACTGTTCTAACGGCAATGGCTGCCGCTTCCTTTTTCGGATACCCGAAAACACCTGTGGAAATACAAGGAAAAGCTATGCTGAGCATTTCTGCTTCTGCCGCCAACTCCAGAGAGTTCCAGTAGCAGCTTTCCAACAGTTCTGCATCGGCTTCTGTGCCGGAGTAAATCGGACCTACGGTGTGAATGACGTATTCCGCCGGTAAATTATACCCCCAGGTCATCTTGGCATTTCCGGTCTTACAACCGTGTAAGCTGCGGCATTCCTCCAACAATTCCGGACCCGCCGCCCGATGAATGGCACCGTCAACGCCACTTCCCCCAAGGAGCGTATTGTTGGCCGCGTTCACGATGGCATCCACATCCAGTTGCGTAATGTCGCCTTCCAGTAACAGGATTTTGCTTTCCTGTGCCACAAAATCCAGCTGTTCATTTAACATCATAACCAATTCTCTTTCCAGCACAAAGCCACTGTCCGACCAGGGATTCACAATGATGCCGGCAATTTCTTCCATATCACAAACATAACCAAAAATAGAATCAATGGTATCTGAAATCCAGCCTGTATCCAGATTTTCGTCATCCTGTTCCACCTCTTCTTGGTCTGTAAATACTGTCATCCAATATTTTCCTTCTTTATCTTCCAGCATATTCATCTGAAAGGATACATCATCTCCATAGCTGACACCGTCAAGCTTCTTCTTTACATCATCTTCCTGCTCTACCGGAATGATAAAATGCCCCATTTCCAGAGCTCTGTCCATAATGGCGGTTATAGCACCTTCAAAGGTGAAATCGTTTTCGTTTTTTGAAAATTCCTCAATGGCCTTTTTTATTGTTTGGTTTCCTTCAAGACCCGGCATGGTACTAATTGTTTCCTTTTTCATACGTTAATCCTTTTGTCTTTCTCTTTCTTCTGTCTTTAAAAATCTTCTTTATGCTTCGTGCTTCTTATATTTTTCCACCAGTGCATCGGCTCGATCCCACTGGACAATCAGTTGTGGAATGATTTGATATACATCCCCTACAATACAGTAATGGGCGATGTCAAATATGGGTGCATGAGGATCGGTATTAATGGCCACAATCACTTGGGATTGTTCCACTCCGGCAGTAAATTGTAAGGCTCCGGATACACCACAGGTAATCAGCAGTTTGGGAGCAATGGTGGTGCCTGTTTGTCCCACCTGCATTTCTTTGCCGGCCCATCCGGCATCCACCAGCTGCCTTGTAACACCAACAGCTCCACCGATTTTGTCAGCCAGCTGCTGCACCAAAGACAATCCTTCTTTATTTCCAAGACCCAGTCCTCCGCAAACGACACAATCTGCCGCCGCCAACTTCTTATGAACATCCGGCATTTGTTTATATTGGATATGGCGAATATTGCTTTTGGGGATATCTACAATCTGGGTCAAATCAATGGTCTGTATCTGTGCCGGAGTTTTCGCCTCTTTTGCACGCAATGCCTTTTTCATAATTCCCGGCCGCACTGTCGCCATTTGTGGCCGCATTTCTTTACAAACAATCGTTGCCA
This sequence comes from uncultured Eubacteriales bacterium, assembly GCA_963542695.1. Classification (GTDB taxonomy): domain Bacteria; phylum Bacillota; class Clostridia; order Peptostreptococcales; family Anaerovoracaceae; genus RUG100. The sequence goes on from CAUTYX010000015.1 coordinate 19,674, forward strand.
GCAGGCGCTCTCCAAAGGCCGGTTTAGTAATGTACAGCACATCTTCCTTCATTTCCATGGAAATGCCGTCTGCTGTCAAACCGGTATCTACCATAGCTGCCACCCGAGGTGCCAAATCTCTTCCCAGGAAAGTTGCTCCAAAAAGGAAGATTTCCGGCTGGTAACAAGAAATGGTCTTGGCAATTACCTTGGCGTAACTATCCGTCGCATACTTTTCCAAAAAAGGACTTTCTGCAGCATAGATTTTATCTACGTCATAATGCCTGCACTCCTCTTTTACGGAGTCTGTCCGGCTGCCCAAGATTACCGCCGCCACCTTACCGCAAGGTGCCATTGTTTCTGCCAGCCGCTTTGCTTCGCCTAACAGTTCCAGGGTAACAGAGAGAAGCCCGTCTTTATCATATTGACAGAATACCCAAATTTCTCTATTTACATTCTTTTTCGCTGTCATTTTGGTGGTTCCTCTCTTTTCTTTAAATGGCGTGAATCTGCTTTAACTCTGCCAACAAGCGACCGGCCATCTCTTCTGCATCATCGCTTTCAATGACCATTCCCTGTCTGGAAGATTCCGGCACAAAGGAGTCCACGACGTGGGTAGAAGATGCCTCAAAACCAACTTCTCCCGTATCGACTCCGGCATCTTTGCAATCCCACTGCAAAACATTCTTTTCCTCATCTAAAATACGAGGCAGATACATGAGACGTGGATCATTTAATTCTTCCGTCACCGTCAATACACACGGGAGCTTTACTTCCACCGTCTCTATCATACCATCCATCTGCTTGTCGCATACAATAGACTTTTTATCTTGGGCAAGTTCCATAGCCGTTACGGCTGTCACCTGATCTACCTGCAACAGCTCTGCCAATTCCGACCCCACCTGGGCAGTTTCCCCGTCAATGGCTTCTCGTCCTGCAATAACCAGATCTGCTCCACCTAATTTTTTCACAGCGCAAGACAACGCATAAGCCGTTGCCGCCGTATCAGATTCTGCCAAGGCTTTGTCAGAAAGCAATACCGCCTTATCGGCTCCCATGAAAAGACATTCCCACAGCATATTCACTGCCTGACCGGGCCCCATAGTTAGAGCCGTTACCTCTACATCTTTCAGCTTATCTTTGATGGTAAGAGCCGCCTCCAATCCATGAGCATCGCAAGGATTTAAAATACCGGGAACGCCCTCTCGCAGCAAGGATCCTGTCTTTTTATCAATCTTTACTTTCGTTCCGTCAGGTACTTGTTTTACACACACAATAATATGAAACGCCATGCTTTTCTTTCTCCTTTTACAGTACATGTGCCGCAATAACCATCTTTTGTACTTCTGAAGTTCCTTCATAGATTTCTGTGACTTTGGCATCCCGCATCATCCGTTCTATAGGAAATTCTTTTGTGTATCCGTAGCCTCCATGGAACTGAACGCATTTAGTGGTAACATACATGGCGGTTTCTGACGCAAAAAGCTTTGCCATAGAAGCATTTTTCGTGAAGTTTTCTCCTCGATTTTTCATATCTGCCGCTTTGTACATCAAAAGCCTTGCCGCTTCGATTTGGGTCGCCATATTGGCCATTTCAAACTGCAAGGCCTGCATCTTAGAAAGTGGTTTTCCGAATTGCTTTCTGGCATTTAAAAAGTTCACCGTATCATCAAAGGCTTCTTGGGCAAGACCAATGGCTTGTGCGGCAATACCGATACGTCCACCATCCAAAGCGGCCATGGCAATCTTAAATCCCTGTCCCAGCTGCCCCAATACTCTGTCCTTTGGAATGCGACAATTGTGCAAGGTTAAATCCGTCATCGAAGACCCACACACTCCCATTTTGATGTCTGTCTTTCCAACGCTAAACCCGGGATCATCTTTCTTGACAATAAAGGCTGTAATCCCATGATTTCCTTTGGATTTGTCCGTCATGGCCATTAAAAGAAACACATCAGCATATCCTCCATTGGTAATAAACGTCTTTGTTCCGTTTAGAACCCAGTAATCTCCGTCTTCTACCGCCTGGGTTTGCTGCCGGGCAGCATCGGTTCCGGCATTGGGTTCTGTCAAAGCAAAGGCAGCCAACTGGCGGCCGGACAGCAGATCCGGTAAATATTTTTGCCGCTGCCCTTCATTTCCAAAATGGTAGATGGGCCACGTCGCCAGTGTGTGTGCAGCACAAACAACGGCTGTTGTGGCACAGGCTCTAGCCAATTCTTCAATAACGATTGCATACGTTGTGTAATCGCCACCGGCACCACCGTATTCCTTTGGAAAAGGGATACTCATGAGCCCGTACTCTGCCATCTTTTCTACGTTTTCTGACGGAAAACGATGTTCTTCATCAATTTGGGCAGCAATAGGTCGAAGGTATTTATCTGCAAAAGATTTTGCCATTTTTTGTACAAACAGGTGCTCTTTGGTGTGCTGAAAATCCATGACTCCTCCTTGTATTGACACAACGGCATTCCCTCTAGAGGGAATGCCGTCTTCCAGCTTGTTGTCTTACTGACTTAAATTATTTTTTGCTGGCAAAGAACAGTTCCTCTGCCTTATCCCACTGTTTGATCAGTTCCGGTACGATTTGGAACATATCCCCGACAATATAGTAATCTGCCAGGTTGAAAATCGGTGCCAAGGGATCCTTATTAATGGCAACAATGACGCTTGATTTGTACATTCCCACATCAAACTGTGTTGTTCCCGATACACCGCAGGCAATAAACAGTTTTGGTGCTACGTTGTGACCGGTCTGTCCAATCTGCATGGATTGACCTACCCATCCGGCATTAACCGGAATTCGGCTGGCACCTACTGCACCACCGGCAACGTCTGCCAGTTCCTGCAACATCTTAAAACCTTTTTTGCCGCCGGCACCACGACCACCACAGATAATAATTTCTGCCTCTGTCAGTGGAATACCGTTGTCTCTCTCGTCAACGGTTTCCAAAATCTTTGTTCGGATATCTGTCTCTGTAAGGTCTGCCACAAGCTGGATAATCTTCCCGGTTGCATCCGCCTTATACTCGTTTCTGTTGACAACGCCGGAACGAACCGTCAGCATTTGTGGTCTTGCATTTTCACAGATGGTCCGGGACATCATGTCCTCACCATAGGCCGGCTTTGTCATTACCAGCAAGCCATTATCCATAGCCATTTCCGTAACGTCGGCTGTCAGTCCCGTATGCACCTTTGCCGCCACTCTAGGAGCCAAATCCCTCCCAAGAAGCGTTCCTCCCAAAAGGAAGATTTCCGGGTGGTGCTGGGCTACTGCCTGGCTAACCACCTTGGCATACCCGTCGGTAGAATAGTTTTTCAACAACGGGCTTTCGGCAATGTAGGCAATATCCGCACCGTAGCAAAAGCTCTCTTTGGCAACAGCCTGGCAATCTTCACCTAAGATTACGGCAGCGACTTTGCTGTCTTTATCACTTTCATTGGCCAGCTGTCTGGCTGCTCCCAATAACTCCAGGCTGATGCGAGACAACTGTCCGTCTTCTGTCTCCGCAAATACCCAAATATTTTTGTACTCTGTCATGATACACTCCTTTAGATAGCACGCAGCCTTTTTAACTCAGTGAGCAAATACGATACTGCGCCATCCTTATCCCTGGCGGTAATTTCTTCTCCGTGACGTTCTCTCTTTGGAACGAAGGTTTCAATAACCTTAATCATGGCGCCTTCGTGGCCGACTTTTGAAAGGTCAATACCTGCATCCTCGGCTGTCCAAATAGTAACGTCTTTTTTCTTGCTGAAAATACCTGCCATTGACATGTATCTTGGCTTGTTCATTTCGGCTGTCACTGTCAGCAGGCAAGGCATGGAAATTTCCATTAAATCATGACCGATATTGGTTTTGTGATATACCTGCAACACTTTGCCGTCTTCTAAAGATTTAAACTGGTCTACACAAGTCGCCTGAGGCAAGCCTAAATGCTCTGCCATTTCAGGTCCAACCTGAGCGGTTACGCCATCAGCGGTTTCCCGTCCGGTGAGTACCAAGTCTACGTCTCCGATTTTCTTGATAATACAGGAAAGAGCATAGGCGGTTCCCCATGTATCTGATCCGGCCAATCTTTCATCCTGTAACAGGATGCCGTCATCGGCGCCCATAGCAATTCCCTCAAATAATAAATCATATGCCTTTTCCGATCCCATAGTTACAATAGTAACATGAGCATCGGGTTGTGCGTCTTTTATAGACAGTGCCATTTCTACAGCATGGGCATCATCAGGATTCATTACACCGCGAACATCATCACGAATCAGCGATCCTGTTTCTTCGTTGATTTCCACTCTGCCAGTATCCGGCACCTGCTTGGCGCAGACTACGATATGCATTGTCATACTACTCCTTTCTGATTGAAATTCTCCACTTCGTTGGGGATTTCATCAGTTCATTTCTTCATTCATATACCCTACTATACCACAAGGATATATTGCAAGAAAAGCCTATTTATTTTAATCCATTTTGGGAAAAATTTCGATAATTTCCTCCGATTCTACCGCTTCTTCAATAAGCTTTTCCACATCTAATTTTGCCTCGGATTCTTCGATTCGATTCAGCTTTGGCTTCGTCAGAGGATGCTTTGGCAAAAATACAGTACAGCAGTCTTCATACGGCTCAATGGATTTCTCATACGTTCCAATATGTTTTGCCACATCCATAATTTCAGTCTTGTCCATGGCAATTAGCGGCCTCATTACAGGAATCTGTACAGAAGAATCTGTAACATACAAAGCTTCCGCAGTCTGACTTGCAACTTGCCCTAGGCTCTCTCCTGTAATCAACATAGAACAATCATATTTATTGGCAATCTTTTCACCTACTCGCATCATAAAGCGCCGCAATTGAATGGTCATCTCCTCTTCGGGACAATTCATGGCAATTTGTTCCTGAATCGGCAGCATGTTTACCACGTGCATCTTGAAGCGGCTGCAATACACCGCCAGAATTCCCGCCAGTTCTTCTACCTTGGCCTGTGCTCTCTCTGATGTATATGGATAGGAATGGTAATGAATGGCTTCAATTTCCATGCCTCTTCGTGCCATCATCCAGGCAGCCACTGGAGAATCGATGCCTCCTGAAAGAAGCACCAGCCCTTTTCCATTGCTTCCCAGCGGGAGCCCTCCAAAACCTTTAATTTTTTGTTGGTATAGATACGTTACATCGTGACGCAAATCTACAAAAAGATGCATATCCGGGTCGTGAACATCTACCTTTAAGACTTTGCATCCTTTTAAGATGCTGGCACCGACCTTTCGCGCAATTTCAGGCGACTTTACCGGAAAGGTCTTGTCAGCACGCTTGGCTTCCACTTTAAAGGTTTTGATTCCCTTTTCTTCAATCATCCGGTTCATAAATTCCACTGCCGCCTGGCCGATGGATTCTAAATTAGACTCACACTCTACAGCCGGCGAAATAGAAGCAATTCCAAAAACTTTACCGATTTCCTTGATGATCAGCTGACTTTCTATAGATTTATCGGCTCTAACAAAAATCAACCCTTCTTTCCGGCGAACCTGAATATCTCCCAGCCTTTTCACCAGTTTTTTAATTCGCTCTACGGTCATCTTTTCAAAATATGGCTTGTTTTGTCCTTTGAGAGCAACTTCTCCAAAACGGACAATAAAAATGTTTTGTTCGTTCATGCTTCTTTCCTTTTATCGAAAGGTTCCCAACCTACGGAATGTTGCAACGGCTTTCTTTGTCTTATCTATAACTTCTTCCATTTCTTCCATGGTGTTGTACATGCTCAGGCTAAACCGAATGGCTCCTTCTACCTCTTTTGCAGAACAGCCCATAGCTGACAGCACATGGCTTCCCGGCTTTTTCGATGAACAGGCAGATCCTGTTGATACGAAGATACCACTCTGTTCTAAAGTATGCAACAACACTTCTCCTCTTGTACCCAGAAAGGAAACATTTAAAAGGCAACACACGGTATCATGCTCCGGTGTATTGATTTTCACATCAGGAATTTCATCAATGATGCCCTGGCGTAATGCATCACGCATAGCCCTAATGGCATCAGTTCTCTGCTGTAAGGACTTTTCCGCCATCTCGGCTGCCAACCCAAAGCCTACAATTCCCGGTACATTTTCTGTTCCCGGTCGAAAGGCATTTTCCTGGCCGCCACCGGTTTGCTCCGGAACTAAACCTACACTCTTCTTTTTATACAAAGCGCCAACACCCTTTGGACCATGAATTTTGTGACCACTAAAGGAAGCCAAATCAAGACACCCGGTGGGTATATGCAATTTCCCCAGGCTCTGAACACAGTCACTATGAAAAACAAAATCGTTTTTTATAGTATCGCCTTGCTTACCTTTTAGCGCCGCAATTTTTTCAAGAGGCTGAATAGTTCCTACCTCATTGTTGACATTCATCACAGAAATCAACGTCGTTTCTTCTGTAATGGCCTGTGCCAGTTGTTGCAAGTCCACAAATCCCTCTTGATCCACAGGAATGTAGGAAACATCAAATCCTTCTTTTTCCAAGTCACGAAAAGTCTCTACCACAGCAGGATGTTCTATGGTAGTAGTAATAAGATGGCGACCCTTTCTATGCCGTTTGTGAGAGATGCCTCGGATAGCCATGTTATCACTTTCTGTGCCGCCACCGGTAAAGACAATTTCCTCTGCCATGGCGCCTATTGCCTGCGCCACTTGCCCACGACCTTTTTTTACAAGCTTTTCTGCCGCTAATCCCATGCGATGCAGCGAAGAAGGATTTCCATACTCTTCCTTCATCACCTGTATCATGGTTTCTGTAACTTGATTATGTTGCCTCGTTGTTGCACTATTGTCTAAATAAATAGTCATTGATTTTCCTGCTTGCTTTTTTCCATTTAATAGGGGGCGACTATGCCGCCCCCAGTTGTGATATTCTCGTATGTTATTTCGCGTAGTCAACGGCTCTTGTTTCTCGAACAATATTGACTTTAATCTGTCCCGGATAATCCAGACCGTCTTCTACCTTTTTGGCGATTTCTCTTGCCAACATCGGCAGTTCATCATCCTTTACCTTGTCCGGTTGTGCTATGATGCGAATTTCACGACCTGCCTGAATGGCAAAGGAACGCTCCACTCCCGGTGTCCCATTGGCGATTTCCTCCAAGTTCTGTAAACGTTTGATATAGTTTTCCAGTGTCTCACTACGAGCCCCCGGTCTGGCTGCAGACAATGCGTCGGCTGCGGCAATGATAACGGCTTCCATAGTGGTTGGCTCATAATCCCCGTGATGAGCAGACATAGCATCGATAATAGCCTGTGGCTCTTTGTACTTTTTCAGTACTTCCATGCCCAAATCCACGTGGGTACCTTCTCGTTCATGATCAATGGATTTCCCAATATCATGAAGCAATCCGGCACGTTTGGCAAGCTTTGGATCCAGTCCCAGCTCGCCTGCCATAAGACCTGCCAAATGGGCAACTTCTTCGGAATGTTTCAATACATTCTGGCCATAGGACGTTCTGTATTTTAGCCTTCCAAGGAGTTTTACCAATTCCGGATGCAAGTTGTGTACACCGACATCGAAAGCGGCCTGTTCTCCGGCCTCTTTAATGGTTCTGTTTATTTCCTTCTCAGCTTTGTTGACCATATCTTCAATGCGAGCCGGGTGAATACGTCCATCCACAATAAGCTTTTCCAAAGCCACTCTTGCGATTTCGCGTCGAACCGGATCAAATCCTGATAAAATTACGGCTTCCGGCGTATCATCAATAATCAGTTCAATACCCGTTAGGGTTTCAATCGCCCGAATATTCCGTCCTTCACGACCGATAATCCGTCCCTTCATTTCATCATTGGGAAGGTTTACAACAGACACGGTGCTTTCCGCTACGTGGTCTGCAGCACATCGCTGAATGGCTCCCACAATGATTTCTTTGGCCTTTTTATCGGCTTCGTCCTTTGCCTTTGATTCTATGTCACGAATCAATTGGGAACCTTCTGCACGAATATCACTTTCCAACTGTGTCAACAAAATTTTCTTTGCTTCGTCGGTGGTGTATCCGGATATCCGTTCCAGTTCCTTAACCTGCTTTTCATGAAGCTGGTCCAGGTTCTTCAATTTGTTGTTTATATTTTGTTCTTTTGCAGTAATACTTTGTTCTTTTCTTTCAATTTGATCGAGTTTTTTATCGATGGTTTCTTCTTTTTGATTCACTCTCCGTTCCGCTTTGGAAACTTCGTTTCTTCTGTCTTTAATCTCTTTCTCAGCTTCTTTTTTATAGCTGATAGCCTCTTCTTGTGCCTTTAGTGCAATTTCTTTCTGTATTGTTTCTGATTTAGCTTCTGCGTCCAGAATAATATTTTTTGCCTTTGTTTCGGCGCTGCCGATCTCCCGTTCTCCGACACTTTTTCTGACAATGTAACCGGCCAAAATTCCCAGTACCAGAGCTACAATAATGGCAATAACTGCAATTATACTTGGCATATACAAACCTCCTTTCAATCTTATTGTCTGTATAAGTCAATCCTCTCATTGACATCGACTGAAAGAAAAGATGTACTCGTATTACAAATAATTAAAACTTGATATAATCATACGTGAATATTATAATAGTTGTGCTATTCCAATGTCAAGATTGGATTCCCTAACACCATCGGCACAAACCAGGAGGAAACATTGAAAATACTGCATTACATCACAAATGCTTTTGGCGGAGTAGATAAAAGATTATATCTGATGCCGCTCCTGTTGGCAGGAATCAGTATCCTAATGATGGTATCCACATCCTATGATCACGGTGCCTTTACGGATCATACCGTAATGATTCAAAGCACTGCCTACGTCCTAGGTTTCATCGCCGTAGTGGTAATCGCCAATATCAATTATACAGCCTTTGTGGATTGGACAAAATGGCTATACATTGGTTCTATCGTTTTCTTACTAACGGTATACATCCCCGGCCTTGGGGTAGAGCTTAATGGTGCTCGTTCTTGGATTAACCTTGGCATCACTACCTTTCAGCCGTCTGAAATTGTAAAGATAACCTTTATTCTGTTGTTTGCAAATTATCTGGAAAAGCACAAAGACGAATTGCGCTATGTAACCGGCGTATTAAAGGCCATGGGTTACTGTGCTCCGATTATTGTAATTGTACTAAAGGAAGACCTTGGCAGTGCCCTTGTTTTTGCTGCCGTTTGGGTTACCATGCTATTTTACGCCGGAATCCGCGGCTCGCTCTTTGCAAAGGGCTGTGCTGCTGTTGCCCTAATGGTGCCTATCTCCTATAACTTTATGGCACCGCACCAAAAGGAACGGATCAACGCCTTCCTTCACCCGGATAATTTGTCTATCGGTGCCAACTACCAAGTTTGGCAGTCTAAGGTAGCCATTGGTTCCGGTGGATTCTTTGGGAAAGGCCTTTTCCACGGCACACAAAAAGGATTAAAATTCCTGCCGGTTCGCAATTCCGATTTTGTCTTCTCGGTTATTGTAGAGGAATTGGGGTTCCTTGGTGGCGCTGTTGTCATTGCGGCATATTCCTTCTTGATTTATGCCATGATGAAAGTTGCCAAAAACTGCAAAGACACCTTTGGAACTCTCATCGTCATCGGTGTCATTGCTATGTTTACCTTCCAGATTTTCGAAAATATTGCCATGACCATGGGAGCTATGCCTGTTACCGGCATCACCTTGCCATTTCTTAGCTACGGTGGTTCCTCTGTTCTTGCTAACCTTATGGCTCTCGGCTTTGTCATCAACATCGCCGTCCACAGCAAAAACGTACAGTTCTAAGAACGGCCTCTTTAAAGCCCCCTAATATAGAACTCACCACTCTAACGTAATATTTCCATCAGGACAAATTGACGCACATAATCCGCAGCCATCACAAACAGTTCGGTCAATTGCGATGGTTCCATCTACTATATCAACAGCATTCTCAAGACATGCTGAAACACAAAGGGAGCAGTCTGTTTCCGGTCGATTGCACAACCGGCTTATTACAGCTGTTTTTTCATTTTGGTCAATTTCCTCAAAAGAACGTAAATTGGACAAAACCACACCTCGAATTTCACTTAAGCTATGTATACCTTTTTGGTTCATCCATTCTTCTAATTCATTCTTTACACTTTTTATAACATCAAAACCGCCAAGTAAAATTTCTGTACCTATGCCACACGCATTGGCACCAACCATAATGTATTCCAGCATATCTTGATAGTTGGTAATTCCGCCAATACCCAGAACAGGAAGAGAAGTACTTTGAACAATGCCTGCTACACATGCTAATCCCATAGCCTTTATAGGTGCACCGGAATAGCCGCCATAGGTAGGCAATGCAGGTTTTCCGGTTTCTACAGCTATATTCAAAATACACCGCATGGTGTCAATCCCACTAATACCTGCTACTCCGGCTCTTTCGGCAGCTTTTACAACCGCCGTTAAATCCCCGGTATTAGCGCCTAGCTTTACCCCCACAGGAATGTTTACTGCATCAACTGTTTCTTTTGCAAACTCATACACCATGTCCGGGTTCGCTGCAAGGACTTGCGGACCCTCACCCATGGGACATGCCAATCCCAGTTCAATGCCATCTACACCTGTTTTTTCCACAGTCTTTGCAATATATCGAGCTTCAGAAGGTGTCGTACCCATGACAGAAGCAATCAATTTTGCCGTAGAGCCATATCTTTTCTGCTTATTTATTTCTGTTAAATCCTCTATCCAGGTTTCCAGTTCAATTCCACTGTAAATTCGGATGTTTTGCAGTCCATGACTTTGTTTATCCCAAGCATATCTTGGCCTCGGATCAGGATATACTTCGCTAACAATTGATTCTGTAAATACAGCTCCGGGATTTCTAGCCAAAACCTGCTTCATTTTGGTGATTCCTCTACTCCAAGGACCGGAGGCAACTACCACCGGGTTGTTTAATTTCATGCCCATTACGTTTACATGTTCCATCCCATCAGCCTCCTACCAGATTTCTCTTAATCGTTCTTTATTTCCACAAGATTTTCTGATTTTTAGTCTGGATTGCAGAACGACAGACTCCGGGGAATACTCTTGTTCTTCCTCTTTATCTTTAATTTTGTCAAAAAGCAACCTTGCCGCTGTTAACCCCATTCTGTAAGAGGGTTTAGCTACCGTTGTTAATTTAGGTTCTGTAATAGCTCCAGTCTCAAGACCATCGTACCCAATGACACCTATATCTTCCACCGTCAAGTCAGCTTGCCTAATTCGTTCCAGGACACCAAAGGCCATGGTATCGGTTGCTGCAAAAATAGCATCCGGTCGGCAGTTTTGCTCCAGCAGTTTTCCTGCTGCTATCAATCCACCTTTGATACTGTCCTCCGCCTCAATAACATTTACATATTGAATATCATAGCAACTTTCTTTTATCGCATCAAAATACCCTTCTTTTTTATATTCACCGATAAATTTTGCATCTTTTGAAACAATCATTGCTATTTTCCGCCGCCCCATCTCAAGGAAATGTTCAATGGCAGACTTGGTAGCTTCTCGATAATCAGTAGAAACAACACTGTGACTTTTTTGCAAATCAGTTCTATCTGTTAAAACCACCGGTACTTTCTTTTTTTCCAGTTGTCGCAAATCTTCTTTTTTCAATGAAGAGGAAATAAGAATCAATCCATCAATCTTCCCCGCTGCAAGGTTTTCAACATTCTTTCGCTCTTCCGCTTCATTGTAATTCGTATTACATATGACAATATTGCACCCTTTTTTGCGCGCTACTTTTTCAATTCCCTTCACCAGTTCCATGCAAGATTGTTCTAATGTATCCGGAATAAAGACTCCAATCACATTGGTTCGTTTGTTTTGAAGATTTCTGGCAAACCAGTTAGGCGTATAGTTTAACCCCTCTATTACAGAAAGCACCTTTTTGCGCGTAGTTTCTGATACGGCTTCCGGATTATTCATAACTCTTGAAACTGTCGTAATAGAAACACCAGCCTCTTTTGCAACACGTTGAATATTCACTATACACCTCCTTACTATCCTTAAATTCTACACTAGGAGAAAGGACTTGTACACCGACAAGCCCCGACTCCTTTTGTTACTGATTTATTGGAAGTGTTAGAAATTTACTGTAGTTTCTTTTGGTTTTGTTGAGGCAATAAGCTTTCCTTTCCGGTAACTGGCAAGAACCGGTGCATTATTATTCAAAGCATCATAGTAATCGGAAGCATCCATAATTACAAAGCTGGCATCGTTGCCTTCCTTGATTCCATATGCTTCCCCCAGGTGTAATGTCTTTGCACCGTTTACCGTGACAAATTTGTAGGAATCTATAATTTCCTGATAGCCTAGCATATGACCGGCATACAATCCCATATATACGGCATCTCGCATGCTTCCATTTCCCATTGGATTCCACGGGTCAAACACATCATCGTTCCCAAAGGAAACATTACATCCTTGCTGCGTTAATTCCTTGACCCTTGTCAAGCTACGGCGTTTCGGATATGTATCTACACGACCACCTAAGTGCACGTTTACACATGGATTAGCCACAAAGTTAATGCCACTCATTGTCAAAATACGCATTAAACGAATGACATAAGCATTATTGTAACTATGCATCGCCGTTGTATGAGAGGCAGTTACCATGTCACCCATTCCTGTTTCATAGGCTCTGGTTGCTAAGGTTTCCAACCCTCTGCTGGCTTCATCATCAATCTCATCACAATGAACATCAATTAATTTCCCATATTTTTCTGCAAGCTGAAAACAGATATTCAGTGACTCCACAGAATATTCTCTGGTAAATTCAAAATGTGGAATTGCACCGACCGCATCTGCCCCCATTTTCAAAGCTTCTTCTAAAAGTTCTTTTCCTTTGGGAAAGCTAAGGATGCCATATTGCGGGAAAGCAACAATTTGAATGTCTATAAAGTCTTTTACTTCTTCGCGCAACTCCAAAATCGCTTTTAGCGCTACTAAAGATGGATCATTGATATCTACATGTGTTCTGATATACTGGATTCCGTTTGAAGCTTCCATCCGAATCACCTTGTTAACTCTTGTCTTTACATCGTCTTTTGTTAGCATAGGTTTCCGTTCTTCCCAGCAATCAATTCCTTCAAAAAGAGTACCACTCATATTCCATCTAGGTTCACCTGCCGTTAAACACGTATCTAAATGAACATGCGATTCTACAAAGGGAGGTAGTAGCAGTTTGTTTTTACAATCAACCACCTCTTCTCCTTCCATAGGTTCTAGCTTATCTGCTATGGTTACGAATTTTCCATCTTCAATACGAATGTCTTGATAATCCTTTTTATTCTCTATACTTGTATTTTTAATTAACACAAAATCGCTCCTTTTCTTTTGTACTATTTGTTGCTTTCGTTTTGAATTAGTTCACCGATGAAATACACAATAGCAGCCACTACCATGGCATTTACTGCAGCAATACCCCAGTGAAGCAAATTGGCAACAACCGCCCCAATAATGATACCGGCAACGTTAAACCAGTTTACAGTTCTAGGTTTAAAAGCTTCCTTATATTTTGTACGGTTTTTAAAGAAATCTAAAATGACAATAATACCAAGAGGTGGTAATGCACAATTCAAAATGCTCAACCAACCAACAAAATTCCAATACAACCAAATTGCCAATGCTGTTCCTACTATACCGGCAATCCAGGTGGTAATTTTCATACGAACACCGGAAATATTTGAAATTGCCAAACCACCTGTGTATAAAGCATTATTATTGGTAGTCCAGATGTTTGCACCCAGTACGATAATTGCCGGAACAGCCAATCCTTGGGCAATCATAACATAGAAAATATCGTCCTTTCCGGTAAAAGCACCTCCAACTGCGCCGAAGCAGAACATCAGAGTATTACCAAGGAAGAAGGCAATAACTGTAGTCCAAACAGCCACCTTGTTATTTTTTGCAAATCGAATAAAGTTTGGTGTAGCCGTACCCCCGGAAATAAATGATCCAATTACAAATCCAACACCTGTAAACAATGTAATTTTACCTGCGGATTGACTGAAAACGGTGACCAATCCACCGCCATCATGGGTAGCTGTAATCATAGAATAAACACCCAATACGACAATCAAAGGAACAGATATGGTACTAACAATTTCCAAGGCTTTCATTCCTGTTGCAGCTGTTGCAGTCATCAATAGCCCTGCTGCGATTGTCAATATCCACTCGTTAATTCCAAGTAGTTGGGCAGTAGGAATAGAAAACATTGCCACACCTACTCCAAACCAGCCGATTTGCGTAAACCCTAGAATAAAGGAAGACAGATAGGATCCCTTCCTCCCAAAGGCTCTTCTGCAAAGCAAGTCCATATTCAGTCCGGTATCAGAACCTATATAAGCCAGAACGCCACAATAAGCAGAGAGAATAATTCCACCAATTACACATGCCCAAATAAAACCACTTAAATCCAGACCGTTTCCTAATTTTGCTCCCACACTCATACTTGCCGAGAAAAAAGTAAATCCCAACATAACAAAGAACATACTTCGGAAACCCTTTCGCGCATTCTCAGGAACCGCATCCAACGAAAAGTCACTATCCACTACTTCTGCTTTTTTCTTTTTCATCTCACTCATTGTGGATCTCCTTTCTCTGCGCAAACACAACATTTGCCATGAATTTATTTCAATTATCATGTTTGTGCCAACAATCACTATTTTGCTTTATGAAAATATTTTCATTCTTATAATAACAGAATTATCAAAAAAATCAACCTTTTCTATAATTCTGCATGATTTGGGAACTGTCTCTTATACACATCTCCGAGCCCACGAGACTACGCTGCATCGCG
>CAUTYX010000016.1:0-32192 GCA_963542695.1 uncultured Eubacteriales bacterium
TACACTTCTAGCTTCGTCGGCAGCGTCAGATGTGTATAAGAGACAGGTTAGATATATAATTTTACCTTTTTTGCATAATCTTAATACGAAAAACTAAAATATAAATTCCATTTACTTGTTCCCTCCTATTACATTTTTTACGGTAATCTCACCGTTAAATTTTGCACCCAACATTAAATACATTAATTTTTTAACCAATATACAAATCTGAATCCAGAATAAACTTCATATCTATATCTATCCGAAAATACATTAAACCCCTTGAAATTCTAGAATTTCACATATGCACCCCTATGTATAATTGTATCAATATAAAGGTTGCGTTGTTGCTGGCCGCTACTAAAATTACTGATCCGGGAAATTCCGCTCTACCACCTTTTCTTACAACAGAAACAACTCCCTCTTCCAACGGCACTCGCATAGCATTAATGACATTGGCATCAAATTGATTGATTTCATCTAAAAACAATATCCCGTGATGAGCCAGAGAAAATTCACCGGGAACAGGTCTTGCACCTCCCCCTAACATAGCCGGAATCGTGATGCCTTGGTGGGGTGTCCGAAAAGGACGAGTTGTGACAATCTGCTGTGAATCCGAAAGCAGCCCGCTGACGCTGTATACCTTTGTCACCTCCACCATTTCCTCATGAGTCAAAGGTGGCAAAATCGTCGACAACCGCCTAGCCAGCATGGTCTTTCCACATCCGGGAGTTCCTTTTAGCAAAATTCCATGTCCGCCGGCAGCGCAAATCATCATCGCTCGCTTTCCACTTTCCTGCCCGCGAACGTCTATGTAATCAATGGAGTCTTTTGCTTTTCCAAAATCGCCACTGGCTGTAGCCTCCTGTTTCCCTAAGGGTTTCTGTCCGTTAAAATAATCCACCACTTGAGCAAGGGAAGAAGCCGGATAAATGCCAACATCCTGTACCATAGCTGCCTCTGTACTGTTTCCTTCCGGAACTATAATATTCTTGATACCGGCTTCCTTCATGCTTTGTACCAACAGTAAATCACCGGAGACCCGCTGCAGCTGTCCGCTTAAAGAAAGCTCCCCTACCATCCCAAAAGATTGATAGGAGGTTCCTTTCACAATGCCCATAGCTGCCAGCAAGGCAATGGCCATAGGTAAATCAAAATGACTTCCATGTTTGGGTGTTCCTGCCGGTACCAGATTTATCGTTACATCTTGCCTGGGATAATCATATCCACTATTGCTGATTGCTGCCCTAATACGATCGATGCTCTCCTTAATGGCTTTGTCCCCCAGTCCAACCAGATGCCACGACGGCAAACCTCTTGCCAAATTCACTTCTACCTTTACCGGATCTCCTTTCATCCCCCAGATGCAGGCACTATTTGTTGTTGCAAGCAATGATTTCCCCCTATCTTTCAAAAGGCACTTTCCAAGTGGTTTATAAAAATTTCAATAACATCACATCGCATGTTTTTTCTTGGAAGATAAGTTTCTCCAATACGCTGCATTTCCATACGCTGTCAGTTCTTTACCCGGCTCCGGCAAGTTTTTCTCATATTGAATGCAAAAACAATATAAATCATAGTCATCTTTTACACTTAAATAGTATCGCTGACGAGGACCATCGGTAAAATGATCTCCATGAAAGTGATATGTATTTCCTTCAATATCTCTACATACATTGGTATATCGAACAATCCCTTTGTCTCCCGACGAAGCAGCTAAAGATCGTCCGGTAAAAACCGACGTCACCACCAACACCGCTAAGAGCAAAAACATCATTGCCGTAAAAGATGCTCTTTTCGTTTCCTTTTGTAAAATCATAATTTCCTCGCTATTTTCTCTTCCTCTCTATCTCATAGTGCCCTCTCTTTCCTCTTACATCCTGTTCCAACAACTTCCCATACCGCTAAATAGCCTAAAAAAGAGCGACAATGTCGCTCTTTTTTATATGGCTTTTTGACCATTCCTCACTATATATACTACTACGGAAAAATTTCCGCCGGAGTACCACTATTGCAAAAATACAGTTTTTTACACTATATTTTAATTTTATTGTAATCGTTTAATTCCCGCCTTGGTTCGCTCTGTCGCCTTTTTACTCCGGTCCTTTTCTTCTTTTGATGCATGCTTAGCATCCTTGCTCTTGATTTTTTTAATCGCCTTTCCTTTGGCAGAACCTTTAATTGCCTGCTTTTTCTTTTCTTCTTGCGCCTGCTCCTGGGCAATATCGGCTTCAATCATGGCGATTTTCTTGGTGTATTTAACAACGTTTTCCTTGTCATTTTGCTGCTTGTAAATGCCAAGAAGCTCCTTCATTGTCTCCAAATGAGAAGCATTCAATGTCAAAGCGTGTTTAAACCGTGCCACTGCATCTGCCGTTCTTCCAGTATATTTATATGCCAGCCCTAAATAATAATGCATAGGCCACCAGGATTTAAACTGGGTGTCAAGGAACGGTTCCAAAACTTCCAGACCTTGTTCCATTCTGCCGGCTGCAATATCATTGCAAGCTGCTTCAATGCGAACAGGATCCTTAATTTGTTTACGTCGTTTACTGATTTCTCGTCTGTCTTTTCCATTGCGGCCAAAATTCATAAACCGCCCCCAAGCCGCATCGGCCTTGGCATAAAGACCCATATTCAAATAGGCATAGCCCAAATAATAGTAGCCATTGGCAAATCGAGGATGAGTTTCTGTCAACAGTTCAAACCAATCAAGGGCTTCGGCTTTAAACCGGCCAATATACTCTGTATCATCACTTTCCATATACATAGCACGACAAACTCTGGCATACGAATACATGGCGTGAAGATAGCCGGGACTCATACAAAGAGCCGCTCTAAAATGAATACAAGCATTGTCGTAATCTCCCTTTTCAGCGGCATCTCTACCTTCTTTAAGGATTCCTTCATCAATTTTTGTGTTAAACAGCTTTTTAAGAAATTCCACGTACTTTTTTGTGTACTTGAATTTAGGGTCACTACCCATGACCCATGCCATATTTTCTCCAATATGAGATGCGTCCAGTCCGTTGCCGCCATCGAATTTCTTAATGTCCTGCTTACGGAGAGGAATAGGAACGCCCTTCATAATGGACTTCACCTTGGATTTTTCCAAATAGGCATCTGAAAACTCAACAAAGATAAACTTGTCCAAGTACTTTCGAAAATACCTGCCAATACGGTCTTCCCGCATTTGAATATCCGATTCCTCAGTAGGTCTTGTGACGGTTCTGGTAATACCCATACGCTGGGCCAGTGTCATCTTTTTTGTTTCCGCCATGGAAAAACTCCTTTCCTCTATAGCATTCTGAACCGATCGTCTTTGATTAAATCGGTATTTGCCATGGCTGTTCGCAGCTGTTCCATCATGCGCTCTTTATCATCGGGCAAGTTACCTCTAAGAGAAACATAGTTGGAAGCGTGGTTGCTGCGCAGCATACAGGGTTTCTTTACATCAACATGTTTTAACACCAGCAATGTTTCTGCCAAAATTTCCTCTGCACTAAGAAGCCGGAATGTTCCCTCTTGGACTTCCTTAGCCATAGATCCGCCATTTTCCAACAGTAGAGTCAAAAATGCCACGTACGAAGCACCCATTTGGGTAATCATAGTGCCTGTTTCAATGGCGTGTTCTTCCCAGTTTTCTTTGCCACCAAGACCATTGATAAAGGTGACAGAAGCCGGAATTCCCGCTGCTTCGATTTTTTGCACCGCCTCAATAATCTCAGCTCTCGTTGCTCCTTTGTTTACATGTTTTAGCACCTTGTCGCTGCCACTTTCCGCTCCGATATAGATGATACCGATACCGGCATCACGCAGCTGCTCCAGTTCTTCCGGTGTTTTACGCAATACATCTTTGGGGGAACCATAGATACCCACCCGCCGACACTCGGGAAAATCTGTCTTAATCTTTTCCAAAATGGGCATTAGCTTGTTCATAGCCAAACATAGGGCATCTCCATCGCACAGAAAGATTTTGTCTATGTGGCGATACATCTGACGAGCCAAATCCAAATCCACCATAATATCTTCCATCTTGCGCACATGGAATTTCTTATCCTTAAACATGCCGCAGAAAGTACAACCATTATGAGAACATCCAACGGTTACCTGCAGCAAATAGCTCCGCGCCTCACTTGGCGGTCTGTAAATATTACCTTCATACCTCATTACATTTTCTCCGGCGCCTGGATTCCCAGCAACCCAAGACCGTTTTTAATAACGGCTTTGGCAGCGCTGACAAGAGCCAGTTTCGCATTCTTTTCTTCTACATTATCCACTAAAATATGTTCGTCGTGATAGAACCGGTTAAAGCCTTGTGCAATATCAATAAGATGACGTGTTACAATAGACGGTTCGTATTTCTCACCGGCTTCCCGGATTACCTGTGGTACCTGATAAAGGAGTTTTTCCAGTTGGTAAGCACTATCCGATGTCAAATACGCAGAATCCACCTGCAAAGCGGCCGCTTCTTCCCGGGTGATGCCGGCTTTCCGCAATACCGCCGAAGCCCGTGCATGAGTATACTGTACATAGGGGCCTGTCTCTCCATCAAAGTTTAACACGCGATCCCACTTGAAAGTATAGTCTTTAATACGATTGTTGGAAAGTTCCTGGAACATCACGGCACCGATACCAACCTGACGGGCAATAGCATCCAGATCTTCTGTCACAACACCCTTTTCTTCCATGGTTTCTTTTGTCTTTTCCACAGCTCTGTTTAAAACATCTTCCAGGAATACAACGCGACCTTTTCTTGTGGACATGGTCCCCTCTTCCAGGCTAACAAGGCCAAATGGTACATGCACACAATCCTTGGACCAGTCGTATCCCATTAATTCCAAAATTTTAAACCACTGCTGGAAATGCAGGTTCTGACCTGATGAAACAACATAGATGTTTTTATCAAAATTGTATGTTTCTTTTCTATACACAGCAGCCGCAATATCTCTTGTGATGTAGAGAGTGGAACCGTCTGATTTTGTAATCAATGCCGGTGACATATCATAGGCTGACAAATCGACAATCTGTGCCCCTTGGGATTCTTCCAAGAGACCTTTTTCTTTTAATTCCTCTACAAACCGAGGCATTTTGTCAGAGTAGAAGCTTTCTCCGTTATAGGAATCAAAAGATATCCCCAGCATATCATATACTCTGGTAAATTCTTTTAGGGATTCCTCCCGGAACCATTTCCACAAATCTACTTCTTCCGGCTCTCCTTTTTCCAGCCGTGTAAAGATATCTCTTGCTTCTTGCTCCAATTCCGGATTCTTTTCCGCCTCTACGTGGAACTTTGTGTAGTAAGAAAGCAGTGTCTTGATAGGTGCTTTCTGTACGTCTTCTTTATTGCCCCAACGACGATATGCACAAATCATTTTTCCAAACTGGGTACCGTAGTCTCCCAAATGATTGATTCGCATCACATCGTACCCTAAGGCATCGTAAATCTTGTAAATGGAATTCCCGATTACGGTACTGCGAATGTGTCCAATATGGAATGGTTTTGCAATATTGGGCGAGGAGTATTCTACGATGACTTTCTTTCCTTCTCCCACATTTTGGCGACCATAGGCATCCGAGGCTTCATTTATCTGCTTGACAATATCAGCTGCAAAGGCTTCTCTTGATAAAAACATATTCACATAAGCATTTACCTGCTCTACCTTTGCAAATAATGGGTCGTCGCTAATTTTTGTCGCAATATCTGCCGCGATTAACGGTGGTGCCTTGCGGAAAATCTTTGCCAACCGGAAACAGGGAAAGGCATAATCTCCCATGGTTTCATCTGCCGGTACTTCTAAAATATTGGCAATGGTTTCTTGGTCCATTTCCTCCAGTACAGAGCTAAGCAGTTCCGCAATCTGTTGTTTGTAATCAATCATACTTAATATTCTCCTTGCATCCGGTCATGCCGGCATATTACTTTTTCAGTTGGACAATGGTGACTCCTTGGCCTCCTTCATTGTACTCTCCCGGTCGAAATTCTTCAACATGGCGATTTTTCTTTAATGCCTGACGGATACCGCTTTGGAGGATTCCCTCGCCACGTCCGTGAATAACCGTAACCTCTTTCAGGCCGGCCATAAAAGCGTCATCCATATATTTTTCCGTCTGGTAAATGGCGTCCTCCAGATTTTGGCCTCGTACATCTACACTGACACCGACACTCTGGGCCTTGCTCTTTGTTAAAGAACTGTAGTGACTCTTCGACGCTTTCTGTTTATTGCGAAGCTTCTTTTGACGACCTTCTACAATAAGCTGCAGATCATCGGCTTTGACTCGTATCTTCATCATACCGACTTGTACTTGCAGTTGGTCTTTATCATCTGCCAATGACAATATTTCTCCGTTTTGATGTAAGCTGACAACTTTTACTCTGTCACCGATCTTAATATCTTTTATATCTACCGGCCTGTCATTGACTTCCTTTATGACTCTTTCTTTGTATCTGCCGGCGGCGTCTTTTATTTTCTTGCGACTGGCATCAAAGCCTTTGCTTCGCTCACCCATAGATTCCATCTTGGAAAGCTGTCGCAGTTCTTCCTGAATATCTTTGCTAAACTCCTTGGCTTCATTAACGATGCCGCGAGCCTTTTCTCTTGCTTTTTGTAAAACCTGCTCTCTTGTCTCCAGGTTTTCCTTTTGCTGTTTTTCAAAAGCTTTCTTTTCTTCTTGGACACGCTCTAGTATACGCTTTGCCATAATCCGATCTTTTTCCGCATTGCGGCGATCCTCTTCAAGACCGGAAAGAACATCCTCGAAATGGAGATCTTCCCCTTCCATCAGCGTCTTGGCTCGCCGGATGATTTCCGGTGGCAATCCCAGTTTTTCCGAAATGGCAAAGGCATTGGATTTTCCCGGTGTTCCAATAATCAATCGATAGGTTGGCGACAACGTAGCCACATCAAATTCCATACTGGCGTTTTCAATACCCTCTGTAGAAAGGGCATATTTTTTCAATTCGTTGTAATGAGTGGTAGCTAGAACGTCTGCTTTTCTTGCAGCCAATGTTTCCAAAATGGAAATAGCCAATGCCGCTCCTTCCGATGGATCGGTTCCCGCTCCCAGTTCATCTACCAATACCAAGGTGTCCGGACCGGCTTTTTCCATGATTTCCACAATAGTCTTCATGTGAGAAGAAAAAGTAGATAAGCTCTGCTCTATGCTTTGTTCATCTCCAATATCGGCAAAGATATCTTTATATATAGGCACCCGGCTGCCGGCTTCGGCCGGTATGAAAAGACCTGTTTGTGCCATCATGGCCAGCAAGCCACAGGTCTTTAGGGTAACGGTTTTTCCTCCTGTATTAGGTCCTGTAATAATCAATTGCCGGTAGGAGTTTCCCAACAACACACTGACAGGAACCACTGTTTTTTTATCGATAAAGGGATGTCTTGCCTCTTTTATATCTAGGATACCTTCCTCGTTTAGCACCGGCATGGTGGCATCCATATCCTGAGCCAATTTCCCCTTGGCGTTGATAATATCAAGGTGAACCAGCAATTTTTGGTTATTGGCCAATCGGTTGCCATATTCCGCCACCCGTTCCGATAAATCCTGCAGTATCCGAGTTACTTCGGCTTCTTCTGCCATTTCCAGTTCCCGCAGCTGATTGTTCATGTCTACCACCACTTGCGGTTCGATAAACAAGGTGGCACCGCTGGCACTTTGATCGTGAACAATACCCGGTACCATCCCGCGATGCTCTGTTTTAACAGGAATTACATACCGGCCATCACGAATGGTAACAATGGCTTCTTGTAATACGCTCTTGTTGGAAGAGGAATGGATCATCTGATCTATACGGCGGCGCAGTGCAATGTTTTGCTGAGAAATGGCTCGCCGCAATCGATGAAGCTCCGGACTGGCCCTGTCGCTCATTTCGTCTTCACTTAGAATGGAGTCATCAATTCTCTCCTGCAGCTGCTGAAATACACCTAGTAAACCGGTCATAGAAGAAAGAATAGGCAGTGGTGGTAAATCGCCACGCAAAAAAGAGACCACTGTTCGTGCCGTCTTCATGTTGTACAGCACATGCAGTAGTTCTTTCATGCTAAGAATGCCGCCTTTTTTTGCTCGCAGCAATTCTCCTTCAATATCATAAAAACTGCCAATAGGCATAGGACCTTTGGCAGACAGTAATGTTACAGCCTCTTTGGTTTCCGCTAATGCGTCTTCTATTTCACGTCTATTGCTGCCGGGCAGGAAGCCGGAAATGACAGTTCGTGTCATTTCCGAACCTGCTCTCTTTGCTAACTCATTAATAATGCGGCTATATTCAAGAACATCAATAGCCCTTTGGTTCATCCTTTTGGTCCCTCAATTGCGCTTTCAGTTTTTCCAGTTCGCTCTTCAGCTGAATGTTTTCCATTTGAAGATCAAAATAATTATTTTCCAAATCCCGATATTTGGAATTGGCTTCTTCTACTGCCTCGGCAGAACCTTTCCTGGCATCCTGCATCACTTTTTGTCGCTCTCGCTGCAGCCTATCAATTTCCTGGTTTTTGGCAACCATCTGCTCCATCAATTCATCTTTTTGACGCGACAGTTTGCTGATTTCCATCTGGCTCTCTTCTTTGTAGGATACATGACTTTTTTTAGCTTCTTCCCACAGTTGTTCAAAATGTTGACGATCGGCATCCAGTTGTTCGTACTCTCTGCGCAGAGCAGCTTCGGTATCCTGCAAGGTAAAGTATTCGTCGGTAATGTTTACGGCTGAAAGTATGGCCAGAGAAGAAACAGGACCTCCCTTTACTCCTTTGGCAATATCATTCATACGACTGTCCACATGGGCCGCAACCCTGGCAATGTACTCGGGCGTATTGCTGCCTACAATAGTATATTCCTGTCCGTAAATATTTACATTGACTTTATTGCTGTCCATTGGAATCATCCTCCTACATTTCTCTCAGCACGGCATTGAATCTTTCTTTTAACAACAATAGCAATTCCTGATGAATAGGCGCAACATCCTCTTCTGTCAGTGTCTTGTTATCGTCTCTATATGTCAGAGCAAAGGCCACACTTTTCTTTCCCTCTTCGATTTGCTTACCACGATAAATGTCAAAGAGTTTCACATCTTTCAGAATGTTGCCTCCGCTTCTTTTAATAACCGTTTCAATATCCCCTACCGGTACTGTTTCATCTACCAGGAGAGCAATGTCTCTGGAAGTAGACGGGTACTTTGGCAGCGGTGTATAACGAATGTTGGTCTGTGCCATTCTGGCAACCACATCAAACATCAACTCACATGTATAGCAGCGAATATCCATGCCATAGGCAGCGGCAACATCCGGGTGTACCTCACCCATAATACCTAACTCAACACTGCCGCTTTTGGATACATCACTCATAACACCCAGCAAGCTTTTAATCATATCAAAGTCCTTGCTAAGTTCATCAGGATCCCCTTCTTTACCACCTTCGGCTGCCGGCATCTGTACAATTTTTTGTTCCTCTTCCTGTGACGGAATGACAATCCGTGCACATCGACCGGGGTGGTAAATTCCATAAGAATCTTCGGGAACAAATGCAACCCTTTCAATTCCCAGTTCTGCAAGCAGCGCGGTAACCATACCCTTCATGGTAAAGAAGTCAACGTCTTTCCCATAAAGACCGATGGACATAGCATCCTGCTCATCAGGAAGTTCTTCCGGATTAAAGACATTGGCAGAAAAAGTTGTTCCGATTTCGTAGGCCTTTGCTGTTTCCACACCACGGGAATAGTTACGACCCAGCGTCTCCAGCATAGCCGGTGTTAAAATTGTCCGCATGACACTTTGCTCTTCCCCTAATGGGTTCAGCAAGTGAACGTAATTTCTCTCCCATACATCTTCCTGCAACCGAACTTTGTCTGCATCTGATGGGCTAACAAAGGAGTACGTCTGGATTTCATTGGCTCCCATGGCGCACATGGCATTTCGTGCCAACAATCGCAAGGTTTCTGCCGGTCCACGAGAAGATTCACTGTTCCCCTTAGGCAGTGTTACCGGCAATTTGTCATAGCCATACATTCTGGCAATCTCTTCGGAAAAATCAACTTCAGCAACCATATCAAGACGAACCGTTGGTGGTGTTACCTTCATCACGGTATCATCTCCTGCCACCTTCATTTCCAAAGATTCAAAGATTGCTTTCATTTCATCAGCAGAAAGTTCAATACCAAGAAGGGCATTCATTCTATCTTTCCGCACATCAACCGTCCATGGTTCCTTTGGCTCCGGATAGTTGTCTACAATACCAGGTTCTACCGTTCCTGCACCCAGCATTTCAATTAATTTGCAGACTCTATCGGCAGCTTGCTGACAAAGATTCGGATCCACGCCTTTTTCATATCGGGAAGAAGCTTCTGTACGAAGTTTCAAGTCTTTGGACGTTTTCCGAATGGTGTCGGCATCAAAGTTGGCGGATTCAATTAGGATCGTAGTGGTATCTTCCTGAATTTCAGAATTGAGACCGCCCATTACTCCTGCCAGAGCAACACCTTTTTCCCCATCTTTAATCAGCAGCATATCTTCACTCAAACGTCTTTCTTCGCCATCCAAAGTGGTAAATACTTCGCCGTCTTTTGCATTGTCAATAATAATTTTACCGCCAACCAGCTGACGAATATCAAAAGCATGGAGTGGCTGCCCATATTCCAACATCACAAAGTTGGTAATATCAACGATATTATTAATAGGACGCATCCCCGCATGCATCAATCTCTTTTGCATCCACCATGGTGACTGTCCAATTTTAACATTGGTAACAATACGAGCTGTATATCGTTTACAAGCTTCTTTATTTCTAATATCCACTTCTATAAAGTCCGCTGCATTTCCGGTTCCTTTATTTCCACAATTTGCATCGGGATATTGTAATTGGCTTCCAAAAGTAGCCGCTGCTTCTCGTGCCATTCCCACCATGGAAAGACAGTCAGGGCGATTTGGTGTAATTTCAAAATCAATGACATCTTGAACCAATCCCATGGCTTCTTCAATTGGTTCGCCTACAGGGGCATCCTCCGGGAGTACCCAAATTCCTCCTTTGTGAGAAGCCGGAATCACCTTGTCATCATAACCAAGTTCACTGGCAGCACAGATCATTCCAAAGGACTCTACGCCGCGAAGTTTGCCTTTTTCAATATGAACACCGCCTTCTACTTTGGGCTGTCCATGAAGAGGCTCCGGAATACGGCTGTTATGCAATGCTACAGGAACCTTCTGTCCTTCTTCCACATTCGGTGCACCACAAACAATCTGAATAGGTTCTCCCTTTCCAATATCCACCATGCAAACAGATAGCCTGTCTGCTTCGGGATGTTTTCCCTTTGTGACAACCTTGCCCACAACCACATTATCAAATTCCAATCCAAAGTGTTCTACCGTTTCCAAATTGGAACCGGACATAATCATTCGGTCTACCAATTCATCGGTATCCACGTTGATATCTACATAATCTTTTAACCATTCTACAGGTACTAACATTGACCGACCTCCTATTTAAACTGCTGGATGAAACGCATGTCGTTTTCATAGAAAAGACGAATATCATCGACACCGTACTTTAACATGGCAATACGTTCGATTCCCATGCCGAAAGCAAAGCCGGTATACTTTTCTGTATCAATACCGCCGACTTCCAGCACGTTAGGATGAACCATACCGCAGCCTAAAATTTCCAGCC
Source organism: uncultured Eubacteriales bacterium (assembly GCA_963542695.1). Lineage (GTDB taxonomy): Bacteria > Bacillota > Clostridia > Peptostreptococcales > Anaerovoracaceae > RUG100. The sequence continues at coordinate 11,647 of CAUTYX010000016.1, forward strand.
ATCCGCTGCCTTTACATACGTTACAACCTTTGCCGCCGCATTTAAAGCAGGATACATCCATTTCGGCACTGGGCTCTGTAAACGGGAAGTGGTGAGGACGGAACTTTGTTTTCGTTCTGTTGCCAAAAAGCTTTTTGGCCATGCTATCCAGTGTTCCCTTTAAATCAGCCATGGTTACGCCTTCATCGACAATTAACCCTTCCATCTGATGGAACATAGGAGAATGGGTTGCGTCCGGTGTATCACAACGGAAACAGCGACCCGGTGAAATAATCTTAATAGGTGGTTTCTGGGATTGCAAGGTCCGAATCTGTACGGAAGAAGTATGGGGACGAAGGCAGGTATCTTCAGAAATATAGAAGGTATCTGTCATGTCTCTACTGGGGTGGTTCTTCGGAGAGTTTAACGCATCAAAGGCATTAAAGACACTCTCTACCTGCGGACCTTCTGCAATGGAATATCCCATAGACATAAAAATCTGAGACAGTTCTTCGATGGTTCTGGTAATAGGATGTTTTACTCCAATGGAAAAATCCTGCCCCGGCTCTGTAACATCAATGGTTTCCATCTTAAAGCGAGCCTGTTTTGCCAGTTCCTTTAATTCGCTCAGCTTTTTGTTAATACTTTCTTCAATTTCGTTTCTTGCTTTGTTTGCTGCAGGGCCGATTTGTTTCTTTTCGTCCTTGCTCAGTTTGCTCATTGCCTTAAAGATATCGGTAATCTGCCCCTTTTTCCCAAGAATAGCAATTCTTACCTTTTCCAGATCCTCTGTCTTTGTCGCCTCATTTATTCTTTCTTTGGCTTCTGCCAGGATCTTTGCAATTTTCTCCTGCATAGTTTACCCTTTCCTTTTCCCAATAACATTCTGATACATAAGGATTCCCGCCGCCATAGCTGCATTAAGAGACTCCACCTGTCCCTCCATGGGAATCTTTATTTTTAATTGAGCCTGCTCTCTCATTGAGGAACTGACTCCGTGACCTTCATTGCCAATTACCAGTGCTGTCTTCTTTGTCAGGTCTGCTTGGTAAAAATACATGTCTGCATCTAAGGATGTGACAGTAATAATTTTTCCGGCCTTTCTCAGCATATTTACCGCTATTTCGGTGTCTTCTGCATGAATCACCGGCATCCGCAAAATGGATCCTGCTGCTGCACGAACCACTTTGGGACTAAAAACATCTCCAGTCCCTTTAATGGCCATAATGCTGCCATAACCGGCAGCTTCTGCTGTCCGAATAATGGTTCCGATGTTTCCCGGATCCTGCAGTTGATCCAGAACCACAACGGGACTGTCTTTACCAACTACTGTTTCCCAATTCTCTACTTCCTTTGCCACTACCGCCACAACACCTTGGCTGGTAATGGTGTCGGTAATTTTTTCAAAAACAGAAGTAGGTAAGCAAACGGCTTTTTCCATTTTTTTGCATGTTCTTGAAAGTCAGCTACTCTGTCTTCACGAACCAGCAGATATTTCACACGCTCCAGATTAATGGCTTCCAAAACCAGTTTGTCTCCTTCCACTAAAAAGGTATCGTATTGGTCTCGAAATTTCTTCTTCTTTAGCTGCGTGCACTGTTTGATAATGGGATTTTGTGATGACGTAATTGTCTTCATGGCATATCCATTTTCACGTATCTATATGTACAACATGTACAAAGGACCGGCAGGCGCCGGCCCCTGTATTACATATCCACATGTTCTATTTCAGGAATGATGGAATATCAAATCGAGAGGATTTTTTCCGTCCATCCTTTTCCTGTTCCAGCTCCTCCATTAGATTACTGAAGGTTCTTGCTTTACTTTCTTCTTGTACCGGCTCCTGCTGTGGTGCAGTTTCCGGACCGTCGGCTTCAACAGCTTCCGGGTTTTCAGTATCTGCTTCAGATTCTTCCGGATCAACCTCTTCACCGTTTTCTCCTTCAGCAGCCTCTGCAAAGCCTTCTGTGGAGCCCTTCTTGAATCCGTTTTCCGTAAATGTAGCAGATGCCGCATAATTTCCGGGTTGATTTTCAAAACCGGTAGCAATTACTGTTACGTTCATCTGATCCTGCAGCTCTTCTGAAACAGCAGCACCAAAGATGATAATGGCATCTTTATCGGCAACCCCCTGTACCTGCTCTGCAGCTTCGTTTACTTCCTTCATGCTCATATCGTAACCACCTGTTACATTAAGCAAGATGGCCTTTGCTCCGGCTACAGTTGTTTCCAGAAGAGGACTTTCAATGGCTGCCTTAACGGCATTTCTAACCTTATCTTCTCCCTTACCGGAACCAATACCCATATGAGCGACACCTCGATCGCGCATAACCGTCTCTACATCGGCAAAGTCCAAGTTAATCAGGCCTTCTTCACCGATTAAATCAGTGATCCCCTGTACACCTTGTTTCAATGCTTCGTCGGCCATGTTAAAGGCTTCGATAAAAGTGGTCTTTTCTTCTGCAATATCCAGAAGCTTATCATTGGGAACAACGACGATAGAGTCTACATACTGTTTTAGAAATTTAATCCCCAGCTCTGCATGCTCTGCCCGCTTTCTTCCTTCAAAGGTAAATGGTTTGGTTACGACACCTACTGTCAAGATGCCCATATCTTTTGCCACCTTGGCAATAATCGGTGCAGCTCCTGTTCCGGTACCGCCACCCATACCGGCTGTTACAAAGACCATCTCTGATCCTTGCAATCTCTTACCGATATCCTCTGCGTTTTCCTCTGCGGATTTTTGACCTACTTCCGGATTGCCGCCGGCACCGAGCCCTTTTGTAAGTTTTTCCCCAATCTGAATTTTGTTTTCTGCCTTGCAGGATGCAAGTGCCTGCTTGTCTGTATTGATTGCCAGAAAGTTGATGTTTTTCAGGTTGGCATCTATCATTCTATTGACTGCATTGCATCCGCCTCCGCCGACTCCTACGACGACAATACGTGCATTTGCGTTGTCACTTTTTTCGAATTGCAACATGGCGTGAATCCTCCCGAACCTATGTTATAAAATACTGCTTGAATTATAGCATAGTTAGCCTCTTTATGCATTAATTTTCATGGATTTGCCTTGGGACTAAAGGATATATACTCCCCATAACCCACATTGACAGTTCCCTTATTGACATTTTTCTTATATAAATCAGATATAATACCCTGCAGTGTCCCGTTTTTTATAGCGGCAGCCAGGTTGTTTTTTGTTCCTTTGCACAGCAAGCGATCGTACACACATAGCTCCATTACCACAGTTCCCGGTTTTATTTCCTTAAAGAATACGTTCCCTTGCTTCATCAATTTCAGAATTTCCAGAGATTCTTTCAGCTTACCTTCGTTAGAAACCGCAACGGGCTTTCCCACTTCCATGCTTTTAATGGACATATCGGCAATTTTCACCAGCTTTGGCCTTTTGTTGACAACTTTCAGTACGAAGCCGTTAACATCAATGACGATGTTCTTACTGCCATAGGGCAAATAGGCCATGGCTTGACGTTCTTTTACCGTAATGGTAATCGTATTCGGTAACGTGCGGGTTAGGTTAACATCACGGATATAGGAGCTGTCGACCAGTCTCTTTCGAATAGACCTTTTGTGAATCCGAAACAAATTATCGCCTTTTTTCACACCGGACATGGCAATGACTTGTTTCTTTGTGTAGTCTTTGTTGCCCTTCACATGAATTTTTTGCACTGCAAAAAGAGGGGTATTGGCAATGATAATCAACGCTATTATCGCTAAAAACGAATAAATGATAATGGCGCAGCCATGGCGTTTCCGGCGGCGCTTTCTCGGTCTTACAGGGGCTTCTTCTTCCTGATCCGCCTCCTCTGGTGTCGCCTCTTCTTCTGCCGGTACATCCTCTTCCTCTTCTATGTATTCATCATACTCATATTCGTCTTCACCGTCCGGCTCTTCCTCATCACCCTTTGGCAAAGTTTCCTCAGAGTCCCCTTGGTCAAATTCATCCCGGTTAAAATTCTCTTCCCGGAACGGCTCATCTTGCAGATAGTCTTCTTCCCATGGATCGATGTCACGATCATGAGCATCCACCTGAAAATCAGTCTCGAAATCAACCTCAAAATCGGTTTCGCCTTCATCAAAAGATTCCCTTATTTCCTCGTAGGGGGTATTTTCTGCAGCATCAGCGGTACCCTCAGTTGCATCAGTTTCTTCTTGAGAATTCTCTTGGGATTTTTCTCTACGAAGCTGCTCCAACTGTTCACGCATCATCTGTCCATATTGCTCGTCAAAACTTTTGGTGTCCGGTGTTAAATATTCTTTCTCATCCATAGGAAGCATCCCCTGTTTTTATGACAACAGGCTATAGTAAATGATATCCGTTGCATCTGTGGGTGCCAGCAATCCACACTTTGCCGCCATGCCTTCCCGGTAAGCATCGTCAATACGCAGAGCTTCAATTTCTTTATATAAAGACGTACTGTCTTGTACCAGCTTACTTTCCGGCAATAGAATAGCGGCACCTTTGTCTGAAAGAGCACGTGCATTATACGTCTGATGATCTCCTGTAACATTGGGAGAGGGAATCAGTATCGATGCTTTTTTACTAATGGTAATTTCCGACACTGTCAACGCACCGCTGCGGCAAACAGCCAAATCACAAGCTGAAAGATAGGTGTTCATATCGCTAATATATTGCTCTACATGAATGTTTCCATCCAAAAGAACACCCATGCCTTCAAGGTCGCTAATTACCGGCTCATAGTAGTTTTTACCGGTGGTAAAATATACCTGAATACCATCTTTTCCACTGTACTGTTTAATAACATCCATAATCCCTCTATTTAGCCGGCTGGCGCCTTGGCTTCCCCCAAAGGCCAGCAGCACAAAATCATCTTGGGGAATTCCAAGAAGCTTCCGGCTGGTCTCTTTATTAGCGGTAAAGAATTCAGAACGAACAGGGTTTCCTGTAACAATATGTTTTTCCGGATATTTAAAATACTGACCGGCATCTTCGAACCCCAAAAAAACATTTTCCACTTTCTTTTCCAGCATCTTGTTGGTGAGTCCCGGGAACGCATTTTGTTCTTGAATAAAGCAGCGAATTCCCATGCCGGCAGCGGCATTGACTACCGGACCGCATACATACCCGCCGGTACCAATGACAACATCCGGATCAAACTCTTCAATAATATCCTCTGCCCGATTTTTCGCTTTCAAGTATTTGGCCAGCACCTTTACATTTTTAAACATGTTTCGGCGATCCAGCCCTTGTACATCAATGAACTTTATCGGATAGCCTCTGGAAGGTACCAACTCCCCTTCCAAGCCTCGTCGTGTACCAACAAAAAGAATTTCCGCTTTGTACGAACGTTCCACTATTTTGTCCGCAATTGCAATGGCAGGGTAAATGTGTCCCCCGGTTCCGCCACCAGTCATGATCACTCTCATTTTCTGTTAGTCCCTTCTGTTTTGTTGTGTCTTGATATATTTAGCATAATCCCGGCTGCAATCATAAACAGCCAAAGAGCATTACCACCGTAACTAATAAAGGGGAGAATCACCCCGGTTGCAGGCATAGACGAAGTAACAACAGCTACATTTAAAATAACCTGCAGTCCAATCATTACCGTGATACCGGAAGCCAACAGCATCCCAAAACGATCCGGTGCATTCATGGCAATTTTAATGCCTCTCCATACAAGAACCATGTAGATTATCATTAAAACGGCAATCCCCACAAAGCCCAGTTCTTCTCCGATAACAGCCAAAATAAAGTCATTTTGCGGTTCCGGCAAATACAATGTTTTCTGTACACTTTTCCCCAGACCAGCTCCCATAATACCACCGGATCCCAGCGCCAGCAATGATTGCACTACCTGGTATCCTTCTCCTGCAGCATCTGCAAAAGGATTCATAAAAGTAGTTACACGCTGCATTCGATACTCTCCGCCGGGCATTAGAATCAATCCTATGATACCGGCGCCACCTAGTGCCCCCAGACCGATTAAATATCGATACTGCATGCCGGCAACAAACATCATAGAAACAATAATACCGGCAATGGTAATTGCCGTAGACATATTGGGCTGTCCCATGACCAAGCCTACCAGGAGTCCTGTCAGGATAATCATAGGAAAGATTCCCTTTCCGAAAGAAAGGATTCGTCTGGGGTCTGTTGCAAAAAAGCCGGCCACAAAGATAATGGCTGTCAACTTGGCCACCTCACCCGGCATGATAGACAGCACTCCCACTCCCAGCCAGCGCTGGGCACCATTTACAGAGGTTCCAAGAGGTGTCAACACCAAAACCAAAAGTATGACACTGGCTATCATCAAATAGCCGCCCCATTTTTGCAGCTTGTGATAATCCACCATGGCAAAAAATACCATGAAGCCAAATCCCGTTACAGAGAAAATCAATTCCTTAATAAAGTAACTATAGGGAGAACCGGAAGTGTTCAAAGAGGAATAATAGCTAGCCGAAAACACCATAACAACACCAAAAATCAGCAGTCCCGTTACCAATACAGTAAAGGGAAAGTCTCCCGGCTGAAGCTTAATGTATTGTTTTACTCGTTTAGCAGCTGCCGCTCGCCTAGCTTTTTTAGCCATTATTTCCTCAGTTTCTCCACGCAGTCTTTAAAATGCTGGCCTCTCTGCTCAAAGTTATCATACATGTCCCAGCTGGCACATGCCGGTGATAGCAATATTATATCACCATTGTCTGCAATTCTTGAAGCTTCCTTCACACAATCATCCATATCTTTCATAATAATCGTGTCAGAATACCCCATTTTTTCCGCTGTTAGTTTTATTTTGGTTGCCGTAGCTCCCATTAGGATTACTTTTTTTACTTTATTTGGAAAGTGAACCACAAGGTCATCAAACTCCGCCCCTTTGTCATAACCACCGGCAATCAATATCACCGAACCATCCATAGCGTCTACCGCTTTGATAGCTGCTTCCGGATTGGTTCCCTTAGAATCATTGTAATACCGGACTCCATCTACCATGCCGCAATCTTCGATGCGATGTTCAACGCCTTTAAAGCTGGCAAGACCTTTTGCAATCGCCTCCTTGTCAACTCCTGCAAAGTAACAGGCCGCCGCAGCTGCCAAAGCGTTTTCCAGATTATGTTCCCCTACTATTTTCAATTGATCTACGGGGCAAATTTCGATGGTCTCCTCCTGATGATTACGAATAACAATACATTCATTCTTCACAAAAGCTCCAAAGAGTAATTCTTCCTCTCTGCTAAAGGGGACAATGATACCCTTCGCCTGGGAAGCCAAAGCAAAGCTTTCTTTGTCATCAAAGTTCATTACCACATACTGATTTTTTACTTGATTTTCGAACACGCGAGCCTTTGCCGCCTTATATGCTGCCATGGATCCGTGCCGATCCAAGTGATCCGGTGTAATATTCAAAATCACCGATACCTGAGGTTGAAATTGGTCAATGGTCTCCAGTTGGAAGCTGGAAATTTCCGTAATCATCCAAGTGTCGTCTGTAGCCTCCATTGCTCTGTCCAGGACTGCCACTCCAATATTCCCTACTACAAAATGCGATAACGCCGCCTGGCGATAAATTTCTCCAATTAAAGAAGTGGTTGTGGTCTTTCCGTTGGTTCCTGTAATTGCCAGATATTTTCCCTTCCCCAGTTGGTATGCCAGCTCCAATTCTCCTGTAATAACAGCACCGGCTGCCGCCGCTTGTTGCACAAAATCCACTTTTGGAGAAACGCCCGGACTTAAAACCAGCATATCGAAGGTTTCAATGTCCTCCGGCACCACTCCCAGATAATGGGGAATTTTATTTTCTTTTATGAAAGCCCGTTTTGCTTCTGCCAGCTGATCCAAGGGCGTCATATCCTGGACATACACACGAGCTTGTTTTTCCAGCAATACTTTACAGGCAGCTAATCCGGACTTTCCCAAACCTACCACCAGTATTTTTTTATCTTTAATAGAGTCTTCCATATCTTACTTCCTTTTCAACACTTTCGTGGTGTTTAACGAAAGGCAAACAACCCGATAATGCAACATACAATGGTAATGCTCCAGAACATCGCTACAACCCTCTTTTCATGCATGCCGGATAGTTCAAAGTGATGGTGTAATGGGGTCATCTTAAAAATCCGCTTTCCGTGTGTGGCCTTAAAGTATGCCACCTGTATACAAACAGACAGTACTTCCAGAACATAGATAAGACCAATAATAGGAAGAATCAATTCCATCCGCATGGAAATAGCCGCCGTCGTAATAACGCCGCCCAAAGCCAAGGAACCGGTATCACCCATAAATACTTTGGCCGGGTTTTTATTCCAAATAAGAAAGCCGATACACGCCCCTGTGGTTCCTGCCATAATGGTCACTACAGACAAATTGAACAGTACCACAGTCAGGCTGGACGCCAGCCAAGTTAAATACGCAGCAACAATGGTCGTAGTTCCTGCTGCCAACCCATCTAAGCCGTCTGTTAAATTCACAGCATTAACCATAGCAAGCATGGTAAACACAATAAACGGAATATACATAACGCCAAAGTCTACACTTGTTCCCGAAAACGGAATGTATACATCGGTGCCTTGTCCACTGAAATACGCCATATATACGGCGATGGCAACAGAAATAATAAATTGCAGGCCAAATTTCTGCCAAGCTTTTAAACCTTCGTTTTTCTTCTTTACGACTTTTAACCAGTCATCAAAAAATCCAATTCCGCCAAAAAGAAGTAAGCTGAGAATAATCATAGTGCCTTCCCAGTTAATATGGCGACCTGCCAAAAAGGCTGCCACAATAGCAACGATGATGGCAATTCCTCCCATAGAGGGAGTTCCCGCTTTTTGCAAATGAGCCTGCGGACCGTCTTCACGAATGTTCTGCCCTGCCAATTTTCTCAAAACAGGAATCAAAAAATATGTCAATATACCTGCAATAACAATGCCTGTTATTAACGGTATTACTACTGTCACACCTAACATAAACTACTCACTTTCCAACACTAATAACTCTTCTACAATGGTTTCCATCGCCATGCCGCGAGACCCTTTTACCAGCACGCAAGCATCGTTTCCGATACGATCTTTGAGTCCTTGTAAAAATACCTCTTTTTCAGCAAAGTACTCGCCTTTTTCACCGGCTCCCATTGCGATGTATTTGGCATGCTCTCCTATAGCATACACTGTATCTACAGCTGATGTCGCCACGTATTCTCCCACTTGGCGATGCCAATGATCGGTATCATCTCCCAGTTCATACATATCTCCCAATATGGCAATTTTACGCTTTCCTTCTACACCGGACAATACATCCACTGCCGCCTTGACAGAATCGGGGCTGGCATTATATGTATCATCAATAATCATTACATCTTTATTTTTCTTTACTGTCAAACGACCCTTTGTCAGCTCCATGGCAGCAAGCCCTTCTGCAGCCTGTGCCATAGAAATACCAAGTTTTTCACCGGCCGCCACAGCCAATGCTGCATTGAAAGCGTTGTGACGCCCGGCAATTGGTAAATGGAAACGTTGAAATTTACCACAATGAGTTAATGTAAAATCCAATCCTTGCAATGGTTTTTCTTTTATATCTCCGATAACATAGTCATTGTCCGGCTCGCTTCCTGTAGTCACCAATTGGTATATACCGTGAATATTTTCTTTTCGAAGCAAATCTTCACCGGTACTGATAACCAATGTATTGTCTTTTCCAAAATAGTCGGTAATTTCCATTTTGGCCTTCATAATGCCTTTGCGACTGCCTAAGTTTTCCATATGAGAAATACCAATGTTGGTAATCAGTCCGATTGTAGGTCGCGCAATATCTACCAGTTTATGAATTTCTCCAAAATGATCCATACCCATTTCCAATACGGCCACTTCCGTATCATCCGGAAGCCCCAGCACTGTCAACGGCATTCCAATATCGTTGTTAAAGTTCCCCTTGGTAGATCCTGTTTTATATTTGGTGGAACAAACAGCATACATCATATCTTTTGTACTGGTTTTCCCTGTGCTGCCGGTAACGCCAATGGTTGTAACAGCAAAGGTCTTTAAATACCAAGAAGCCATATTTTGCAGCGCTTTTACAGTGTCTTCTACCAAAATAACCTGAATACCTTCTGTATCTGTTTGGTCCATCCATTTTCTATAGGATACTACGATATTGCGGCAGCCTGCCTTTACAACATCCCGGATAAAATCATGTCCGTCAAAGCGTTCTCCTACAATGGCAAAAAACAGATGTTCATCTGTCGCATTACGGGAATCATGAGATACGCCGGAAATTGTCGCCTTTGGATTTCCCTGCAGCAGGGAACCCTTGGTTGCAGTAACCGCTTGTTCTATTTGTATAGGCTTCATAACCTGCCTCCCTTGTATCTATTTTACTTTTCCTCTTCTTTCTTTGTCTTTAAATATCGAAGAGTTTGTTTCATAACACGCTGTGCTCCGGGCGCCGCAACGTCACTTCCCCATACTTCTCCTGCCGGTTCGTCAACAATATAGAGAATCGACATTTCCGGATTGTTAATCGGTGCAATACCGGCAAAGCTGGCAATCAACTTGTTATACTTTGCAGAACCTTCCCCTCTCTTTTGGGCGGTTCCGGTCTTCCCTCCTACACGCACACCCTTTATTTGGGCTTTTTTTCCACCGCCTTGGTCCACTACGTATTCCATGTAGCTGCGGATCTTTTTAGCAGTACTCTTGGAAACAGTTTGGCGAACCGGTGTATTGCCGGCCTTATGAATAACCTTTCCCTTTTTATCGGTAATGGTTTTCACCAAATGGGGTTGCATCAACATGCCGTCGTTTCCAAAGGACGAAATGGCACTGAGCAACTGAATAGGGGTAACAGCAATACCTTGCCCAAAACCCATGGTGGACAGTTCCACTTTTGTGACCTGGTTCTTAGGCTGTATCTGAGAACTTGCTTCTCCCGGATAATCCACATCCGTCTTCGAGGTCACCCCAAAAAGATCGAAGTATTGATACATTCTCTCTTTTCCTACACGCTGTGCCAGCCGCATAAACACCGGGTTACAAGAGTTTCCCACCGCCTGTTTCAAATTTTGAGTGCCGTGAGACCCCGGATTAATCCAGCATTTAATGAATGTCCCATTTACATTTAATCCGCCGCCACATTCAAAAGTTTCATGTTCATTAACGACCCCTTCCTCAAGAGCCATAGCCGTAGTCAAAAGTTTGAACGTAGATCCCGGCTCATATGTATCACATACCAGAGGATTTCTCCACATTTTGTTTAAATATTCCAGTTTCTTTTTATCTGTCAGCTTTTCAAATTCTTTTTTGTCGTGCTTTTTTGGTTCTCTTGAATGGTTGGGGTCATACCCGCCGGTGGTGGCCATGGCCAAAATTTCTCCATTTTTCGGATTCATAATGAGACAGCTGACACGCTTTGCCCCGGTGTCTTTTTTGGTGTCTTCAATGGAATTCTCTGCATAGTTTTGTATTACTTCATCGATAGTCAGACGAATATTGTTTCCGCTTTCTGCCTTATGATATACATCATCTCCATAAATCAATGATTTTCCGGCAGCATCAGTGTTTTTGATGGAGCGACCGGCAACGCCTCGCAGCGCACTGTCATAGTACTGTTCCACGCCGGCAAGACCATGATTATCATCGGTAACGCTCCCCAGTACCTGTGAAGCAAAATTACCTAAGGGATAGTATCTCTTGGTTTCCTGTGTCAGGGTTACTCCCGGTAAGTCAGCTTTTCTGATTTTTGCCGCCACCTGAACGTCTTGATATTTCGCTACTTTTACCAAAGAAATCTTAGTGTCAATTTTTTCGTAGATTTCTTCTTGACTCATATCCTCCACAATCGTAGACAACTCTTTTGCCACCTTATCGAGGCGACTTTCATTTTCGGCACGTCTTGTATCTTTGTCTTTTGCCGTAGAGGTCATAATAGACGACGGTCTAACCCAAATGGAATATTTAACCGTACTGATAGCCAATTTTTGTCCGTTTCGATCTTCAATGCTACCACGGTCTGCTTCCACCAACTCGTCTTTGGTTTGCTGGACTTGTGCTTTTTTTTGGTACTCCACACCTTTCACAATTTGTACGTATCCTGTGCGAATACATAAGATAGTCAGAAGGAAGCAAAATACAAAAAACGCTATGACAAGTCTTTTTTTATTGTTAATGGTTACGCCTCGTCTGCGCGACATGTAGTCACCTCTTTAATGCTATGAATAGAAAAGCCAGACAAACTACTGGTCCATTAATTGCTGTCCGGCTTTCTATTATATGAAATTTTTGATAGCTTTTCCATATTGCTTTCAGTCGAAAGCCTTCTTTTTTAGCTTGACAGCCAAGTTGCTGTCGACCTTTTTGGCGGTGGATAAAACAACCAGTTTATCTCCGTCAGGATATACCATACCTAAATCTTTGGTTGCTCTCTTTTCTATATTTGCCAGATTGCTGGCACTTTCCAGATCAATGTGTAAACTCTGGACTTCACTTTGCAATGCCTGGTTACTTTCCCGTATCTGATTGTTTTGATAGTTAATGGAAGCAGCATAGGCTCCGGCTATAATTACGCCTATGAATACCATCCCTATTAGCAATACTGCCAGTAGAATGTGGCTTTTGTCTTTGGCACTAAGAGTTTCAACGCCGGATTTCTGCGTACCTCTTTTGGCCTCTGACCAAAGCGGCCTCTTGACTGCCCGATTTCTTTGTTGTCCGTAACTTGCCTGCATTGCCTTCACTTTCTTCTTTCTTTCTTTTCAGCAACTCGCAATTTTGCACTGCGAGAACGAGGGTTTTGTTCTAGTTCCTCTTCTATTGCCACAATAGGCTTTTTAGTAATTCTTCGAATATCGCCTACCTTGCCACATACACAAACGGGAAACTCCGGTGGACATGTGCAAGGATTTTCTCTTTGTTGATAATGCTCTTTTACCATCCGATCTTCTAACGAGTGGAAGGTAATGATGCAAAGACGTCCCATCGGTGCCAGCACATCGAGAAAATCGTCAATGGTTGTTTCAAGACCACCCAGCTCATCATTTACTTCGATGCGGATAGCTTGAAACGTCCGTTTGGCAGGGTGATGTCCCTCCCTACGTGCTGCAGCCGGTATTGCTGCTTTGATTATATCCACCAATTGACCGGTGGTTTCAATGGGCTTTTGGCTCCTGCTTTCAACAATGAATTGGGCAATCCGTTTGGCCCATTTCTCTTCTCCATATCGCTTGATAACGGAAGTCAGTTGTTGCCGGCTGTATTGGTTAACCACCTGATACCCGCTAAAGCTCTGTTTTTGATCCATACGCATATCCAGCGGTGCATCGTTCATATAGGAGAAACCTCTCTCCGGAGTATCCAGCTGGTAAGACGAAACACCTAAGTCTAAAACGGCTCCGTCAATGGCTTCTACATTATGTTGCGTAAGTACATTTTTAATATCAGCATAATTGGATTTTACCAACAGCTTTTGACAATGATACGGTTCCAATTTTTCAGAAGCGGCTGCCAATGCCATGTCATCTCGGTCAATGCCGATAAACAAACCCCGTTCCCCCAGTCGTTTGCAAATCTCTTCACCGTGACCTGCTCCGCCTAAGGTTCCATCTACATAGATGCCGTCTTCACGAATACGCAAATTTTCAATTGTCTCAGAAAGAAGAACCGGAATGTGTTTAAATTCCATATCGTTCCATTCCTTCTGCCAGTTCACTGCCCTCTAAGTCGTCAGCTGCCATGCTGTCATCCCACACAGCCTTGCCCCATACTTCTATGTAATCGCCGGTGCCTACTGTTACCAGTTCTTTTTCAAGATCGGCATATTCTCGTAACTTTGCCGGAAGTGTCACACGGCCTTGTTTGTCGATTTCACATTCAACAGCATTTTTGAACATGTGACGAATAAAGTTTCTGGCGTCTTTATTGGACCGGGGAAGCTTTTTCAATTCTTGGTAAAAGCGACTCCATTCTTCAATGGTGTACATGTTTAGGCATTTGTCGAATCCTCTGGTTAGAATGCACCGACCTCGCAGTTCATCACGAAATCTAGCCGGAACAATCATTCTCGCCTTGGCATCTATTGAGTTTTCATAGCTACCCATAAACACAGGCGTTTCCTCCAAAAGATAACTTTCCTATAATAGTGCACTTTTACTATCTCCACTTTACTCCACTTTGCTCCCTTTTTCAATAAAAACTCCCATTTAAATGGGTATATAAACCATCCTCCTTTCTGGTTATGACTCATCTGTGACCAATAGGCCAAAAAAAGCACTATATATTGTGCCATATGCCAAAATTGGCACTATTTCAAGAGCTTTCCAGTTTCTTCCTAGTTCCCCTCCCTCCTTCACTTTCTTCCATCTATTTCCATCGTATTTCACCCCTCTTGTACAGAAAGTTACGCCTAGGTATAATGAATAAAACCAAAACATATTTGCGGAAAAGAAAAGGACACTTTATGAACCCTATCGCCTTTACTATCGGTGGATTAGAAGTACGTTGGTACGGCATCCTGATTGCTGCTGCTATGATTATCGCCATGGTCATTACCTACCGTCGCAGCCCCAACCACGACATCTCCTTTGATAAGCTTTTGGATGTACTCATAGTGAGCATTCTTTGCGGAATTATAGGCGCTCGCCTATACTATGTTATTTTTCAATGGGATTGGTACCGGGGGGATTTGTTGCGGATTTTAAATATACGCGAAGGCGGCCTGGCTATTCACGGAGGTCTTTTGGCAGGCATCCTTAGCGGATGGATTATGTGTCGGGTAAATAAGATCCCCTTTCTCAATGCTTTGGATTTAATCCTTCCGGTGGTGGCTTTGGCCCAATCCATCGGTCGCTGGGGTAATTTTTTTAACCAAGAAGCTTATGGCAGTCCGACAACCTTACCATGGGGAATCATGATCAACGGCGTCAAAGTACACCCTACTTTCTTATATGAATCTCTGTGGTGTTTGCTGGTTTTTATCATCCTTAGTGTCCTTGATAGGAACCGTAATTTCACAGGCCAAATCGCATGCCTTTATGGTATACTTTACTCTGTTGAGCGATTTTTCGTGGAAGATCTTCGAACAGACAGCCTGATGATTGGTTCCCTAAAGATGGCACAACTCATCAGCCTTCTGGCATTTTCCCTCTGCCTTGCTCTATATCTATGGCTGGCAAGAAAAAATGCAAAACATACTGAATGACAAAGCGTGCCATTACCGCACTAAAAGCAAATACAATTGATTACATACAATTAACATAGTTAAGGAGATATCTTATATGAAGCTAGGAATTGTGGGATTACCAAACGTTGGCAAAAGTACCTTGTTTAACGCCATTACCAAAGCCGGTGCTGAGGCTGCCAATTATCCATTTTGCACCATTGAACCAAATGTAGGTGTTGTTACCGTCCCCGATGAACGTGTGACAAAGCTGTCTGAGATTTACCACTCTAAAAAAACCATTTATACAACCATCGAGTTCTGTGACATTGCAGGTCTTGTAAAAGGTGCCAGCAAAGGCGAAGGTCTTGGAAACCAATTCCTCGGCCACATCCGCCAGGTGGAAGCCATCGTTCATGTAGTCCGTTGTTTTTCCGATGACAATGTGGTTCACGTTGATGGAAAAATCGATCCTTTATCCGATATAGAAACCATCAATACAGAGCTGATTCTCTCCGATATGGAGGTGCTGGATCGTCGCCTTACCAAAGCAAAGAAAATGTTAAAGGGGGATAAATCTCTCCAAGCAGAAATCAATATCTTAGAAAAGCTAAACCAGTGGCTGGCAGATGGAAATTCTGCCAGGGCCATGGAACTGGAACCGGAAGAAGCAGGCTATGTTTCAAGTCTGGATTTGCTTTCTTACAAGCCAATTATCTACGTTGCCAACGTATCGGAAGAAGATGCCGTTACAGAAACCAATGCCCAGGTAGAACAGGTTAGAGAATTTGCAGCAACAGAAAATTCCCAGGTAGTCGTTACCTGTGCAAAAATTGAAGAAGAATTGTCGGAATTGGATGATGACGAACGCGCTGCTTTTCTGGAAGATATGGGCATCTCCCAATCGGGATTGGACAAGCTAATCCGTGCCAGCTACGCTTTGTTAAATCTCATTTCCTTTATTACAACAGGAGAAGACGAAACGAGAGCATGGACCATTACCAAGGGAACCAAAGCACCACAGGCCGCCGGTAAAATTCATACCGATTTCGAAAAAGGTTTTATCCGTGCCGAAACCATTGCCTACGACAGCTTAATGGAGTGCCAGGGGAAGCTGTCTATTGCTAAGGAAAAAGGGCTGCTACGTTCTGAAGGAAAAGAATACATAATGAAAGACGGGGATATTTGTCATTTCCTATTTAACGTATAAAATTCGAAAAAACACCGCAAACGCAAGCAATTTATGTTGCTTCCAAAAATAGCGGCACAAAAAAAAGAGATCCCGGCGTTGCCTGGGTCTCTTTTTCCAAAAGAATCATTAATGTAATTAAGCATACATGAGAAAGAGTAAATTTACCTTTCTAAATGTAGTATACCCGTTTTGTCTATTTTGTAACAAATTTTCGTGAAATTTTTAGCAAATTTAAAGTTATTTTTTAATTTCAGCTTATTTTAGGGAACCATCATAAAATATGGTAATATATCATCTATACGTTACTTCATAGTAAAGAAAGGAACCTATATCGTGGAAAACAAAAAAAGAAAAGCAAAAGCGCTGGAAATCGTATTGTATGTGCTGGCAGGTATTTCATTGGTGTGTGCTATTTTAATGACCATTGGCGCCATTGCTTATATACATAGCTATTACAGCAGTTATGGCATGTCCGTTGCCAGCGGATGGAAAGATGCCGTACAGTACATTCTAAACAACAGCGGAAACTGGGTAGTGTTTACTTTGCTATTCTTTGCAGCGGCACGCATTATAGCTCGCCTGGATACTATCAACCCCGATTTTGGTAAAAAACAAAAGAAAATAGAACCACAGATGGCAGAGACAGCATATTTACAGCCGGAAGCAGAAGCTATGGCAGAAGCAGGAAAAGAAGAAACAGCAACTGCAGAAGATCCACAACCTACAGAGGAACCTGCCGAAAGCAACGAAAACAACCGGTAGTTTTTAAACTATATGTATTTTGAGGTGGGAAACCACAGCAAGGTAAAAATTTACAATTAAGAAAACAGTTTACAAAAACGTACATCTAAAAAAGAGATGTGCGTTTTTTTCAGGGATTTTCTAGCTTCTTCCCTATGCAATCGGTTGTCTTTTCAAATTAAGTATTGTATAATATCCTTCGTGTCATATGCACAAGTGAGGGAATAAATAAAATGAAACATCCATATAAAACCAGAACCGGTGGAGCGACAGTAACTGTTTTCGCACCGTATGATTGTCCCAACCACTGCCCGTTCTGCATCAACAAAGCTGAATATGCCGATATGTCAGGATTTGACATTGAGAAGATTATCGAATCTATTGGCATCATGAATGAAATCACACCGGAATGTGACTTTGTATTTACCGGTGGTGAGCCTTTTGCTGATATCGATGCTCTACAAAGAATGCTGGATGAAATTCCTGCTACCCATCGAATCTTCATCAATACCACTTTGCCTGTTTTCGAAGGACAGAGTGAACAGGACATTATCGACTTTACCGAAAAAAACAAAGACAAGATCTCCTGCATCAACGTTTCGCGCCACTTGGTAAAGTACATTGAAGAATCCCCCGACCAGCTACTGCCACGTTTGGCTGTACCGACACGAGTAAACTGTGTATTATACAAAACATATCCAAAAGAACAACTGCCGGATTACCTGAGTCGTTGGACCAAGTACAACATTCCGGTTCAATTCCGTTTTGACTACACTGTTACTACACCGGAAAATCTCTATGATCGCAAAGATGACAACATTCTTCATGACTTGTCAGAGATTGCCGACTATATTGGATTAGACGGATGCCGTATGCGCTGCGGTTTTCACTTTGACTATGAAGGTCTTGAACTAACCTACCACAAAACACTGCCGTACAGCACCATTGTAGAAACAGATACCAATGGAAAAACATGGGATATTTTATACGATATTATCCTAAAGCAAAACGGCGAACTTCGTTCCGACTGGGACGACACACTGCTGGATATTGACGCTTATCGAAAAGTCGTTTTCGAACCCTATGACTTGCGGGTTATGGAAGGCGATATCAGCAGCTGTCAGTTCTGATTACAACCATTGCAAAGACAGAATCCACGGTTATTACCGTGGATTCTTTATATACTTTCAAGTTCTGTTTCTAATCGTCTAATAGTCATCTTCCCGACGTTTCTTTCGCCTCTCAATGATTATCTTTATAATGTTGGCCCAAAAAGCAATAATAAATATTACGCCTAAAGCTATGATGAAATACTGGAAGATACGAAAACCGTGAAAGCCCTCTACTACCACAGACCGTACCGACAATATTCCGGCAACGGATAATGCAACAACAGCCAGCCACGTAATAACATTAGATAATTTCATTTTTTTCTCCTACCTGCAAACTTATTTTCTCATTATACCATAATCCTGTGCTATGATGTATGGTATCTTATTTCTCGAAAGATTACGGTGAATGTATGAAAAAAACAACACTGGTACAATATATCATTATACGAACATTACCTATTTTAACCGGATATGTGGTTCTTGGAATCGGCTTTGGAATTTTGCTGGAAAAAGCCGGATACAATATTCTGTGGGCAGCAGCCATGGCCATCACTATTTTTTCCGGTACCATACAATACGTAGGCATTGATTTGTTGACCAGCGGTGCTTCTTTAATTACTACTGCCATTGTTACCTTAATGGTTAACGCCCGGTACATCTTTTATGGAGTAGCAACAGTAGACCGCTACAAAACAGCCGGTCTTAAAAAGTATTATATGATATTTGGATTAACCGATGAAACTTACGCGCTGATTTGTGCCAATCGCTTCCCAAAAGGTGTGAATCGTCATACTTACGATTTCCTTGTAACCTTCTTTGATCAACTGTATTGGATTATAGGATGTTGCTTAGGCGCCTTAATCGGCTCCAAACTTACGATTGATACGACCGGGGTGGAATTTGTTATGACTGCCCTCTTTACCACTATTTTCGTAGATCAATGGCGAGAAACCAAAGAACACATTCCGGCCATCACCGGAGTATCGGTTACATTGCTATGCTTAATTGTATTTGGTTCTGATAATTTCTTGATTCCTGCCATGGTCATTATCACGGTCATTCTAACAGCAACTCGATCCCTTATTACACGTCACGGCTGGATTAAAGTTACGGAGGAAGAAAAATGATTTCTACAACACATGCCATGGGTATCGTAGCTGTCATTGCGTTGGTTTCCTTCGCCTTACGTTTTGTTCCTTTCTTGGTATTGGGACATCGTAAAACACCGGCGTATGTAACATATTTAGGAGCCGTTCTGCCTTATGCTATTATGGGTTTGCTGTTAGTGTATTGTCTTCGCAGCACCACTGTCTTAGTCAGTCCTCACGGCATCCCCGAAGCCATCGCTGTTGCGTTGACAGCCGGTCTGCAGTTATGGAAAAAGATCACTCTACTGAGCATTCTTTGCGGGACTATCTGTTATATGTTTTTGGTACAAGTTGTTTTTTAGGAAGCTTCTAGAATCTACGTCAATGTAAGGAAATATTGATAAAAATAACAAATGAATAAAGAAAGAAAGGATTACATAATTTACCATGAAGCCTATTAACAAATATTTCGACCATACCCTGCTATCTCCTGCAGCCACCCGAAATGATATCCTCACCTTGTGTCAGGAAGCAAAAGACTATAATTTCTATGCTGTTTGCGTTGCTTCTTCCTATGTATCTTTAGCCGCAAAAGAATTGCAGAATAGTGACGTTTTGGTTGCCTCTGTTATTGGATTTCCTTTGGGCACTTGTTTAACAGAAACAAAAGTACAGGAAGCCACTGCTGCTATGCAGCTAGGTGCAAGGGAAGTTGATATGGTCATTAATCTAGGCGCCCTAAAAGATGGCTGTTTGGACTATGTAAATGAAGATATAGGACAGGTAGCTGCTGTTTGTGAAAAATACCAAGGTGCCCTAAAGGTCATTATTGAATCTCATCTACTATCGGATATGGAAATACCTCTTGCCTGCCGTCTGGCACTGGAAGCCGGTGCAGATTTTGTAAAAACCAGTACCGGATTTTCCAATGGCGGGGCCTCTATAAAGGCTGTTTCCCTAATGAAATCATGTGTCAAAGATAACGCATATATTAAAGCAAGCGGAGGCATACGGACTCTTGAAACAGCACTTGCTATGATTAAGGCAGGTGCTGATCGTATAGGCGCCAGCGCTTCGGTGTCCATTATGAAAGAATCCCTAGACAACGGTATTACAATGGCCTAGGGGCTTTTTCAGGCCTCTTTTAAAACAGAAATGTCCTCATTTTTTCCACCAAAAAACTGCTTAACCAATGGTCAAACAGTTCTTTGGTATATGAAATGTGAATAAGAAAAAAAGCTACTTAACACGTCTTTATCTATTATAAATCCTGTCTCTTATACACATCTGACGCTGCCGACGAAGCTAGAAGTGTA
>CAUTYX010000017.1:0-30307 GCA_963542695.1 uncultured Eubacteriales bacterium
TATAAATAGTTTTTCCCTAATATAGCATTACAAACTTCAAAATTGTAGTTTTACTTCATTAGTATACATTTATATTTCATTCAACAGAAACATATCTCGTTACCGAATTCCCGAGAATATCCACAATCATCACCCGCAATTCCGTTGCTTCCTTTGGGATCATAATGGAGATTTCTCCCTCTTCTCCTTCACACCAGCCGGAAGATACGTAATCACTGCGATGAACCTCACCTTTCCTCTGGTAGTCTACGGACCAGTAGGCAATTAAGTGGCGTCCATCGGCTTCGGCTGCGGAAAACGTCTTTTTCTCGCTTTCTTCCATGGGCAGCCGTTCCCAGGGAATCTCGTATTTATCAATAGAAACGGTAGCCATACCCAGTGGATTACGAGTGGCTGTAATGGATGTTTTTATATCCTTTTCTTCCAAATGATAGGACAAATTCTGGTCATCACCTTGGAATGTACCGGAAGCTTCTTGCTTTCCTTGCTGAATTTGATACGTGAAGCCGGCTTCTTCTTTAATAAGCCGCTGCCTGGTTACGGCTGTTGCCAAAGGCGACACATCGCAGGCAATCCAGTTACGCCCCATAGTCGCTGCAGTTACTGCTATGCCGCCGGAACCACAGAAAAAGTCAGCGCACAGTTCCCCTTCCCGTGTGGTACTTTCAATGATACGCCGCATCAATGCCACCGGTTTCTGGGTGGCGTATCCTGTCCGTTCACTGCTGGTACGACCAACCATATCAATGGTCCAAACATCCTTTTGGTTGACCATGGTATACCAGCCAATGTCATCTTGAAACTCCTCTACCCCTTTAAAGCGATAGGGTTTGAAATCGCGATTATAGGATTTTTCCTTGCCTACATATAACCGGTAATCTTTTGTTTTACTGTAGAGCAAAATCGTATCGTGCTTTCTGGCGAAATGTTTTTTGCTGCTGCCGCCGGATTTATACTGCCAGATAATTTCGTTGACAAAATTCTGGCTTCCAAAGATTTCATCCATCAGCACTTTTACATAATGGACCACATGCCAATCCAGATGTATCCAGACAAAGCCATCGTCTTTTAACAGCTCCTTCATCAAAAGCAAGCGACTGGCCAGCATAGAAAGATACCCTTCCAGCCCATCTTGCCATCTGTCTTCATAAGCAA
This sequence comes from uncultured Eubacteriales bacterium, assembly GCA_963542695.1. Classification (GTDB taxonomy): domain Bacteria; phylum Bacillota; class Clostridia; order Peptostreptococcales; family Anaerovoracaceae; genus RUG100. The sequence continues at coordinate 1,156 of CAUTYX010000017.1, forward strand.
TGGGCTGCAACAACGAGATATTCTTTGCCACACGGAAAGAACCGGCATAGAAAGAACTGGTGTAAAAAGGCGGGTCTACATAAATGGATTTGATGCGACCTTTCATTCCTTGCTGCCGCAGTAGCTGCAGCATCATCTGCATATTGTCTCCGCACCCCAGAAGACCTCTTCCATTGCCATAGACTTCTTGGGCCTGGAACACCCCTTCTCTATTTTCGTCGATGCTTTCTCTTAGTATTCTTTTTGCTTCGCTGAGTATGGTTTCCAAAGAGAACATTGGCCTCTTCCTCCCTTCCACATATATGTAATGCTTCCATTACAAGGCTACGGTTTTCTTTTTTATGAAAATGCAGCAATGCCCGCTGCATCTTTTTTTCTTTTGGATCTCTGGCGACATATACTTGACGTCTCGTTAAGGGATCGATACCGGTATAGTACATACAAGTAGCAAGGGTTCCCGGTGTCGGATAAAAGTCCTGAACCTGGTCAGGAATAAATCCTTCCTTGGCAAAATACAGTGCCATATCAATGGCATCATCCAAAGTACTGCCAGGATGAGAAGAAATCAGATAGGGAATCAGATATTGTTCCTTACCCAGCTTCTTGTTGGTTCCATCATACGCTTTTTTGAAAGCATCGTAGACGTGGACTGACGGTTTGCGCATGCAGGAAAGAACCGGCAGCTGGGTATGTTCCGGGGCCACTTTTAATGTCCCGCTAACGTGATATTGACACAGCTCTTTTAGAAAATCCTTGTTGGTATCAGCCATCGTATAATCAAATCGAATCCCAGATCTGACAAAGACCTTTTTTATTTCCGGTAATTGACGAACCGCCTGTAGTTTGGACAAACAATCGCGATGGTCGACAATCATAGCCTTACAAGGTTTAGGATAGAGACAGTCTTTGTCACTACAGACACCTTTGGTTTCCTGTTTTTTACAGGCCGGCATAGAAAAGTTTGCCGATGGACCTCCAATATCATGAATGTATCCTTTGAAATCCGGCATATCCCGGATAATTTCCGCTTCTTTTACCACCGAGTCTTTGCTGCGGCTAACCACCTGCCTCCCTTGGTGATACGTTAACGCACAAAAGGCACATCCCCCAAAGCAACCGCGGTTGGCCGTAATGCTAAAGCGAACTTCTTTAATAGCCGGAATGCCACCTTCTTTTTCATACATAGGATGATAATTTCTTTCAAAAGGTAAGGCATACAAATCATCCATATCCATTCTCGTTAAAATCGGCTGCGGCGGATTTTGCAAGATGTAACGGCCGTTATCATAGGGTTCTGCCAATGACTTTGCGGTAATGGCATCGTGATGACTATATTGAATGGCAAAGCTGTCTGCATACGCTTTTTTATCGTTTTTCACCTGCTGAAAAGATGGCAGTAAAATAGCATCTTCCGGCAAATCTTTTGTCTGAATACAAGTGCCACGAATCCATGAAATGTCTTTACAGGCAATGCCGCTGTCTAAGGCTTCGGCCACTTCCAGGGTGGCACGTTCTCCCATACCGTAAAGAAGAATATCGGCACGGCTATCCAGTAAAATAGAACGGCGTATGGCGTCATCCCAATAATCATAATGAGCCATGCGGCGCAAGGAAGCTTCCAGACCGCCTAGAATAATCGGCACATCGCCATAGGCTTCCCTGATTCGATTGGAATAGACAATGACAGCTCGATCAGGTCTCTTCCCCTTTTTGCCCCCGGGAGAATAGACATCAAAATGACGGCGATGTTTAAATACCGAATAGTGATTTACCATAGAATCTACATTGCCACTGTTGACCATAAATCCAAGACGTGGTCTTCCAAAACGTTTGAAATCTTCTGTGGATCGCCAATCCGGCTGTGGCAAAACGGCTATTTTATAGCCAAAATGAGACAGCATACGGCTGATTAATGCTGTCCCAAAGGAAGGATGGTCCACATAGGCATCTCCTGTCACGATAACAAAATCTACCTGCTGCCATCCTTTATTTTCCATATCCTTTTTTGTTACTGGTAAAAAGTTCGTCATTGAATTTCCGGTGGCTGATACTGGGCTAACTGCTTTTGGGTGGAAGGAACCGTAACCTTGCCGTCTTCAATGGCCTTTTGCCATTTTTCAATTTGTTTTTGCGCATTTTCACTAAGGTTTCCGGCATTATCCTTTAACTTGAGTCCTTCGTCGGACAAGCTGATTTCCATTGGGTTTTCTTTAAAATTCCCATCTACACCTTGACCAATAATTTTTTCCACTACATTTTTTACCGGTTTTACAGCAGAACAAAGTACGCTGTTGGAATCAAGACCGGATTGGTCAACATCGGTTCCAATGACCATATAGCCTTCTTTTTTTGCGGCTTTAATGACGTCTTTCCCTCTGGCACCGGCAGAATGCATGATAACATCGGCACCTTTTTTATGCAATGCTTTTGCCTTGGCGGCAGCACCTTTATCTCTAGATCCACTGTCCTTTGCAGCTACCGTCCGGAAAACTACCTGAATATCACTATCCACAGTTTTTACACCGGCTGTAAATCCACTTCTGTATTTTTCAGAAACGATATTGCCTTCTCTTCCGAGAAATCCAACCGTATTGGTTTTAGTCGTTGTAGCAGCCGCTACACCGGCCAGGAATCCTGTCTGTTCTTCGTGAAAAGATATGCTTCCCAGATTATCTTCTCCCGATACAGCCGATTCCAACACCAGATATTTGGTATCCGGGTATTTTTTAGCTGCTTTTTTAATTGCCTCATCACCGGGGGTCCCCACAATTACGGCTACTTTTGCATCATCGTTTCCCGCCGAAATCAAGTTGCTTGCCAGTTCTTGCTTGTTGGCAGACTCCAGACAACGAATATCCACCCCTTCTTCGTCAGAAGCTTCTTCGCAACCGGCCCAAGCCGCATCGTTAATGCCTTCGTCTCCCATTTGGCTGGCAACAGTAATCATCACCACCAAAGGTTTTTGTTTGGTAATTTTATTTTCATTGCCGCAACCGGTCAGCGTCAATACAAGAAGGGAGATTGTCAGCAATAGTATTCCCAGTCGTTTCATCGATAAAGCTCCTCTCTTCTATGGGCCAGCAAAGGCAACTGTCGTCGCACACTGTCCACATATTCGGTATCTATAGTTGCCACAACAATATTTTCCCGGGAACCGGTTTCTGCCATCACCTGTCCCCAAGGATCTGCCACCATGGAGTGACCATAGGATAGATATATGCCGTTGTCTACTCTAGCCGGTGCACAGGCTGCCAAATAGAGCTGGTTGTCCAAGGCTCTGGCTCGCATAGTCAGCTGCCAATGGACAGGTCCTGTCGTCATATTAAAGGCTGCCGGTAAAATTACCAGCTTGGCTCCTTCCAATGCCATGGCACGAAATAGTTCCGGAAATCGCACATCATAGCAAATCGCCACACCGACTTTCCCAAACTCTGTATCCATGACTGTCACCTTGTTGCCGGCTGTCAGGGTCTCCGATTCCATAAATCGAATACCACCATCAATATCGATATCAAAAAGGTGTGCCTTTCTATGTTTTGCAATCACCTGTCCCTTTGGATCAAAGGACAAGCTGGTGTTGTATACATTGCCTTCTGCATCAATTTCCGGAAAACTCCCACCTACTAAATAACAGGAAAGGTCTTTAGCAAGATTGCCAAGGAATTGGGCTGTTTCCCCATCTTCCGGCTCACTAAAAGGTCGAAAATACTCATTGGAATAGGGACAATTCCACATCTCCGGCAAGACAATTATCTGTGCCCCTTGATCTGCTGCTTTATGGCAAAACTCTCCGGCAACCACTTTGTTTTTTTCCTTGTTGTCTGTCCCTGCCATCTGACAAAGAGCCAGTTTAAATTTCATACTTCTGCCTCCTTAAGGATAGCGACAAAGCCTTGCATCATGCGACCGGTCATCCCCCAAATGATATGGTTTTGATATGTATAAATGGGAATTTCATGAATGTCCTGATGCCAGTTATAGGTCTTTCCCTTTTCCATACCGATTTTTTCATAGGGAAAATCGGTATCATCTTTTGGACCGTATTCCATATAAAGTACCTCCGGCCGGTTATTCATAAAATATGTCAAAGGTACAGTAAACACTTCTGTCACTTCATCAGAGGACGGCTCCATTTCATCAATATCCACCTTGGCAGCGTAGCAGGAAATCAGGAAGCCGCGCGTATATAACGTCTGGACTTTTGTTACCGTTCCAATATGGGTTCTATCAATAGAAAGCTCCTCACAAGTTTCCCGCAGTGCACACATCAAAGGCGTTTCTCCCGGTTCCTGCTGCCCGCCCGGAAAGCAAAATTCCCCCGGCTGTCTATGCAAGCCGGCACTGCGTTGTTCAAAAAGTATTTCGATGCCTCGCTCTGTTTCCACCATGGGTATTAACACTGCAAATTGTTGAAAACGACCAACTGCACCGGGCTTTCTTTTGGATAAAATCTTTTCTATCTCAGAAACGGTTTGCACTGTTTTATCTTTCATATTGTTTCTCATTTCCGGCTGTCAGCTTTTTGTTTTCCCGCAGATTGAAGAAGGAGCCAATGAGCATCAACAAAATGCCAATAACAGCATTCCACAGAATCTGTTCTTTTAAGAAGATTACTGCAAAAATAGGTGCTATAGCCGGTTTTATCATAAAAGAAATAGAACCGGTAGACGCATCGGATTTTTTTATTGCCTGGAAGTAGGACCAGTAACCGATTCCCGTTACAAAAATTCCCACATACAGCACCAACCAAATGTGCTCCGCAACACCGGCAACAACAGGCCTTCCCATAGCTAAAATCACCATTAACAACACAGCAGAACCCAGAATAAAGCTAAAACTGGTTTGTGCCATGACACCGATTTTTTCTGTACTCCTCTTCCCCATTACAGTATATATGCTGAAAGTAATTGCCGCAACCAACATATATATGGTTCCCTTTACGGTATTTCCCGGCTGCAAATCCCAAGGACGTATCATAAAGACCAAGCCAATAATAGCGACCAAAAGTGATACTACCTTGGCACGATTCATAAACTCGCCGGCAAAGTAATGGGCGATAAACATTGTAAACAATGGATTAACAGAGATAATAACGCTGGCCGTAGAGGCATTGGAATACATTACCCCCAGCTGGAAGAACACCATACTGACGGTTATCCCCATGATGCCTGTTGCCAGTACCCAAAGAATGTCCTTTTTTGCAAAAACAATGTGGTGTTTTTTAATATCCGTAACGGCAAAGGGTAGTAGCATAATGCCACCCATGGCAAAACGAAGAAAGGTCAACTGGAAGGCCTCCAGACCTCCCCCGGCTATTTTCATAGCCACTTCCATGGTTCCAAATAAAAAAGCCGTTAGACATACAAAAAAATACACTTTCTTCATTTTACAAATACGCCTCCACATCAAAAGGACAGTGAAATCACTGTCCTTAGGTTTCCTTTAAAAAAATTGATTACTAGTTGATAATTTCGCATCCGGAAAAATCAACGCCAATCATCTCTTCCTTAGCCGCGCTCAGACTTACTACAAAGTCAACCTCGTATGTCTTTGCAATGCTCTTAATTCTTTCAATGAATTCAGGCAGGTTTCCTAAGGAAACATCAGCGTGTTTTAAGATTCCGTCAATATATATTTCCGAAATATCATGGTTGGAGCTGATAATTCCATACAAGAAGCCAATATATTCATCACTATTGGTAATGTATGGAAAATCCTCCATACAGATAATACGAATATCATGATCCAGCTCAAAGTTTAGGCGATGATTCTTATTGATAAAGATGACGTTTCCGTCGCTGGAGTGAACAGACTCGTTTGCATTCTCGATCATCTGCTTCGTCTTTCCCGTCCCCTTATGACCTACCAGTAATTTAACCATGATAATCTCCTCCTTTGGCAATAATTCGTTTCGTTTATTATACAACATCCCTTGTTTCTTCACAATATACAAACGCTATTTTGAATTGGATTTTAATTCCTTTTTTGACAATCGCAGTTGGCCACAGGCAGCATCAATGTCATTCCCCAGTTGGCGTCGCACAGTGGCAGGAATACCGGCAACTGTTAGGAAATCGGCATACTCCAAGGCTTCTTTGCGGCTGTTTCCTGCAAATCCTGTCTCACTGACGCCATTTAGCGGGATTAAATTCACGTGACAGTGAATGTCTCGAAGAATGACGGCTAATTTTTTTATATCCTCCGGGCTATCATTAACTCCTTTTATCAAGGCGTATTCAAAAGTAATGCGCCGGCGGGTTTTGTCCACATACGCTTTACAGCTCTCCAAAAGCTCCTGCAGGGGATACCGTTTGTTGATAGGCATGAGCCTGCTGCGAAGTTGATCTTGAGATGCATGTAATGATACTGCCAAGTTAACTTGGGGATAGTCTCGGGCAAATTTTTCCATGTAGGGCACTACCCCACAGGTTGAAACTGTAATATTTCGAAATCCGATAGATACACCTTCCTTTTCATGAAGCATTTCCAGAAACCGACATAGCTGCCGGTAATTTTCAAAAGGTTCTCCACTTCCCATGACCACCAGGTGGTTAATCTTCTCCCCGGTATCTCTTTCTGCCGCCAATAGCTGGCCTACCATTTCTCCGGCAGTTAAATTTCGCACAAGACCGTTTCTGGTACTGGCACAAAAGGCACAACCCATGGCACAACCCGCCTGAGAGGAAACACAAATAGAATTGCCGTAATGGTATTTCATAAAGACACTTTCGATGCAATTTCCATCCGCCAGGCCAAAGAGATACTTTCTTGTTCCATCGGTTTTGGATTGCTGGACAATGACTGTTTCCATAGTTGCAACGGTAGCTTCTTTGGAAAGTTTATCCTTCAAACTCTGAGGCAGGTTTTTCATCTCTGCAAAAGATGTAGCACCTTTGTGGATCCAGCGATATACCTGGTTTGCACGAAAAGGCTTTTCTCCTATTGAAGAAAAAAAGTTTCTCATCTCAGATAGCGTCATATCGGAGAGACTGTTCTCTCCGATATGATTCTTTGGATTTTCAATTATAGTGCCACCATGGCTATTATTTATATCCATCATACTTTCTCAATGGCAATGCCTGTTTTGTGACCGTTAATCTTTACTTCATTAAGATCTGCAGCTTCCATATTTATTTCTGTTGCCAAGGTTTCTTCCATAATATAGTCTTTGTATTTTTTAACGGCATTGGCAATTTGATCATCCATCATCAATGCAATGGAGATATGATCCATCATTTCAAGATCCTTTTGTTTACGCATCTGCTGGATTTTAGAAATAATCTCTCTTGCAAAACCTTCCTCCACCAAATCCTGTGTCAAGTTGGTGTTGATAATGGTAAACACGCTGTTTTCTGTCGCTGCAGCAAATCCGTCTCTGGCATTGATGGTAACCTCAATCATATCCTTTGTAATGGTGGTATCTACTCCACCCAGTTCCAATACCAATGATCCTTCTTTATCAAGGTTGGCCATGGCTGCTGCCGGATCCAGTGCCGCTACCGCTTTTCCAAGGGCTTTGATACCGCTCCCAAGAGCCGGACCTGCCACCTTAAAGTTAGGCTTTAAGCTGTATTTTAGATATTCATGAAGGTCGTCGGCAAAGACAACTTCCTTGATGTTCAACTCTTCTTTAATGAGCGGTGTCAAATCGCCGATAAGCTGATTGTAGGAACCATCTACCAACACTTGTGCCAGTGGCTGTCGCACCTTGATCTTTGCCTTCTCTCTGGCACTTCTGCCTAGAGCTACCAAATCACGAACCAAATCCATACGCTGCTCTGTTCTATCATCCATAAGCGCTTCCTCTGTTGTCGGGAAGTCAGCTAAATGAACAGACGGTTCTCCGGTAAGATTTTTATACATTTCGTCTGACAGGAAAGGAGCAAAAGGCGCCATTAACTTTGAAACGCCTACTAATACTTCAAAAGTGGTTTTGTACACACTCTTCTTATCCTCTGTCATCTCTGTATCATAGAAACGACGTCTTGCACGGCGAATATACCAGTTGGACAAATCTTCGTTAACAAAGTACTGAATCTTACGAACGGCCTTCATGTGGTCGTACTGATCCATTTCAAAGACAACATCCTTAATCAGGCGATTGTACTTGGACAAAATCCATCGATCCAGTTCCGGTGGGTTTTCCACTTCAAAAGATACCGGATCCACATTGTCCTGGTTAGCGTATAACACAAAGAAATTGTATACATTACGCAACGTTCCAAAGAACTTGCTGACAGTTTCTTTTAGTCCCTCTTCATCAAACTTTGTGGGTGACCAGGCCGGTGAAGTATGCAGCATGTACCATCTGGTGGCATCAGCTCCATATTTATCAAAGAGTTCAAACGGATCAACGGTATTACCCACGTGCTTACTCATTTTTTTACCGTCTTTGTCCAAAATCAAATCGTTTACCAATACGTTCTTGTATGGTGCAGCACCTTTAATAAAGGTGGAGATGGCCATAAGAGAGTAGAACCAACCTCTTGTCTGATCGATTCCTTCGCAAATAAAGTCAGCCGGGAACATTTCGTCATCAAAGACTTCTTTGTTTTCAAAAGGATAATGTTGCTGCGCAAATGGCATGGCACCACTGTCAAACCAGCAGTCCATAACTTCCGGAATTCTGGTCATGGTTCCGCCACATTCCGGACATGTCAAATGAACATCATCTACATAAGGACGATGAAGCTCAATGGACTCGTCGATGTTTTCTACGGCACGTTCTGCCAATTCTTTGCGGCTTCCGATACAATCTGTATGTCCACATTCACAACGCCAAATCGGAATCGGTGTCCCCCAATATCTATTTCTTGAAATTGCCCAGTCTTTTACATCGGCAATCCAGTTTCCGAAACGCTTTTCCCCTACATAATCCGGATACCAGTTTACTGTATCGTTATTTTCCACCAGTTGGTCCTTTAATTTGCTCATTTCAATGTACCAGCTAGGCTTTGCATAATATACAAGAGGTGTTCCGCATCTCCAGCAGTGTGGATAGTTGTGAACCATCTTCTGGCGAGCAAAGAGTTTGCCTTCTCCTACCAGGTATTTGATGATTTCTATATCCAGCCCGTCTTCCATAATAAAGCGGCCTTTCCACGGAGTGGCAGTAAATTTCCCTTCTTCGTCTACCGGGTTTACAACAGGCAAGCCGTAACGACGACCACAGTTATAGTCGTCTTCTCCGAAGGCAGGTGCCGTATGAACGATTCCGGTACCATCTTCCATGGTTACATAGTCGGCACACGTAACAAAGAATGCTTTTTTATCCGGTGTTACAAAAGGCATCAGCTGATGGTATTCTTTATACTCTAAAGCCTTGCCCTTCATTTCTTCCAGCACGCGGTAGCTGCCTTCCCCCAGAACCTTGTCGGCAAGAGTTTTTGCAACATAGAAAACATTGCCTTTTTCGTCCCCTTCTGTCATTTCTACCTTTAGGTAGTCAGCATCCGGTGCCACAGTCAGGGAGATATTAGACGGCAAAGTCCAGGCAGTAGTAGTCCAGGCAAGGAAGTATGCATCTTCATCTTTGGCCTTGAATTTTACCGTCAAAGTCTGCACACTTACCTCTTTGTAACCTTGGGCTACCTCGTGAGAAGCAAGCCCCGTTCCACAGCGAGGACAGTAGGGAAGAATTTTATGTCCTTCGTAAATCATGCCCTTTTTGTGGAATTCTTTTAGAATCCACCATCCTGTTTCGATGTAATCATTGTCAAGGGTAATATAGGGATGGTCCATATCGACTAGATAGCCCATCCGTTTTGTCATATCACGCCACATACTCTCGTATTTGAAAACAGATTCCCGGCATTTTTCGTTAAAAGCCTTGATGCCGTACTGTTCAATGTCCTGTTTTCCATCAAAGCCCAGCTGTTTTTCCACTTCGATTTCTACCGGCAGCCCATGGGTATCCCAGCCGGCTTTTCTCTTAATGGAGTAGCCTTGCATAGTCTTGTAACGCAATACGGAATCTTTCAAGGTCCGGGCAATGACGTGATGAATCCCCGGTTTTCCGTTTGCTGTAGGAGGTCCTTCGTAGAATGTAAAGGAAGGGGCCTCTTCTTTATGGTTGATGCACTGCTCCAGCAGTCCCTCGTTTTCCCAACTGTCAGCCTGTGCCTGCTGCACCTTGGCAATGGGGTCTTTTGAAAGATTCTTAAACATATTCTCTCCTCATTACTATATGATTTTGTAAAAAAATAACCCCGACCTGCATGAACCTCATACAGATCAGGGACGATCTTCCTGACCGCGGTACCACCCTGTCTTGCGATGCTGCCATCGCCTCTCCATTGGTATAGGGCTCTGGGTTGATTAAGTCCGTCACCGCCCTGTCATTTTCAGTTTACCGCTTCATTATATGAGCTGGAAACAGCAATGTCAATAGCCCTTATTATCAGATATTTCTTCGGCAATTTGGGTGATTTTCCGCAAGCGATTATTGACTCCAGATTTCTTTAGTGGCGGTTCCAACATAGCTCCCAGCTGCAGTAAGCTAAGATCCGGATGCTCCGTTCGCAATTGTGCCACCTGCTGCAACTTTGCCGGCAAAGCTTCCAATCCAATAGTGGTTTTGATTATCTCTATGGCCGCTATATGTTTTTCGGCCGCTGCCACAGATTTATCAATATTTGCCTGGTCACAATTGGCCTTTCTGTTGGCTTCACTGCGCAGTTCTTTGCGTAATCTGGCATCTTCAAAAGCAAAGTACTGGCGCTGAGCTCCCATAATAGCGAGAACATCTAAAATTTGCCCACCGCTTTTTAAATATACAAAAGGGACTCTTTTTCTGGTGGATTGTTTGGCATGGATATCTACAAAAGTATTAAAAAGCCGCCGTAAATCTTGGGCTTGTACCGGTGTCTGGCAGCCGATTTCAAGGTGGTATTCTTTTTCCGGTGTATTCATGGTGCCTGCCCCTAGAAAGGCGCCGCGAAGATACGCTTTTCGGCAGCATTTCGTAGGAACAACGCCATCGTAAATGCCGTCGGTAATGTAGTTCATTCCTTCTCGTACCATTAACATGCCGGTTTCCCGCAAGATTTCTTCTGACAGTTGTTCCGGATCCAAAGTTAAAAGATAACGGCGCCCTTTATGTAGACTACTGTTCATTTCCATTTCCACCTGTGCATCTACGGCAAAGTAGGTTTTGATTAAAGTTCTATAATGCCTTGCAATGGCCGGGTTTTCGGTAGTCATTACAATGCGGAATTTCCCGCCGCCCAGCAGCACAACACTACCGGAAAATCGCGTAAAGGCAGCAATCTCTGCCAGCATACAACATTTTTTCTCCGGTATAATCCGTGCCAATTCATTTTTCGTTTCCGTTGCAAAAGACATTCTCTTCTCCCTGTTGCTTTTAATGCATCCGGTGCACTCGATGCATATAGTATACCACCTTCGATTGCCGTCGTCCCTTGTCTATGCTAAAATATTGTCATTATGAAGGGTATTAAAAATCATTTGACCATCCGAAAAATTGTCTTGGTGGCTGTTTTACTGGCCGGCATGGTATTTGTCATCCTGCAGTGGAGCAGTTTTCTATCGCCTTCTACCTTTTTAAACAACGAAAGAGTCAGTAAGGTAAAAGTGAAAGAAGACGATCCTTTAAAAACCAACGATAACAAGCTTGTTACTCTAAAAGACGATGTGAAAAAATACCAAATAAGCGCCGTAACCAATAACAGCGTTTCTATTAAAGGTAATACTGTCATACGCCAAACTTTTATCTCAAAACACCGATTGATCAAACAGGTCCGGCTTCATTTTGCAAATCCCAGTAACTATACCGCTACGGGAACCGTTACAGTGTCTATACGAGACGGCAAGAAAAAAACCATTGCCGCATCCACATTACCGGCCAAGCTACTAGCCAACCAGTCGGCTACTATCTTTGATTTTTTAGAAAATGCCAACGAGTTAAATGGCGATAAAATCATTCATGAAAAAATTACCAATTACAAACGAGACGGCATCCCTATAAAAAAAGGGAAGAAATATACACTGGAAGTAAAATCCTCCAACATTGCATCCAAAGAAAAGGTAGGTCTATTTCTTTGTGATGAAAACTACCGGGGAGACGGGAATCAATATACTATCAATGGGAATAATGAAAACCAACGTATTTTTGGTGTCATAAAATACTTTTCCATTAACGCCAAGGTCTTTCTTTTATTGCTGACCGGATTGCTTTTAACGGCCATTGGCATACTGCTGCCTAGAGAATCCATAGACCGATCTTTGTCTCGCCGCACCGGCAAGAACATAGATACAAACAAAATTCTCACAAGAATTATGTTCTTTGACACTCCTTTTGTTTGCTTTATTATCATCGAAAAATTCCATGGACCCACTTTAGGTTCTATATTTGGGAAGCTTTTCAGTATTGACGGCTTGTTAAATTTACTAATTATCGGTCTGTTTTGGTGGCTTATCTATACCATATGGAACCGATGCAAATATACTATCATCACCCTTACGGGCATTGCCTTTGGCTTTGGTGTCACCAACTATGTGCTGCTGCTGTTCCGGGATTCGCCTTTAGCGGCAACAGACTTTGCCTCCATGGGGACTGCTGCCGATGTGGCCGGCAATTACACCATGTACTTTAACCAGGCCTTTCTTTGGTGTCTGGTCATTGCCATGATTCATATTGCCATTGCTTTGTCGCTGCAACATTACAAAAGTTTTGAGAAAAAAAAGCAACGACTGGCTGCCCTCCTTGCTCTTTTGGTCTGGAGCGGTGTATTTTATACTGTCATATTTGCTACGGAAGTGTTGGAAAAGCACGATATTTACGTGTCCGGTTTCCGTCCCAAATGGAGTTATAACTCTCATGGCTATACCCTGGCCTTTTTCCTTACGGTAAAGAGCATCGGTGTGGATCAACCGGATGGATATTCCAAGGAAGCGGCGGCTGGAATTGCAAAAAACTATGTTTCAGATAAGGCAGTTCCGGCAACGAATATTTCAAAAAAAAATCCCAACATTATCGTGGTAATGAACGAAGCATATGCGGATTTATCCTATATTTCCAAGTTTTCCACCAACAAAGATTATTGCCCGTTCTTCAATAGTTTAAAGGAAGATACCGTTACCGGTACCATGCACACCTCTATTTTTGGAGGCAGCACCGCCAATACGGAATTTGAATTTTTAACAGGCAATACCTTAGCTTATCTGCCTTTCCATTCGGTTGCCTACAACAACCATGTGAAAGTCCCCACTCCATCTCTTACTACCACCTTAAAATCCAGAGGATACGGCGGAAATGTAGCCTTTCATCCGGGAATGAACACTTCCTACAATCGCAATGTGGTCTACCCTAATCTTGGATTTGATACATATATATCCCTGGAAAACTTAAAGAAGCCGGAGTTGCTTCGTGCCTATGTTTCCGATGCATACGATTACAAAACGATTCGGGAAAACTACCGGCAGTTCCGGCAAAAAAATCCCACCTCGCCTTATTATATGTTCAACGTCACCATTCAAAACCACAGTGATTTTGCATTATCCAGCGGTGTTGTAGATGAAGGCATCGGCATTACCGACGCCGAATTACAGATGGAAGAAGCCGGTCAATATTTGAATTTAATCAAAAAAAGCGACGATGCTCTTCGCCAGCTAATTCAGTATTACCGGCAGCAAAGTAAGCCCACCGTCGTAGTTCTTTTCGGGGATCATCAACCTCGAATTGAAGATGATTTCTATCAAAAGCTGATGGATCGCGCCGGCAGCAACCTTACTGATTTGGAACGATCCGAATTGCAATACCGGGTGCCCTTTATGATTTGGGCCAACTTTGATATTAAGGAAAAGAAAAACGTAGACATCAGTGCCAACTTTTTGCACCCTTACCTATTGAAAATGCTGGGACAGCCTATGACCGGGTATGACAAGTTTCTGTTGGACCTGCACAAACAAATTCCCTTTTCCACAGCTATTGCCTACAAGGACAAAAACGGAAAGCTATATCCTCCGACTGATTCTTCCTCCGATGTATATCCTCTACTGGAAAAGTATCAGATACTTCAGTATAACAACATTATCGATACCGAAAATAGAATACAATCATTTTTCTACCTACGTAAATAATGCCGATTACTTGCAAAATGGTATGACACAGACACGAAAAAGGAGTTGACCTTAAACGGATTATGGAAATCCTGGTTCAACTCCTTTTATGATTTTTATTGTCTTACGGCTTCTGACGTATGCTTATTTTTCTTTGCCTTTGATGTAATCGTCAATCCCCTGGGCAGCCACTTTACCGGCTCCCATGGCTTTAATAACGGTAGCCGCTCCTGTTACTGCATCTCCACCTGCAAAGACTCCCGGCTGTGTGGTCATTCCTGTTTCTTCGTTTACTTCGATGCCACCCCATTTTGTCGGTTCAACCTTTGGTGTTGTGTTGCTGATCAAGCTATTTACCTTGGTTCCCAGTGCCATAATTACGTAGTCAACGTCTTCTACAAATTCGGATCCTTCGATTGCAATAGGACGTCTTCTACCGGAAGCATCCGGTTCTCCCAGTTCCATACTAATGCATTTAATGCCTTTTACCTTACCGTCTTCGTCTCCCAGAATTTCAACCGGGTTTGTCAGGAAGTGGAATTCAATCCCTTCTGCCTTGGCATGTTCGAATTCTTCTGCTCTAGCCGGAACTTCCTTTTCGGAACGACGATAAATCAGCATTACATCGGCGCCCATTCTCTTGGCAGAACGACAAGCATCCATAGCTACGTTTCCGGCGCCAACAACGGCTACCCTCTTTGGACGTGCAATCGGTGTGTCGTATTCATCTTTGTACGCTTTCATCAAGTTGATTCGCGTCAAATATTCATTGGCTGAAACGACACCTACCAAATCTTCGCCCGGAATATTCATAAACATAGGAAGACCGGCTCCGGTACCTATAAATACCGACTCAAAGCCTTCTTCTTCCATTAATTCATCAATGGTAATAGCTTTTCCGATAATGGCGTCGGTAACAAATTTAACGCCTTTATCTTCCAGCTTTTTAATTTCTTCTGCCACGATTTCCTTTGGTAGACGGAACTGTGGAATTCCGTACACCAATACACCGCCTACTTTGTGAAGAGCTTCGAACACCGTTACATCATATCCCTTGTTGATTAGGTCTCCGGCTGCTGTCAAGCCGGCAGGACCACCACCAATGATGGCAACCTTGTGACCGTTTCCTTTTTCCGTTTCCCCTACGGCATCCTTGGCATGGGCATCATGATAGTCGGCAACGAAACGTTCCAAACGACCAATACCAACAGGTTCACCTTTAATGCCACGAACACAGACTTCCTCACACTGGTTTTCCTGCGGACATACACGACCGCAAATAGCCGGTAAAGAGTTGGTGGAGGTAATTACTTCGTAAGCTTCTTCGAATTTTCTTTCTGCAACTAACTTAATAAATTCAGGAATCCGAACCATAACCGGACATCCATTCATACAGGGCTTGTGTTTACACTGTAAACAACGTTCTGCTTCATCCACTGCCATCTCTTCGGTATACCCAAGAGCTACTTCTTCAAAGTTTTTATTCCGGACGTTAGCGTCCTGCTCCGGCATTGGATTCTTATCGTTTCTCATATTAGGCATTGACTCTGACTCCTCCTACTAATTTGCACACGTGTTCTTTGGCTTCGGCCTCTTGTTCTTGGAAAGTACGGCCTCTCTTAATCAACTGATCCCAGTCGATTTCAGCCCCATTAAAGTCAGGACCATCTACACAAACAAACTTCGGTTCTCCACCTACAGTAGCACGACAACATCCGCACATCCCTGTTCCGTCAATCATATATGTTGCCAGAGATGCCATAGATTCGGTATCGTATTTGGTGGCCATTTCACAGACAAACTTCATCATAATAGCCGGACCGACTGCAAAGATTTCGTCATACTCGTTGCCGGCTTGTAAAAGTTCTTCTTCTTTTTGGGTTGTAAAGCCTTTTTCTCCATAGGAACCGTCGTCTGTCAAAATGTGTAGCTTGTCAACACCTGCACGCAGTTCGTCTTCCAGAATTACCAGCTCTTTATTCTTAAATCCACAAATCATTTCTACATGAATACCGGCTCTGTGCATTCCGATAGCAATGGGATATGCCAATGCATTTCCTACACCGCCACCGACAATGAGAACCTTCTTCAAGCCTTCCATTTCGGTAGGTTGTCCCAGCGGTCCAACAAAGTCTGCCAGACAGTCGCCTTCTTCCAATGAAGCCAGCAGCATAGAAGATTTTCCGACTGTCTGTACAATAATGTCCACGGTTCCTTTTTCAGAATCATGGTCTGCCATGGTGATTGGCACTCTTTCACCAAACTCGTCTACTCTGAAGATAATAAACTGTCCCGGCTTTGCATGTTTAGCAACAAGTGGCGCATAGATCGTATACCAATTCATGGTGTCACTTATTTTCCGTTTTTTAACGATCTCAAACCTTTTCAAAACAAATTCCTCCTAAATCATGTACCTTTTGGATTGACATTTCACTGTCAATTACATTGTCCTGCTTTTTGTATATTCAGCATTTCCAACATAGCAATAGGGCACCTGGCAATACCCGACTACAGAGGTCACTACTAGGTACACTATTTTTTTCTACTATATCAATGATAACTGCTTAACAATCTATATGCAATAAGAATTTAACAAATCGCGGAAAGGTCAATCTATTCAACAAACTAATACACAACATAGTTGGTTACTATTGTTTCAGCTTGCTCTATGCGAGATACTCATTTTAAATTTCGGCTACCAACAACTCCAATGCCAGTTCCTCTGATAGCCGACCGGTCTTAATCCGTCGCTCTGTTTCCACCGTTACCGAAAAAATCCTTTTCAATCGTTCCGGATTGTAGCCTGCAGCACTATGAATCAATCGCTGCAGCCGGTATTGATGAATGCCTCCTAGTTCTTTACTCATAGCCTGTTTTCCCAGACCATGATTGCGCATTAGTGCTACGGCCAGCATCAATTCAAACTGCTGCTGCACCATAGTTAAAATCTGATAGGCACTGGTTCCCCACCGCAGCAAGTCATGCAATAATCGCAGTGCTTCTGTTTTCCGATTGTCGGAAATACACTCCAGCATTAAAAAGATATTATGCTCCAAATTGTCAGAAAGACAGATTTCTACATCTTCATCAGTAATCTGTGTGCCTTCACTGTAGGCACATATTTTTTCCAAATCACCTGTAAGGTGATAGAGACCATAGTCAATTTCCTTGTTATAATAGCCACAGTCTTCTACCAGCTTTTCCAAAGTTTTGGTACCGGCAGTCTTGTTACGGGCAACAAGACGCTTTTTCATAAAGCCTAATAATTGCTTTCGTTCCAGCCTTTCAAAATTATATTCTGTACCGGCTGCCACAACAGCTTTGGATAATGCTGTTCCAAACTTTGCCGTTTTTGCATCTTTGGCAGTAGGCGCTACCACCACCAGCAATGTCCAGGAAGGAATTTGCGATACGTATTTTTTCAATTGCTCTTTTTGGGGATCGTCAAAACCCGACTGACGTCCTCCCCAAATCAAATGAAAATTATCAATTAGTATCAATTTTTTTTCTGCCAATAAAGGCGACGTTTCGCAGGCAGCAATCATCTCTTCCATATTAAAATTATCCGGGGTATAGACAGCCAAATCCAAGGCTTTGCTGGCTTCGGGAACATACATTTTGATAAGCTGATTTTTTGCCCAGGTAACTAGAAACTGCTCCGTTCCATGTAAAAAAACAGTTCCTGCCAACTTCTTTCCCTTTATGTCCCGCTGGAACCGTTGAAAAGCATGTTCTTCTTTTGCATAGTTACTTTTATTATATGCCACCTGGTTACTCCTAACTGGCTATGATGTGCCGGATTGCTCTTTCATTAATGTTATTGCGTTTCTATATTAGTTACTAGGGTCAGTATATCATTTTCTCATATTGTCAGTCGATGGAAAATATTGTAAATTATTTGTAACGGACCGGCCGGAAAGGCTGCAGATGAATAGACTGTATTTCAAGGCACCGCGGCGCCCTATGGTACCTCTTACCCTGGTCTTTGTTGTAGGGATTCTTTTGGTGCTCAAACCACAAGCGCCCTTATCTCTCCTATGTTTCGGGGGATTTGCTGTTGTTCTTATAGCAATGGCATATTCTAAGTCCAAAGGGTCCGGTCTACAAAGGCTGAATCTTTTTTGGCTGCTACTCACCATCTTCTTTTTACTTGGCAGTTTCACCATGACCGTGCAGGTGAAAAAAGCCGCTGCAGATCCTCTGGTACAATTAGATGGAAAAACAATATCCATAACGGGTACTATCTGTAGCTGTCAAGAAAAGAAAGATCACTATCTGCTGGAAGTAAAACCGAAAAAAGCCAGCCCTCTGCTTATTACCATCTACTGTAAACCTTCCGCTGAAATTTCTCAAACCCTCGCCGTCGGCAGGGCATTTTCCTTTCCCGTTGCCTTGTCAAAACCATCTCCTAGGCGTAATCCCAGCTGCTTTGATTATCGATTGTATCTACTGGGACGCGGCATCCACATGACCGGCCGAGCAACCAAAGAAAGCCTTTCTACGAAAATGAAAATTGCCTCTCCATGGCGATATCGATTACACCAAATCACCTATCGCTTCCTTGCCACTATGAGAACCCATATGACGACAGAGACCTATGGACTTTTAGTGGGTATTATATTTGGTGACAAAAGTCAATTGGAACCGTCTTTGTATGAATCTTTTCAGCGAAACGGTACAGCTCATATATTAGCTGTCAGCGGTCTTCATATAGCCATGGTTTACGGCATGCTGTCTCTCCTCATTGGTGGTCGCTACCGGATCATTCCCCAGCTGATTCTGTTTTCGCTATTGTTGGTCTATGGTGGTTTAGCCGGCTTTACTCCTTCCGTACAACGTGCTCTTGGGATGATTTTCCTCCATATTCTGTCTCGCCTGCTGTATTACCGTTACGATTTACTCTCCACTGCCTGTTGCAGCTGCTTTCTTCAATTGCTTTACCAACCATTTTTGCTATTTTCTACCGGGTTCCAATTGTCCTTTCTGGCCATCTTTTTACTGGCTTTTGTCCTCCCTCTCTTTGGAAATTTGCCGTTGCCATCCTTTGTTAAAAATACCTTGCTGCCAATTATCATCATTCAAGGTGGTATGTCCATCTATACAGCCTATACCTTTAATTACTTTTCCTTAGGTTCCTTTGTTGCCAATATTCCGGTGTTATTTCTAGCCGGCATCATCATTCCCGTCGGTATTGTGTCGGTATTACTAAGCTTGTGCTTTCCTTTTTTGCTGCCATACTCTGCCGCTTGTTTGCAGCTTCTCATCAAAGCCATGCTCCTTTGCAATGAGGAAATATATTCCGGCGATCGATTTTCCTTTGACGTGGTTTCGCCACCTTTAGTGGTAGTATTTTGGATATATGGTTTGTTGTTTTTTTGCACCTCGGAAACTTGTCGCATTTGGTTTCTTCGACGGAAAAAGAAATTGATAGTCTTGGGAGTAACCGGTATTATGGCCGGTGGAATACTGGCAAGCGTATATTACGATACCTCCATGAGACATCCTATGGCTCTGTTTATCGATGTGGGACAAGGATCTTCCATCTATATTCACACTCCTTGCGGTCGCCATATTCTCATTGATGGTGGAGGAAGACGTCAAGGAAATATTGCCAAAGATGTTCTAAAACCGGTGCTTTTAAAAAATGGCATTTCCCGCATTGATACCGCTGTTGCCACTCACAAAGACATGGATCATTACAAAGGACTTCTGGAATTGCAGGAGCTTGGAATGGTTCGACAGCTGATCACCAGTGACCACGGCTTTCAAAAAGGAGATGTCATAGTAAAAGAAAAAGAATTTCGATTGGAAGCGTTGGCTCCTTTACCGGATTCTAACATGCATACTGTTACCGGCAAAACAACGGAAGCCAACGAATCATCCCTTGTTTTGCTGGCTTCTTTGCCGGGATTAAAAATTCTTGCCACAGGAGATATCGGTAAAGAAACAGAAGCGGCGCTAGTTGCTTCCGGGCAAAATCTAGGTTGTGACGTTTTGGCGGTGCCTCATCACGGCAGTAAAAACAGTTCTTCTGCTAC
Organism: uncultured Eubacteriales bacterium; assembly: GCA_963542695.1. GTDB lineage: Bacteria > Bacillota > Clostridia > Peptostreptococcales > Anaerovoracaceae > RUG100. The sequence continues at coordinate 21,273 of CAUTYX010000017.1, forward strand.
TTTTCTTAAGAAAACCAATCCCTCCCTTGCTGTTATTCAGGTAGGAAAAAACAATTATGGTCACCCGGCGACAGAAACCCTAATTGCCTATGAAAATAGCAACATTCCCATTTTTCGAACCGATAAACTGGGTGCCATCGGCTTTTCTCCCAAAGGATACGCCGTTACCGTAGAGGAAACTTTCAAAAAATAGGTGTTTTATGGTATACTTCTAATTGTTATGAAAGCAACAAAAAATACCACAAATCTACCGGGAGCTTCTCAAAAGAACTCTAGGAGCAAATCCATCATTCGACTGGTTTTACTTGCTTTTGCAGCAACATTTCTCTTTTTGTTGTTGTATTCCCTAACAGTTATTTCACAGGCTCCCAAAATTGACCCGACGAATATTTACAAAACATTATCAGAAAGCAGTATCCTCTACGATGATGATAATCATGTAATGGACAAAGTCTACCAGCAAGACGGCAACCGTACCAACATTTCCTACAAGGACATCCCCCAGGACATGATTGACGCCATTGTCTCCACGGAGGATAAAACCTTTTGGAAACACCATGGATTTAACTTCATTCGAATGGTAGGTGCCCTAAAAGATGCTTTGTTTTCACGAAGCCAAATCCAAGGGACGTCCACCATTACCCAGCAACTGGCTCGTAACGTCTACCTACCGGACACCAAATCGCAGCGAAGTCTCAATCGTAAACTGTGCGAAGCTTGGTACACCGTTATTTTGGAACGCCATTTATCAAAAAAAGAAATTATCGAAGCCTATCTAAATACGATTTACCTCGGCTACAATTCTTACGGTATTCAATCTGCAGCTCAGGCATATTTTTCCAAAGATGCATCGGATATGAGCCTGACTCAGTGTGCTGCACTGGCTTCGATTCCCAGCTCGCCCTCCGCCTATGCTCTTGTAAAAACATTAGATAACAAAACATCGGAATCCAATACTTTAACCTTGCAAAAGAAGGATATTATCAAACGAACTTCCGATTATACATTGCTCTATAACGGCGCTGCTTCGGCCAATCGCCGTAATTTGATATTAAAAAATATGAAGGAGCAAGGATACATTACAGATGCAGAATTCCAGCAAGGGAAAAAGGACACCCTTCGCAAAGAAATAGATTTATCTTCTGCCGACACCTACAGTGAAGGCATATACATGACCGACTTTGTCATAGAACAGGTAATTAAAGATCTACAGGCTAAAGGCTACGATGGAGAAACTGCCCGTCACATGATATATGCCGGCGGTTTAAAAATCCATACCACCATGAATCGCCAAGTGCAAAAATCATTAAATAATGCCTTTAACAAAGATTACCACTTCCCCAGTACGGCTAATATCAACTACGATAACAACGGCAATATTCTCAATAAAAGCGACAATTTGTTAATGTATAAAAACAGCAACATTATCAATAGAGACAGCCAGCTGGTTATCCCTTCTTCCCATTGGAAAAAGACAGAAGAAGGAAACTATATCTTAAAGGCCGGCAACTACCTACGGTTCATTAAGGATACCAACAAAACCATTTTGATAAAGCCTATGTACACCACAGAAAAAGGAAAGATTCATTCCATTTCTGATTCTACGGTATTGATACCCAAGGAGTACAAAAAATTTACCGAAAGCGGAAATTTACAAATCAGCCGAAAGTTTGTGAAAGATTTTCCCGGCTCTCTAACAGAGAAAAACGGATCTCTTGTCTTCCCGGAAAACGGCTATGCTCTAGGACCAAAAGTTCAGCAGCCTCAAGGAGCCATGGTTATTATCGACTACAAAACCGGTGCCATTAAGGGCATGATTGGTGGTAGAGGAACCACCGGCAAATTACTGTATAACCGCGCCCGTTCCCCCAGACAACCGGGCTCATCCATCAAACCATTGTCTGTCTATTCGACGGCTCTGGAACAGGGGGCTGCCTATGGACGGCGTCACAAGAAAATGTCATTTTCAAAAAAAGACTCCAATGAACTACCCTATCTTTACGGAAAATATTGGACGGTTTCCAGCCAAATCAACGATTCACCCCTTCACTACCACGGCCGCGTCTGGCCTCGCAACTGGTACAACAACTACCGCGGTGTCATGTCTCTTCGGAAAGCTGTAGAGCAATCGGTGAATACCATTGCCGTTCGAGTTATGCGCCAAGTAGGAACTGAAAAATCCATGAAACAGCTAAAGGATTTTGGTATTACCACTGTAAAGGAATCCGGTGCTGTCAATGATAAAACACCGGCAGCGCTGGCTCTTGGCGGTATGACCCAAGGCATTTCTCCGGTGGAAATGGCATCCGCCTACGGCACCTTCCCCAATAAAGGAGTCCATAAAGACTATTGCTGCTACACATCCGTGGTGGATAAAAACGGCGATGAAGTTTTAAAAGCGGATACGAAAGAAAAGAAAGTAATGAATGAGGATGTATCCTTTATCATGACCGATATATTACGTACCACGGTTACCCGAGGCATTGCCCACGATGCTGCCACCTCCAATCCTACTGCCGGAAAAACCGGAACCACCTCTGATAATTTTGACGCCTGGTTCTGTGGATTTACTCCTGGATATTCTGCAGCGTGCTGGATCGGCAACGATGTCAATATCGAATTAAGTGAAGGTTCGGCAGCCGCTGCCCGCCTATGGTCTTCGGTTATGGAAAATCTACCTAGCAGTGGAACGGATTCCTTCCCTTCCATGCCTTCTACCGTTTCTCGCATTGCCGGAGAATACTACGCCACCGGTACGGAATTCGAAGGATTCCTTCGCCGTATTCAGATTATGAAACGGCGTGCCGCTGACAAAGCAAAAAAAGAAAAAGAAAAGAAACAGAAAGAAAAAAACAAAAAGAAAAACGATAAAAAAAGGAAGTTACATCCATGAGTAGCCAAACAACCCCTTCTATTACCCATATTGGAAACTATCGATTAGTCCTGGCCAGTGCCAGCCCTCGTCGCCGAGAAATGATGGCAGCCCATAGCTACGAGCCGCTGCTGCGCCCTGCCCATATAGAGGAAACCATCCCCTCTTTTCTATCTCCGGAAGAAGCAGTCATGCACCTATCTCGCACAAAGGGACTGGCGGTAAAAGAAGCCTGGAATGATGACTCAATATCCCAGCCCACTGATGCAGCGGCATCACAGCCGGCCGTAATCGTTTCCGCTGACACCATTGTCGTTTTTGACGGGGAGATTTTAGGAAAGCCAACGGATCGAGAAGATGCTTTTAGAATGCTGTCCATGATGGCCGGAAACTCTCACCAGGTGATGACCGGTGTTTCTTTGACGCTGTCTGATGTGGCCTTTACCAAATGCTTTTATGAGGTAACAGATGTTACCTTCGGAGATATTACAGAGGACGCCATCAAGGAATATGTAGATATCGACGAACCTTACGATAAGGCCGGCTCTTATGCCATTCAAGGAGCTTTCAGAAAGCATATCGTAAAAACAACCGGCGATATAGATAACGTTATCGGTTTCCCTTGGACAAGATTTGTAAAAGAGTTGAAGTCCCTTAATTTAGGATAAATCTCAAGCCGATCCACAAGACAATATAAAGGAAAAAGGTAATTAGACCACTCCATCAGAGAGTAATCTAATTACCTTTATTTTTACAGACTGTTTTTCTTAATTCGTATAGCAACTGCCAGTGCTGCAAGAGCTAAAAGACCCAGTCCGGCAAGAACTCCGTAATTTGTCGGATCGCCTGTTTTCTTTACTGTCTTTGATACAGTGGATGTTCCACCAGAGGAGCTTGCTCCTGTACCTTTTGACGGCGCAGCAGAAGCCGTCGGAATCTTGGTTTTGGTCGTTGTAGACGGCTTTTTTGGTGTCTTTGGCGTTGTTGAACCGCCAGGTCTTTTCGGTGTCTGATCCGTTGGATTTGTAGGAGTATTTGGCGTTTTGGGATCTGTTGGCGTCTTTGGATCCGTCGGCTCATTTGGCTTGTCCGGGGTGGTTTCCTTGGTGTTGGTAATTACAAAACCTTCTTTTTCGTCACCTTGTATCTTTGCCTTGTATCCGGAAAGCTCTTCCTCTTGAATTGTATATGCAATCTGGTGGCCGTCGTTTTTGTCATATTTATCAAGATCTTCAAAAGCGTGCTTCCAGTTTTCTTTGGCTGTCAAGGTCTTCGAATCGACCTTTTTACCATCAGCTAAAAGGTTTACCACTGCACTGTCACCAGCGCCGCCTTCCCATTTCTTTTCCACATTTACAGCTACTTTTTCGGTATTTGTATTGGTAACAACAAAACCCGTCCTGCATATTTCCTGTAATCTTTGAGGAATAGTTCCCCGGTACATCTTCTTTAATAGTGTATTCTATGGTTTTACCTTTGGAAGTCTTATTCAAATCTTCAAAAGTATATTTCCAATTTTCGTCTTCCGTCAGCTTGTGGGAAGCAATTTCTTTCTCCCCGCTAAACAAATGTACCGTGGCAGACTCACCTGCTTTTCCAATCCATATCTTTTCTACCGAAACGAAAGTCTTGGCCCTGTGATCGGTAACAGTCTTTTTTACAATCTGACTGTCTTCCTGTTCTAAGTCGATGGGAATCGGCGTTTCATCCAGAGCATAATCTTCCGGTGCTTTGGTTTCCTTGACAGTGTAGGAACCTATCTCCAAAAGTTTTGAATATCCAATTCCATCTTGTCCTGTAACAATGGTATCTACATTTTGACCACTTTCATCATATACTGTAAATTCAGCATGCGTCAGCGGCTCACCATCTTCATTGACTTTCTTGATAGAAATGGCTCGATTAAATTTGTTTTTAACCGGTTCTGAATACTCTCCTTTAGCATAAGCAATCAGTGCCCCTTCCTGAATAAAGTTGGTGGCTCCGGCGGATTTTCCCCGTGCGCCGGTTTCATGGTTGATTTCATCAATCACCAGTGTATTCATAATGCCGTTTTCAGGAATATATTTGTCTTCCAGGATCACCATGAATCTGCCGGAATTAGATGTGGCATTTTCGTTTTGCGTTATCTTCAGGTCATTTCCCACCTTTTCTATCGTAAACTGATCGGCAATATCCTGGTATTTTGACTCATCAAAGCCTAAGGAAGCAGGAAGTGTATCCCCTTCCGGAATTTCAAAAATCTTTAGCTTCACATTAGAATAGTCGTAGTTGAGCTTGGAATTGGCATACCGCATTACAATGGGATGTGTCGTATCCTTGGTTCTAACCACTTCATGTACGGTGAAAGTGTTTGTCTCCGGATTTACATCTGTAATAATGTTATCGGCGTGAACCGGTGTATCGAAGTCGCCATTTACATTGGTGTTAAACTTAATGGGATACGTATAGGAAAAATCGTTTCCGGCAAAATTGTCCGTAAAGGTATAGCTGCCCTCATCTGTAATTTTATCATGATCAACAGCATCTGCCATCTCCACATATACCGTTACGTTTTTATGGGATTCAATGTACTCGTTAAAGGTAAAAGTCATTATGTTGGTAGCCGGATCATAATGAGTGGTCCCAATAGGATCTGACGAATCTGAGTAATAATCGTAAATAGATGGTCCCTTTGCCACGTTTCGATCCACAACACCATCGGGTCTAACGCCTTTGTCCAGTTTTAACTGAAAATAGTCCCCTTTCTTTAGGCTTAAATCCTCATTGGGAAAAGTTGCTAAATAGGTAACGTACACAAAACTGTAGTTGTTTGGTTGATACTCTGTAAATGTGCCACCTGTGCTGGCATTGAAAGATTTTTCTTCCGCCTGAAAATCTGTCGCCTGGCTGGTAACATTTTTCCCCAAAGTGTCATCGTTAAAAGTAGGTGCAGGTCGAACTCCAATTCCGGTATCGCTGCGATAATCATCTAGATATTGATCCTCTGCAAAGGCAGTGTTAGTGAAGCGCGCAAAGAACACAGTCATCACAAAAATCACCGAACACAGCACTCTCAAAAGTACTTTCTTTTCCATAGTATACTCTCCTCATCTGAAATACACACATATTCAACGTCACCTATAATGTACCCTCAAAGAATTTTTTTCAAGCTGTTTTTGCTATTTATTTCCATATTTTTATATTGTCGATTTTTTTGATGTTCCCTTTGTAAGCATTGAAAAATGCAGCTTTTTTGGATGTACCAATAAGCCGCATGAGATTTTCCATTTTATTATGCTCTATATACTAAAAGTGCATGGAAAACTTTTCACCGGAACTCCTTCTTTATTCCGGCTCCAAATTTTCATTTTTTAATCATTAAATCGAATTCATTTTTTAATTTTACTTCTCTTTGCTTCGCCGTTTTTACTGCTGCAGCCTGTCAAGGAGTGCAATGCATCCTTCTACTACATCCCGGTATGTCGCCTGAAAATCTCTGGAATACCAAGGATCTGCCACAGATCGATGTTCTCCCGTCAAATCAAGAAGCATAAACATTTTATCGCCGGCTTTCTGCCCGGTAATCTTCTTCATGTTGCGCATGTTTTTTTCATCCATGCCAATCAAATAATCATAGTATTGGTAGTCGGATTTTTCAACTGAGTCGCCTGTCTTTCCTCACATGGAATGCCGTGGATATCTAGTTCCTCCTTCGCCGGCGAATACATCGGATTCCCAACACCGTTCCAGATTTCTTCAGTGCTGGTGGCCGCCGATGCAATTTCAAATTGATTCGCCATACCTTTCTTTTTGACCATATCCTTTAGCACAAATTCCGCCATGGGAGACCGGCAAATATTGCCGTGGCAGACGAATAATATTCTCTCCATCTAAATATAATCCTTTCAATTGTGATTTTGCATTAATGGAAAATACTTAATCTTCCACCAAATCGATAATCTGTAATAGAATAGCTTTTACAAAGTTGAATAAACAAAAGTCTAAATACAGTTTCTGTAAGTGGCATATTAGCGTTAAAATCATCAGCAGAAATTCCGCTGCCTTTTACTAAACAATCTCTTTCTTGCATTCTTTCCTGATTTGTAATATTATCAGCATTCATTAAAGTATTATCAATCGCTGAACAAAAGTTATCAGAGGAGTACACTTCTTTACAGTAAGAAAAACTTTCACTATACGAGAATCCGAACAAATATTTCCTATTTATCGTAACGGATTTCTTATCCCATATTCCATTAGATATGACGATATTATAATTTAGTGGAACTTTCTCTGCAAATTTTTCCAGATTTTCATAATAATCACTAGTTAAATATCCTGTTTCTATTCTATTAATACCTTTATTAATCAATCCCTTTTGAGAATTGAGATGGGTCTAACGTAATGGCTTCCTTGACTACATTAAAAATCTTCGTGTCACAAGAATACTTATACTGACTTTTTATTCTATCTGTATTTTTGTTTATATAATCATGATTTAAAGTTTTAACTTGTACACAAAATATTCCAGTGGGAATATATTTCCCATCACTTTTCTCTATAATTTCGAAAGTTCCATCAGTATTAGGAGTTTTATCACCTTCAGAAAAATGACAAAAAATACTACTATTTGATTCAAGCGTCTCCTTCAAAAAAGCATTCCCTAAAGCTTCATTAAAAGCATAATCGTCGTATCCACCTAGATTCAATAAATTCACCTCACCAAATTTGTAATAATTAATAACATTTATTCTAATCACGCAGACAATCGAATGGTATAACTTTTACTCCAGATTCTGTTGTATACGCCATAGGCAGCTGCGCACAAATAATTATAAGTAAATCTGGTTCCCTATAAACTACACCTGGATGTTTTTCATTGCTTAACATTTTTTCATTATGCTTTTTAATTACTTCTCTAAATTTAAGTAGATTTTTCTCAGCCATCGAAATGGCATTGGCTCCAGTTTTCACTTCAATAAGTGCATATCTTCCATCACTCAACTGATAAACAGCGTCTGCTTCAAGACCGAAATCATCGCTATAATGCATAACTCTAGCATCCTGTACATTTGCATATGCAATTAGATCTCTCAAAACAAGATTTTCAAATGCGTGCCCGAACGTATCTAGATCGTTATAGAAATACTGTGGTGATAAACCTAATGCAGCAAGCCCTATAGACGGGTCAACGAATATATGCTTTTTTGCAGCTCTAATAGCAGTTTTAGACCGGATTTGAGGTGTCCATGCGTCAACATCCATTATAACAAATAAATTTTCAAGACATTCTATATAGGAATTTAATGTTACATCTGTTACATTATTCGTCGCCTTTACATCAGAATATATGTTTTTCTTCTTTGCCAATGTAGCCATATTCCTTGCATATGACCACATTAAGGTTCTAGCTAATTCTGCGTTTCTTTTAACGCCATCTATTGAACTTATATCCTTCTTATATATTTGATAATAGTAGTCTTTTGCTATTTCTAGTTTTGCTGTATCACTTTTTAGTGCCAAACATCTAGGCCAACCGCCTCGGCATATCGCAAAAAACAATTCTTCAAAATTAGTGCCATTTGAAATTCCATCAATATCATATGAATTATCATCAAATAACTTTGAAATAGAAATCTTTCCGTTAGATTCTCCTGTTTCAAAACAAGTCATTGGAAACATTTTTATTTCAGAAATTCTTCCTGTACCTGTATGGGGTGTTTGTATTTTCTTGCTGGTAGAGCCTGTCAAATAAAACATCCCAGTACCTTCCGGAGTGTCATCACAAGCTTTTCTAACAGTCCCCCATATTTTAGGTGCATCCTGCCATTCGTCAAAAAGTATAGGTTTTTCATTTTTTAAAAAAAGTCCTGGTGATGTTTCTGCAACCGCAATATAACCATCCCGCTTATCCTCATCTTGAAACTCAATTATGGTATTACACCGTTCCTTTGCGGTTCTAGTCTTACCGCATCCTTTAGGTCCTACAATATTTATAGCTCCAAAAGCATTTATCTGCTCATCTATTTTTTTATCGATAATTCTATGAACATATTCCATATGTATCTCCTATTGTAACCTTTTCATTTATCATTATTCTAGCCTATTTCAAGGACTATTTCAATTTCATTTTATCCTGTCTCTTATACACATCTGACGCTGCCGACGAAGCTAGAAGTGT
>CAUTYX010000018.1:0-27695 GCA_963542695.1 uncultured Eubacteriales bacterium
GATGCAGCGTAGTCTCGTGGGCTCGGAGATGTGTATAAGAGACAGGTATTAAGAACCAAAGAAATTTTCTGAATTCTTCACGAAAATATATGATAAATGACAGCAGGTAATAGATAATGAGCTGTTTTTTGGAAACATTGAATAAAATGACAAAAGTGTAATAAAAAATAAAATTTTGGCATGAAGATTGCGTTAAATTAGGGTAAGCAAATTTTAACAGATAACGGAGGAAAACGTAATGGATGAGAAGACCAAAGGACAAGGCACTTTGAAAAAAGGTATATTTTTTTCCGCTGCTACATGTTTAGTTATATTCATTTTATGGGCAGGTTTGATGCCAAAGACAGCGTATAAAGTGTTAACTGGGATGCTGTATGCCATGGGAGGAAGCACAGCCTGGTTGATTGAATTGTTGATATTCATCATTTTTGTAGGAGGTTTAATTCTGGCTTGTACCAAATATGGGAATATCCGCATTGGTGGCGAAAAAGCAGTTCCTCGCTTTAAAATGTGGAACTGGATTGCTATGTCCATCTGTGGAGCCATTGGTACCGGCATAATATTCTGGGCTTTGGGAGAACCAATTTTTCATTATACTAATCCACCAGGGGCGGCTGGTGTAAAGCTTTTTTCTGAAGAAGCTGCCACGTGGGCCGTTTCACAGACCATGTTGGACAAACTGTACACATTAGCAAAAGTAAAGCCGCCATCTAAAGAGAGGATGGAAGAAATAAAAGAAATATTGGAGCATAACGGGTTCAGGGTGACCATAGGTGGGTAAAAATAAGAAGCTAGGTTATATCTATGCGATTTCTGAGATAGCTATATGGGGAAGCTATTACGTAACACAAAAAATAATATTTATCGCTTTTCCAACATTTACAACCATGTTCATTCGATACAGCATTGGTGGAAGTATTTTGCTTTGGATGCTTTATAAAAAGCGGAAACAGGCTGATTATAAAGCTATGGAAAAACAGGATTTGAAGTGGTTTTTAGTGGCCGGTGCTGTTGGGTATTTCTTTTGTGTTATTGTCCAAACCGCATCCAATCGTGTGTGTACGGCATCCATGTCGTCATTAATTAATGCCATGGCACCAATTACAATTTCTCTACTTGCCACGTTGTTTTTGAAAGAAAAACTGACAAAAGAGAAAATCGTTGCATTGGTCACTGTTGTTATTGGCTCCATTGTCACAATAGGAGACGTGGGATTGGAATCCAGTCCATTAGGGATTGTGGGTTGCTTTGTGAGTCTTTTATTGTGGTCACTAGCATCGGTTTTATTTCGGAAAATCTCTTTTAAATATGATCCATTGTCATATACCACGTTTGGTATTTTGTTGTCAGCTTTTTTGCTGTTACCCTTTGTTGTATGGGAATATTCTACGGACCAAATTTTGTTTGCAAATATATCCCTGCAGGTTGTAGCAGCAGCGATTTATGTAGCAACAATTGGAACCGTTGCAGGGCTACTTTTATGGAATAAAGCGTTAGCTGTACTGGAAGCGTCTACCTGTGCGTTATTTTATCCTATACAACCCATTGTATCTATTGTGCTTGGTATCGTATTGCTGGATGAGAAAATCACGAGTTCCTTTTTAGCAGGAACTGTTATCATTTCGATAGGAATTCTGTATATTGTGCGAAAAGAAGTTGCCTCAGTATAGAGGAAATTATTTTTTGATTTTGTATTTTTTCATTCGATAAGTCAAGGTTTGGCGAGATATATTTAAAATTTTGGCCGCTTGTGTAATGTTTCCACCAGAAGCTAATAGGGCATCTATAATGACTTGCTTTTCTGAGGTACGAATGGTTTCAAATATATTCTCTGTATCTTTATGGAGGACGGTGATGTCTTTTCCCGGAAGCCCCCTTTCGGTATCAGGATACTGGATATATTTTACATTTTCGTTGAAGATGTAGGAGGGGAAATGGTGTAATTCTATAGTATTCTCCTCCTTGGGCAATATATTTATGGCAGACTCAATAATGTGTTTTATTTGCCGTACATTTCCCGGCCAATGATAGGTAGTAATAAAGTTCATGGCTTTCTCGGAAATTTTCACTGCGTTTTTATGAAATATCTTATTAAACTTGTCTATATAATGATTGGCAAGTAAGATAATGTCTTCAGAACGACCTGCTAATGGAGGTATTTCAATAGTAATGACAGATAACCGATAAAACAAATCGGCGCGCAGTTGTCCGTTGCTAACAGCATCCATTGGAGAAGCATTAATGCTACTGATGATTCGAACATCGGTACTGATATCTTTGTTTCCTCCTAAGCGACGCAATGCTCGTTCCTCTAAAACACTCAACAATTTTGCCTGGGAGTGAAGCGGCATAGAGTTGATTTCATCTAGAAACAATGTACCACCGTTGGCTTGTTCAAAAATGCCGGATTTATTTAGGGAACCGGTAAAAGCACCACGTTCTGTTCCAAAAAGGATACTTTCTAAGAGCCCTTCGGGAATAGCAGCACAATTAACGGCTAAAAATTGTCTGTGAGACTGACTGCTTTCATGATGAATACTCTTGGCAAACATTTCTTTGCCGGATCCTGTTGGCCCGGATAGCAACACAGATGCATCACTTTTTGAGGCTGCCTTCGCAATCTGAATGCAACGTTTGAAGGCCGGAGCCTCTCCTAGTAGAGTATCAAAGGTATGGGGGTTTCCATATTTCCCGGTTTGTACTTCTTGTTGCAATTTGATGTTATCGGTTACCATTTGTGAAAAATGAGTATAATCATTTTGTATAGTGCATACACCGATGAGAGTACGACCTGCGAGCAAAGGTATGGACTTGCAGGATTGTCGAAATTCGTTCTCGTTAATAATGTAAATATTCTCTTGAATATCAACAGCGTTTCCCGTTTCTAATGCCTTAAGTGTTGGACTGGTTTTTTGTTGGTAAATATCATTAATATGTTTACCGATTACTTTCCCTAGAGAAAGTTTTTCAAAATTCAAAGCTGCATGGTTGATATATTGAAGATAACCAGACTCATCAACAATATAAACATACTCAGAAAGATTATTTAAAATATCGGTAAAAATTTTATTTCCCAGTAAGTGTTTCAGTTCATTATTCATGGTTATTCCCTATTTAAATTTGTAATGCGCTTTTCCCTTCGAAAAGCCGAAGGTGACAGTTGGTAATATTCTCGAAAGGCTTTGGAAAATTTGCCGGGATTTTCATATCCTACCTGTAAGGCGATGAAAAGAATGGTATCATCTGTGGTTAAAAGTAAATTTTTTGCTTTGTTCATACGTTGTTTTCGCATGTACTGGGTAACACTCTGACCGTGTAATTCTTTGAACCAGGCTTTGAGGCTGTTAGGGTTTACTTGCAGTGTAGAGGCAACCTCTTTTAGAGTAATTTTGCGGGAAAGATCCCGGCATAAAATTTCTTCGCAAGCCGCAACGGTGCATAGTTGGCTTTTGGTTAGCAAAGAAATGTTAATGGATTCTCTGGGGAGCTCCATACATTCATGAAGGAATAGTGCGGCCAGGAGTCGCATTTTCCCAACAGAATTGCTTTTTTGCAGCATCCACAGAGCAGAGGCAATGCGATCCATCATCTGGGTGGTGAACTGCAAGTAGAGGGTTTTATCATCATCGAAAAAGCGTGTAAAGCGATCTAAGTCAATGTCGGTCATTTCTAAAAAGTTTCGCTTGGTAGCTGCCAGTTCGGCAGGATCGATTAGTAGCTGGATACCATCATAGTAGGCGTTGGGGTAGGAAAAATCACTTTTTGGATAACGGGTGGCGAAATTGATACGCCCTTCTGAGAGAGAAATAAAGCTGTCATCGGACAATATTAAATCACATCTTCCTTTGAGGCACAGGTTGATAAACAGTACATCTTTTGGGACCACTCGTCTGGTTGCCGAAAAGGCAGGCCAATGATTGCTGCGAACTTGATTAAAAGCAAGAAAACAACCGGGATCCAGCAATATCAACTCTGAATGTTCGTTGGTAGAATTTACCGGCGAAATGAAAAAGTGGCTGGGATTGCCGGTCATATGAAATAAATTGCTGTTTTTCAAGGCAGAAAAGAATGTGTGATCGTACAATGAATACTCCTCCCTTGTTAAAAAGTGAATCTCATTACTGTAAGGATTATTTTTTCTGTTTTAGATTATTCAAGAAAAAAGAATCATGTTAGAATAACCTAAAGTAAAAATTTCTCTTAATGAGATGGTACAAGTATACAATACTTTGAATTGTTTGTATACAAAGGCCAATTTATTTTCTTTTCTACGATATTTGATTCTGTTCACACACATCACTAACACAATAACAAAGTGAAAACCTGCCGTCTTGGCAGGCTTTTCACTGTTACGTTCATCTTCTACGTTTTGTGTAATTGAAAGGAGTATGATCTATGTCAAAAGGATGTTCCTTGTGATTGAATCATAGCGCCTGCATCTGAAAGAATACTGAAAAGATTGAGAAAACCAGATGGGATTTTATCTCAAAAAAAGAAAAGTTTTGGTAAAAGAGCCGTCATCGGGTATAATAAAAAACATATATACTAATGTGCACTAGAAGGAAGGACAGCGATAATGAATGAAATTTTACGATTTGAAAACAACATGGTAATTCTTGGAACCGATGAAGGTGGGTTGATAAAGCTGCCGCTGGAGTCCATTAACTATCCGAATCCAAAGGTGGGTGATCGGGTTCGTACCTTTAAAGATGAAGATACCGTCATTTTAGTAAAGGTGGCAGAAGGCCCTACGTGGCAAGAAGCTTCTACAGAAGCACCGAAGGACACCTGGCAGCAGCAAGACTATCAGCCACGGCGTCCCAGTGCCATTCCCGTTCCCGGCAGCATTGATCCCAGTCGCATTAAAATGATCAACAAGCACATCTTTGTTTGGGTGGGCACCTTTGTTTGTGGTCAATTTGGTGTGGATCGTTTTCTCCGTGGTCAAATTGGCTGGGGTATCTTTAAATTATTAACCCTAGGTGGCATGGGAGTATGGGCTCTGGTAGACTTTATCATTGCCTTGGTAAAGGTTTATGGCGACGAGTTTGGACAGGTGGAAATGGTGACATTTATCGATGGCTTATACGCAAGGTAAATTACACTGAGAAAAATTACAGTATGAAAAGTAATTATCGCATACGAGAAAATGGCGAAGATGGTGAATATGGTATCGTAGAGATTTTCGACGACTTTGATTTACAGAAAATCGCTGACAGCGGTCAGTGTTTTCGTTGGAAAGAATTGAATTCCGGCGGGTACCAAATTATTCATCAAGGTTATATTCTTGTGATAGAACAGATTGCGGATGGATTGTATCGTTTTCATTGTAGGAAAGACGAGTTTCTTACCATTTGGAAGGATTACTTTGATTTAGAGGAAAACTATAGCCGTATTCGCCGGCGGATTAACAAAGACGAAGATGTATTTCTTTACACGGCTTCCCAAAAGGAAGCCGGTATTCGTATATTGCAGCAGGATTTGTGGGAAGTACTCATTAGCTTTCTTATCTCCCAAAACCGCAGCATCCCCTTAATAAAAAAATCCATTGAAACCTTGGCTGAGAAGGCCGGAGAGAAAAAAATCGGATTTGACGGGCAGATGTATTACAGTTTTCCCACTCCCAAGGCCATTTGTGACATGGATCAAGACGCTTTGGATCAGTGCAAATTAGGGTATCGGGCAAAGTATGTAAAGGCCGTCTCCGAATCTGTTCTAGAGGGAAATATCGACCTTGTAGCGTTAAAAGAATCCAATGAAGAGGACGCTGGAAACGCACTAATGGAGCTTTACGGCGTAGGAAGAAAGGTGGCTGACTGTGTTATTTTGTATGGACTCCACCAAAAGGATGCCTTCCCCGTGGATGTTTGGATGAAAAAAATACTGTCTAGAGAATATCCGGATGGATACTCCCTAGACAGATATCGACCATATAATGGAGTGTATCAGCAATACATGTTTGCGTATTACCGGTGGCTATCTTCTAACTAAAGTTTTTCCCTTAGACCACTTGCCATAGTACGTTTTACCATTGACTTTTTTATAGGCACGTACCTTGATGGTGTACTTGCCTTTTTTCTTTAGTTTTAATGCTATTTTGGTGGTTTTTTCGGTCTGTTTAATGATGGTTTTGCCTTTGGCGGCTTGCACTTGATATCGAACACCGCCTTGCAATGCCTTGACCTTAACGGTGGATTTTCCGAAACGAACTTTGCTGATGGAGTTGATGTGGCCGGTTCCCGGTAAAATCTTATACGCCAGCTTTTTGGTGCCGGTGCAGTTTTTGATGCCGGTTACTACTACGTAGCCGGTGCCGATGTTTTTACGGCTGCCTTTGTAGGAAAGAGTAATGGGTAGAGCCTTTCCTTTGTAGATGGCTTTAAGATTTTGTTTTTGGATTTTTCCGTTATAGATTTTGTCTTTTAGGCCAACGATCTTGGCTTTGTTAAGTGAAATCTTGGGTTCCGCCGGGGTCTTTACTCTTTTAATGGAAACGGTAAAATTCTTAGAAGAGGTGTCACCGGTGGTGGTGCCATCTTGGTTTACCGTTACGACTTTGGAAGAGTCAAGAGCAATACTCTGGGGCGTATGGCCGTTATAGTGGTATGTAAGGGTTGCCACTTTGTATTTTCCGGCCTTAAAACCGTTGTCGGAAGTATAGAATCCAAAGTACTGCTTTCCATCTTTGGTTGTTTGAATTTGGTTTTCTCCTACTTGATCGGAAAATGCGAGGTTTTCGAAGGCCACATCAGGGGACGAAGTGGCAAGACCCAGTTCGGCACCGGCAAAGTCTTTCTCTGCATGGATATTTACTTCAAAGGACACAGTGGAGTCAGTATCCTTTAAGGTGATTTCATCCGGAGAGGGAGTAATATTGGCAGCTCGTCCGCCAATGGCCATGATTACAACAACGGTTATCGTTATCAATGCAGCAAAGAAAATTCGCCGCGGAATATGAATAATTGCTTTTTTCATAGGTAAAGTCCTTCCTAGTTCATATGTCTTTTAACGATGATAAAATCTTCAATATCGATGATGCCATCTCGGTTTACATCATATTGTTTGTTTTGGGAGTAATGGCTGTCTTCTTTGGAAAGCCGATAGTGTTTTTCTGCCGCCTTCACATCTTCCATATCAACCTTCCCGTCTTTATTAAAATCGTAAGGAGAAAGATGTATATATTGAACAGCATCTGTATTTACAGTCTGGAGTTCTCCAAATACTGCCTTGTTATCCATTTTCCAGCCGACGATTTTTCCGTCGGTAAGAGCAACAGAGACCTTCTTTCCGTTGATCAGAATGGTAGCGATTTTCTTGTCGCCATCACCATTAAAGAGCTTGTCGTCTTGGGTGTAAGCTAGTACAGCTGTGTAGGTTTGCTCTTTTTCAAGGGGCGTTCCCACTACCTGAAAGCCGTTTTCTCCCTCTACAGTTACGGAAGGCTCCCGGGCATCGGTTTCTGCTTTGAAGCTGATTTCTACGGTAGAGATTCGGGAAGCGTCTTTTAAGAAGAGACCAAAGGGGATGGCTTTGTCAGCATCGGCTGTCTTTGGGGCTTCCAGATGAATATCACCGGCAGAAACAGTGGAACCATCGGTAACGGTTACTTGGCAATGGGCTTTTTTCCCGTTGATGGTGGTGGCGGTAATGGTGGACTGACCGGGAGCTACACCGGTTACTACCCCGCCTTTTACAGTCGCAATATCTTTTGCCGATGTGGTCCAGGTTACCTCTTTGCTCTTGGCGTTGGAGGGCTGTACGGAAGACGTAAGGGTGATTTTTTTCCCTACTTTCACAGAAGCCGTTTCTTTATTTAAGGTTACGGAGATGGGATCTACCGGTTTTTCCGACTGGCCGGAACCGTCCTTATGGCCAATAACGGCAAGGTATTTTGGTGTGGGAATGGTCGCTTTCAAGGTTTTGGAAACAAGATCTGCGTTGGTATCCGTTACTTTTCCATTTTCCCAGGTATATAATCTTGCCTTTTTAGCAGCCATTTCCTTAGGAATCCCAATAGAGGCATCTACTTTTTTCGGTACAGGGATATTTTTCGGTGAGATGTCTATTTGGTAGGCTGCCATCTTTTTTGTATCCGCTTCTTTCAAAAATCCCTGGTAGGCAGCGCCTTCTGTAACATCTGTTGCGTTCATTTGATGATAGATGGAAAAGTCGCCGGTTAGCTTTACTTTCTTTCGCATATGCACTAAGGCAAAAGGCCCATCTTTTTCGACTGCATTCTCCAGCTCCTGTTTGTTTGCAATGCTTCTGTAGGACCAACCATGCTCCTTGCCGCAAATGCTGGCGTAGGACTCGGCTTTGGAACCTTTTATAACGTACAGCACTAAATTCTTGGAGCATTCGCCGAAGACATTGAGGGGGCCTACGTAGGAATCAGATGGGAAATTGATGGTGGTTTTTGGGATATAGACACGCTGTAAATTGGAGCAGCCTTTGAAGGCATCAATTTCGATGGAAGATACTTTTTCCGGCAATACCAGATTGGTCAAACTGGTGCAGTTCATAAAGGCCTCCGGAGAAATGGAGGTAACACTGTCCATAGACACCTGATGGAGGGAAGTGCAGCCTTTAAAGAAATCAAACCCCAACTTTGTAACAGAAGAAGGAAGCTTGACTTCTACTAAATCCTTGCAGTCTTCAAAGATACCATCGCTAATGTCGGTTACGGTTTCGGGAATGGTTACTGAAGTTAGTCCTGTTTGGTCAAAGGCGTTGCCACCGATGGTTTTTAGGGTAGCCGGGAAGGAAATAGCCGTTAAATTGGTGCACTTGCGAAAGGCACTGGCCCAAACCTCATTGACTACTTTGCCATTGACATGAGAAGGGATGGTGTACCCGCCGGTTTTCTTTCCACCGGGGTATCCAATCAGAGTGATTTTTTTATCACTGGGGATAGGAGTTCCCTCGTTAACCGTAGGCCCGAAGAGAACACCGTCTTTAGAGCAGTAATAGGGATTATCCGGGTCTACGTTGATTTCCTTTAGGGAGCTGCAGCCTTTAAAGATATTGGCTGTTACGTATTTGGCGCAAGCCGGAATGGTAGCTTCTTCCAGTGCTTTGCAATCCTCGAAGGCGTTGACACGAATCGTTAGCTTGGCACCGTCCTTAGAGTCGGGGAAGGTGACTTTTTTTAAGGCTGTGCAGCCACGAAAGGCACCGTATCCAATGGAACTGACACTGCCGGGAATGGCGATGGAGGTGACATTGTCGTTGTCCTTAAAGGCTTCCGGGGCAATGGCGGTTATGGTGTTTGGCAGCACCAAATCGCCTCCGTCTCCATAGTATCCCAAAAGGACACCGTCTTTAATATTGGCACCGGATACACCGCCGTTCTTAGGCGCCGCCGATGCATTGGCTGCCGGTTGTGGCATGAGTAGGGCGACCAAAAGAATAGCAAACAAAATGGTCGTTACTTTATGGATTCTTTGTTTATGTTTATACATCATGTATTTAATCCTCGTATATGGTTTTCATTGTAGTTTTCCACAATGGCTATTTATAGATTGCGGTATACAGAAGCACCAAGTCTTCCATGTCCACCTGATTATCGTGATTAATATCGGCAATTTTCGCCTTGTCCCACTGAGCCTCGGTAGAAACGGCTTTGTAGTGCTGCTGTACCGTTGCTATATCCAGTAAATCAAGGGTTCCGTCACGGTTAACGTCTTTGTCATCATGTTTTTGTGTAACCACAATGGAAGTGTTGACCGGTGTATACGGCTCAGTAGAATCTTCCTCCAAAGCGGTTTTTATTTCTTCATGGCTGACAAAGATTTTGCTGCCGGTGGCCATGTTGCGGAAGGCACCGGAATCTACCTGCAATGGTGGATTCCCCTCCAAAATCAATGTTTTCAAATTGGAACAATGCGAGATGGAAAATCGATCAAAAGAAGTAATGGAGGCAGGAACCGTAAGCTTTTCCAAAGTGGTATTTTCTCTAAGGGCATGGGGGCCTAGGGCGGTTACTTTTTTCTCTCCTACGACAGAGGGCAGCGTAAAGTCGCCGGTGGTTTTTTTCTCCGGATATGTTACCAACTGCAATCCCTTATCTGTAACGGCATAGAGTGCTCCTTGGTCATCGTTGATATAATTTTCACCACCTGAAATGAGCGCTTCCTTTAGGGCAGAACAACCGTAAAACACATTGGTACCGTCGCTTTTAGAAAGGCGAGCCGGAAGCGTAATGGATTCTAAGGCCGTGCAGTCGGAAAAGGCGGCATTATTTATCCGCAAGGGTGTATCCCCGTCAGCAATTTCAACAGAAGTAAGGGCGCTGCAGCCGGCGAAGGCATTGGCGGAGATCATCCTCATAGAAGCCGGTAATTTTACTGCCTGTAACGCTGTGCAATTTTCGAAAGTCCCGGCATCGATGGTGGTATAACCTTCAGGAATGGTAATAGAAGTAATGGAGCTCTTTTGTGATTTTTGCAAGAAATTTCCTGTGTTGGTAATAGGATATTCTGTATCCTGCATGGTTACCGTGGTAGGAAGCTCTAATTGGGTGTTGTTGCCGTCATAGCTTTTTAATGATACGGTATAGCCGCTGCCATAACTGTAGCTGCGATTGACGGTGTAATCGCCGGCAACTCCTGTTGCAGCCAAGGCCGAAGAGGTTCCAAGATAGGAAATCATAGTGAATAAGAGAATAATTACTGGGAAATAGCGGGTCGCGGGCTTGGTGAAAAAGCCTTCTTTACTGTTCATACTTCATCCTTTCTCAGTAGTTTAGATTGCAAATACAATAACGAAGATGTAAAGTGCAGCTGCAAAAAGAAACAAGAAAACAGGTCTAAAAGGCAGAAGATTCTTCTGCAAATGACACTGTTTTTTTACTTTCCCCAGCTATTGGGATGGAGTTAGGTAAAGCTTACCATTCTTTTATTATTGTGTCAAGAAAACCGATTAAAATTATCAGAAGATTGACTATTCCTAAAGAAAGGTGAGAAGAAAGCGACAAATTTTTTCTTGCTTTTTCCGGATGGCGGCTTTATTATGATTTCGTAAAGTGTCCAATGTTTGGATAGATGGATGGAGTGTACGTCAAATCTAACAAGAGGACAGCATTTATGAAACATGTAAAATTAAAAAGAAGGGGCAAGGAAGCAAGGATTTTACCATTGCTGCTTGTCGGTGTTTTACTATTCCCTTCTCTTGGATTCGGTGGGTGGACAGCGACTGCTGCACCCGAACCCGATGAGGGAGAGGTGGACTATCAACAAGTTTTCGTCAAGAATTCTCCTCATGAAATAGAGCATTACGGTAAAAAAGAAAAGGTTCGTATTATTATCGAAATGGACAAGGATGCCTTGCTGGAACAACCTCAGCTACGGTCTTATTCTTCTGTCCAAAAATATGCGATTTCCGGAAGAGGACAAAACAAACAACGATCCATGGCCAGGCAGCAGCAAAAAGTGCAACAGGCTATGGAGGAAGAAGATATTGCTATTAAAGTGCGGCATGAGTATACGGCTGTGCTAAACGGGATTTCCGCAGAGGCCCAGTATGGAGACATTGAAAAAATCCAAAAGATTAAAGGCGTTAAAGATGTTTTCGTTGCTCAGGAATATAGCCTGCCGGAGCCGAAACTGGAGGAAAGTTCGCAGACGATTGGTGCCGATATCGCCCAAAACACCGGATATACCGGAAAAGGAACGGCAACGGCGGTGCTGGATACCGGTCTTGATGTGAATCACGAGGCTTTCCGGCAAGCGGTGGATAACCCAAGATACAGCAAAGATGCCATAGAAGAGATGATTACAAAAAACCATCTTTCCATTGGGAAGCTGGCTTCGGATGTGGTCTATCACAATTCCAAGATTCCCTATGGTTTTGACTATGCAGATAACGATTACGGCGTTGCAGGTGGCAGAGCCCACGGGACACACGTCGCCGGTATTGTAGGAGCCAATTCCGGAGGAGTGGTTAAAGGCGTGGCACCGGATACTCAGCTTTTCATTATGAAAGTCTTTGCCGACAAAAGAGCCGGTGCCTATGATGATGATATCTTGGCTGCCCTAGATGACTCCATTAAATTGGGATGTGAAAATATCAATATGAGCCTCGGATCGCCTTGTGGGTTTTCCCAGGACAGCAGTGAAAAAATGCGGACGGTGTATTCCAATATCGAAGCAGCCGGCATTAATTTAATGTGTGCAGCGGGAAACGAATATAGCTCATCCAACAAAGGCCGCGGTTCTAAAGACCTGCCCTTGGCAGAAAATCCTGATAACGGCACACTGTCATCTCCTTCCAGTTATAGTGCTGCGACCTCTGTGGCCAGTGCTAATAATAAAATATCCACAGATCCATATTTTCTGGTGCATCACCAACGTATACGCTATGTCGATGCGGCAGAGGAAGGAAACCGAACCTTTGCTTCTTTAGAAGGAACCTATGAATATATGGATTGCGGCATCGGGAGCAAAAAAGACTTTCAAAAGACTTCCGTGGCCGGCAAAATTGCCTTGGTAGAACGAGGCGGAAAAGAGAGCCAAGAGATTTTGACCTTTAAAGAAAAGGAAGGGTATGCAGCTGCCGCCGGCGCCAAAGCCATGGTTGTCTATGATAATGTGGAGGGCGATTTGATTTCTATGGCGACAGATCACAAGATACCGTCTGCATTTATCAGCCGAGAAAGTGGCAGTAAAATGAAAAAAGAAGCTGCTAAAAAGCTAACGGTAGGAGAAGAATATGTGGGTAAATTCAAAGATGCCTATAGTGGTCAAATGTCGGATTTTTCTTCCTGGGGTGTTACACCGGACTTGAAATTGAAGCCGGAAATTACAGCACCAGGAGGAAACATTTACTCCACAATCCCAGGTGGGAAGTATAGCAGCTTAAGTGGAACCTCTATGGCATCTCCCCATATGGCAGGTGCTGCCGCCATTATGGAGCAGTATGTAGATAACGATCTTGAGGGAAGCAACATGACACAGCGAGAACGGACTACGTTAATCAATTCTCTTATGATGAGTACTGCTTCTAAAGTTAAAGATGATGACGGCAATATTGTTTCTCCGAGAAAACAGGGAGCCGGTATGGTACAACTGCAACAAGCCATCAAGGCGGGCGCGTATCTAACCAACGATAAAGGTGGTAAACCGGTAATCAGTATGGGCGAAAGCAAGGCCGGTGCCTTTGATTTTGGATTTTTGCTCCACAAGTTAAAAGAAACAGCTTCCGGAGATTATCAAGTAGACGTTCATGTACAGACGGAAAAGACTTTCACCAAGGATGGCAAATCCTATATGGCACAAAAGAGCCGAAAATTGCAAGATGATGAAGTAACAGTAACGGCACCAAAACAGGTTTCCTTGCGATCGAAATCTGCCAATGTGCCGGTAAAAATAGCGTTAACAGGAAAAGGGCAATCGCGGTTAAAGAAAGACTTCCCCAATGGAATTTTTGTAGAAGGATATGTTACATTGACGCCGGATTCTAAAAAAGAAGCGGTAGCAGTATCTATTCCTTTCATGGGATTTTATGGGGACTGGACTTCCACTCCCATGTTTGATTCTACCGTGTATGATGGAAAAGATGCAGCCGTACAGGAGATGTTTCTCGGTGAATTTCGAGATTCCGACGGCGGTGGTCATATGCTGGGGCATAACGTATATGGAAAAGCTGAAATCTTTGATGAAAACAAGATTGCGGTGCAGCCAAAGGACACCGGGACGCACATTACTGCTGTCAACACGTTGCTGCGAAATGCGGCCAAGTTGGAATACAGCGTAGAAAAAGATTCTTCGGAAAAAATCTATCAGGAGCGCAGTTTTAACATTTCCAAAACCCATCATACAAAGCAAGGGTTTTATCAACCGATGGCAGCAAATGGATGGAAGCCTAAAGACGAGTGGAATGAAGCCATTGAAGAGGGGAAATATATTTACACAGTCAAAGGCTATTTGACACCGGCTGCAGGATCAGAACCAAATTCTGCTGATGATTTTACAGTGGCGGATCAGGTTCGTTTCCCGGTCGTGGTAGATGGACAGAAACCGGAGATTCTTAGAAGTGAAATTAAAGGAAGCCGGTGGGAAATTACCGTAAAAGATAATCACTATGTACAGGCGGTAGGGATTACCACTGGCGGAGTGCCCCTTACCGGCTGGATAAATCCAAACGAAAAGAAAGCCGGCCGGGAAACCACTGTGACCTTTAATTTATCTGATGCTGCTTTTGCAGGAATAACCAAAGCCAAAATTGCTTTGGTGGACTATGCCGATAATAAGGTGGTGTCAGAGGACTACAACATTTTGCCGGGAACTGTCCCAAAAACGGATGCTCTCAGCAAGGAGCATTACCGCAAAAACCAAGGTGAGGATGACTGGGACAAGGTTTCCAAATACGATAAAAATAACGATGGCATTATCGATATTGAAGACTTTATTCTAGGACTGCAAAAGCCGTAAGGAAACGGCGCAATATAACTTAAAACAAAGAAAAGCAAGCTTCTTACAGTCCACGAAAGGAGCTTGCTTTTTCAACCGAATAAAAGTCAGAAAATTGCTAAAATAATTGTGGTTGTGATATAATTTATGTAGTGTTGATGAAGCTACTAGAGCCTTTTTCCTGCAGAAATAATATTGAAAAGGCAGATAGGAGATTGCCTTGAAAAAAGTTGCTTCTTTCCTAGTAGATTACAGGAATGTCATATTTTGCATAATGATTGTGTTGACAGCCATTTGTGTTTTTTTGGTGCCGAAAACCACCATTATCACCAACATGCAAGAATATCTACCGGATAACTCTTCTATGGGAAAGGGGCTTCGGATTGTTCATCGGGACTTCCCTACAGTAATGAAAAACCGTGGGGAAGTCCGTGTTATGTTTCAAGATCTTACGGCGAAACAACGCAAGCAACTAAAGTCAGAACTGGCTGAAATTAAATATATCGATACAGTAACGTACAAAAAGGATAGTAAAGAATACAATAAAATCTATAAAAACCAAACGTATACTCTATATAAGCTGGCTATGCCCTATGACCCGGGAACAAAAGAAATGAACAGGGTCGTTGAGCATATAAAAAACGCATACGGAGAAGCTCCATGGAAAATGACCTACTCCATCACCAATGATACTTCCGGGTCATTGAATACCACCATTATCATTTTGGTAGTGGGCTTGCTCATGGGGATTTTGTTTATTATGTGTTCTTCGTGGCTGGAACCCTTACTGTTTCTCATTACCATTGGCATGGCGGTGATTATCAATATGGGAACCAATGCGTTGCTGCTTAACGTTTCGCAGACCACTCATATGATTGCCGGTATCCTGCAAATGGTTTTGTCGATGGATTATTCCATTATTTTAATGAACCGTTTTCGCCAGGAGCGGGTATTCCTGCCTGATAATCCGAAGCAAGCAATGAAAAATGCCATTACCGGCGGTTCTAAAGCCATCGGAAGCAGTGGAGTGACTACCATTGTAGGATTGTTGATGTTGGTGTTTATGAGCTTTAAAATCGGTTTGGATTTGGGAATGGTTTTGGCCAAAGGCGTTCTAATCTCCATGCTGTGCATTTTCTTTGTGCTGCCGGCTTTAATACTATTTAGTTTGAAAGGTATTGATAAAACATCAAAAAAGAGTTTTTCTATTGATTTGGCAAAATTGGGAGCCTTTAGCTTTAAAGGCCGTTTTGCTATTTTCAGTGCGTTTGTTATTTTGTTGGCAGGGGCTACCATTTTAAAGGGGAACACCGGCATTACCTATTCTTCGGCAGCCACACCGACCAAAATTGATAACGTCTTTCCACAAAAAAACAATATGGTTTTGGTATACAAAAACAAAAAAGAATCCCAGGTGGATACGTTATTGGCTCGACTGCAAAAGGAGAAAAACGTAGATCAAGTGACGTCCTTTGGAACTACCGTTGGTCAAAAACTAGACGCCACAGCCATGGCTGACCGACTGAAAGATTATGGTGTGGTGGGGGAAATGCAAATGGACGAAAGCTTGATGCAGATGCTCTACTACTACCATTTTGAAAATGGCAACACCGGAAAAATCTCCTTGCACCGCTTTCTTGTGTTTTTACAGCAAGAGGTGGCTACAAATGAAACTTTTGAAAAACAGGCCGGCAACACACTGCAGCAAAATAATGAATTTATCAGTCTTTTGACCAATAAAGAGTTGTTGACGCAATCCATGAGCGCAGAGGAGCTAGCCGCTACATTAAGGATGGAAACAGCGCAGGTAAGGCAAGGGATGTTGTACTACTACATACAAAATGGGGGAACAAACAGTGGAACTATGACGGTAAATCAGTTGGTTGATTTTATCTTGCATAAAGTTGCTAAGAATCCACAGTATCGTCCCGGTCTGGATGGAAAGACGCTGGCACAGCTGGAAAATCTGTTAGTATACACAGATCCTAACAAGAGCAATGCAAAGAGGAGTTACCATGCCATGGCTTCTCTCTTAGGGACAGAAGTATCCACCATGCGGCTATTATATGCTTCGTACTATGGGGAAAAAGGGGATTCTTTATCATCGATGACGTTGCCGCAGTTGACAACGTTTCTGCAAAACACGGTGATGAAGACTCCGGCTCTGGCTGGTTCCCTGGGAGAAGGTACGGCAAGTAAAATCAAGCAACTGGCACATTATACCAATAGTGACGCCATTACCAGGCAGCGTTCTGCAGAACAGTTGGCGAGTTCCTTCGCTATGGATAAAAATAAAATAGGACAGCTGCTGGCCATGATGGGAAAGACCACTATGTCGGAAAAAGAGCTGGTGGATTTCCTTTTGGCAAATGGTATGGTTTCAGGAAAGCAGCAGCAATTGGCCTGGCTGCAAAATATTATGAACCTGACACTAGGCGGCATTTCCCTTAGTTATGAAAAAGCAGCGACTCTATTCCAAATGGACGCGCAATCCATGAAAATACTTTATGCATTTTATGATTGCCCGTATCACAAAAACTCTTGGACCATGTCAGTAAAAACCGTTGTGAGATATATTTTGCGCAACAAATCGCATCTTGGAAATACTATGAGCGCTTCTTCCTTAGCACAATTGCAGCGAATTAGTATCATTATGGAAAAATCCCACAAAGGAACGCGGCTTTCGGCGCAGCAAATGGCACAGCTTCTCGGCATGGATAGCAGAAAGCTGCGGCAAGTGTATTTGTTGAAGGCATATCTAGATGGGAAAACCGGCAGTTGGCGAATGTCTCCGGCAAACTTTGTTCGCTTCCTTGCAAACGCCGTATCTACAAATCCGAGCCTTGCCGAATCTATCCCTAAGGGAAAGAGAAGCTCTCTTGTTATGGGCAATACACTGATACAGGCAGTTCTGTCCGGGGAGCGATACACGGCTACGCAGATGACGTCGCTATTGGCAGGCATGGATAAAGACCTCGATGGAAAGGCGATTAAGCTGCTGTATTACTATTATTTTGGACAACGTATCAGCAAGGAAAGTTGGAAGCTGTCTGTGGTTCAGTTGATGGATGTTTTGGCCGAGGATGTAATTACCGATCCGGTTTTTGGCGGCGCGATAGATGGTACCGGGAAAGGAGACTCGGTAAAGACGGAAATTACGAAAGGGCAAAAGCAATTGGCAAAAGCTGTTGGGAATTTCAAGGCAAAGCATTGGTCCTTAGCTCTTATTTCCACTACCTTGCCGGAAGAATCATCACAGACGACTACCTTTATGAAGACCTTAACAAAAGAAGCGGATAGCACCATTGGAGGGAAAAGCTATCATCTCATTGGAAACACCCCCATGAATTATGAAATGGCAAAAAGCTTTCGCGGGGAGCTGAATAAAATTACGTTGCTGACCATACTGGCTATATTCCTGGTTGTTCTCTTTACTTTCCGGAATCCGTGGATTCCCATGATTTTGGTAGCAGTGATTCAATGTGCGGTATATGTGATGATGCTGGCTATGGGATTGCAAGGATACCATATTAATTATCTGGCGTTGCTCATTGTACAATGTATTTTAATGGGAGCCACTATCGATTATGGCATTTTGTATACCAGCTATTACCGAGAATATCGACAACATATGGCATTGAAATCGGCCTTGGTAGAAGCATATCATGGTTCCATCCATACCATATTAACCTCCGGCTCCATTATGACTATCGTTACCTTCGTTATTAGCTTTGCCTTTAAGGCGCCTATGGTTTCACAGATTTGCAGAACGTTGTCTGCCGGTGCATTTTGCGCCATTATTTTGATTTTATTCTTGTTGCCGGGATTGATAGCGGCAACAGATCGCTGGATAAAGCCGGCAGAGGCAAACTCCGAGAACCTGGTGGAAACAACCTCCTAGGAAACGTATTAGACAGATAGGTTCTTGGGTGGTAGTCTAATACAAAGAAACAATAAGAAGGAGAACAATAAGAGGAGGAATGATATATGAGCAAGATTATGGTAGCGTATTTTTCTACCAGTGGAAATACAGAGAAAGCAGCCAAAGCCATTGCCACTGCTGCAAAGGCGGATTTGTACGAAATTAAACCGGCCCACGGATATTCCATGATGGACTTGGACTGGACCAACAATCAAAGCCGTACTTCCGTGGAGATGAATGATGATGAATCTCGCCCGCCGCTGGCTAGTAGTGACGGAGACTTTTCAATGTATGACACCATGTATATAGGATTTCCTATTTGGTGGTATACAGCGCCCCATATTATATGCAGTTTTCTGGAAGCTTATGATTTTACAGGCAAGAACATTACCTTCTTTGCAACATCCGGTGGCGGTGGCATTGAATCTGCCGTTACTGACCTAAAACGGGATTATCCGGAGTTGCAGATTTTGGGAGGCAAACTGATTCACGGAGTTCCGGAAGAAGATGTGCTGGCAACGCTGTAACCCTAACTTCGGCTGCAAAGCCAATTCCTACGGTACAGCTAGTTTTTAGCGGTGGTATTATGTAACCCTTCTTTCCGCAGAAAAATGTTTAAAAAAAGTGCGGAACCAACTATTTCGAAATAGCAGGAAGCAACAAGAAGTAGTAGCAGGAAGAAGCAGTATGAGCAGCGTTTAACAACACGGAAGCAAATACATAGCAGCACCCCCATGGTAATCATGGGGGTGCTGTCAGTCTCGCTATCGTTTAAAGTTCTTGTTAAAGTTTATCTTTAAATTCTTGCTTTTGCCGGAAACTACCGACGTATTTGCTGGTAGTGATCTAGGAAATCGCTTAGCTCGTTCATGGCTTTCTTGAGAACCTCTACACGAGGCAAGAATACCACGCGGAAGTGATCGGGATCTTTCCAGTTAAATCCGCGGCCATGGACCAGCAAAACTTTCTTTTCTTTTAAGAAATCCAGTGCAAATTGTTCGTCGTCTTTGATATTGAACTTTTTCACATCAATTTTTGGAAAAGCATAGAAGGTTGCTTTCGGTTTTACGACACTGATTCCGGGGATTTCTTTTAGTGCGTCGATAACGCATTCTCTCTGTTCAAAAATTCGACCGCCGGGGACAACGTAATCCTGTGGACTTTGGTATCCACTAAGGGCGGTTTGTACAATGGATTGTGCCGGAACATTGGAACAAAGGCGCATGTTGGACAGCATATTGATTCCCTGAATGTAATCTTCGCCAAGGCGTTTGTTTCCGCTGAGAATCATCCAGCCGACACGATATCCTGCAATCATGTGAGATTTTGACAATCCGCTGAAAGTAACACAAAACAAATCCGGAGCTAAGGAAGCGATAGAAATGTGTTCATGGTCATCCATTACCAGTCGATCGTAAATTTCATCGGAAAAAATCATCAGTTGATGCTTTCGGGCAATATCTACAATCTTTTGCAGAACATCGGTAGGATACAGAGCTCCCGTCGGATTATTGGGGTTAATCAGTACGATAGCCTTGGTATGTTCGGTGATTTTCTTTTCCATATCGGCAAAATCAGGGAACCATTCAGACTGTTCGTCGCAGATATAATGAACCGGTTTGCCTCCGGCCAAGGTAACACAGGCTGTCCACAGTGGATAGTCAGGAGAAGGCACCAGCACTTCGTCGCCATTATCTAACAAGGCGGACATGCTTAAATTAATCAGCTCGCTGACACCGTTTCCGGTATACACATCTTCAATGGTTACGTTAGGAATATTCTTTGTCTGAGCGTACTGCATAATGGCTTTTCTGGCAGAATAGAGACCTTTAGAGTCGGAGTATCCTTCACACTGGGTCAGTTGGCGGCTCATATCGTAAACCACTTCGTCGGGAGTCCGGAAGCCGAAAGGTGCCGGGTTACCGATGTTCAATTTCAAAATGTGCATGCCACTGCGTTCCATTCTTGCAGCCTCGTCAGCAACAGGGCCACGTACGTCATATAGTACATCATTTAATTTGGTTGATTTTTTAAATTCTCTCACGGTATGTTCCTCCATGGTGTTTTCATGTGCCTTTTTTTCTAGTCTTGATTCTTGAGTTTGCTCCGGTTTTTGCGCTAGTTCTTGGTTTCTTTCTTGATTGTTTTTCTGGTTTTCTTTTAGAATTCCTTCTTCCTTTGGAATTTCTTTTTCCGGGGAGGGCATTGTGCTAGCAGTCTCTGCCTGCTCTCCGGCCAGCCAAAGGGCATCCACCTGCAGTATATCGGCCAATAGGTTCATGGTCGCTGCCCGAGGAATGGTTTTCCCACTAACGTATTGGCTAATGTGACTCTTGCCTATTTTTTCACCCCTGTCTTTTGCTGCGCGGATAATATCAATCTGTTTTAGACCTTGCGCTGCCATAGACGCTTTTAATCGTTGGGCAAAGCTTTCTCGAGTCATAATTTACCTCCTAAATTGAACTAATTTAATAGCATGGTCTAATTATACAGATAAAATCAAAAAGTTCAATACAAAACATGAAAAGTTCAATTAAACTTTCTTAAATAGGGAATGTTTTACAAGCTAAAATCATAAAATATTAAAGAAGTTCAATTTTGTGATTTGGCTTTAGCGTTCGATTCTACCGGATATTTAGTTTATGATAGGTATAGGCGAGTATTCCGTTATCTGATACTATAGAAGTAGCAAAAGCGAAGAGTCTAGCGAAGTATATCCAGTATAGAAGGCATAAAGACCAGAGAACAGATACAGGAGGGTAGGTATGGATATCAATGCAGTTATCAAGGCGTTGGAACGTAATAGATATGACAAGGCTAGCTTCTTTCATACAGCGGAAGATGCCACCGAGTATTTGAAAGAAAAGCTGGTAGGCAAAGTCATCGGATTTGGGGATTCTGCTACTATGGAAAAAATGGAGCTAAATAAAGCGCTGTCAGAAAAGAATACGGTAATTGATCCAAAGCCGACCCAAGACAACGATGAGTTCCTGAAGGTGGCAAAAGTCTGTCTTACAACAGAAGTCTTTTTAACCTCAGTAAATGCCATGAGCGAAGACGGGATTTTTGTAAATATTGATGGCACGGGGAACCGCGTGGCCGGATCTCTCTTTGGACACGATCAGGTGTACTTTATCATCAGCACCAACAAAATAGAAGAAAACCTGGACAAGGCCATTTGGCGAGCAAGAAATATTGCCGCACCTAAAAATACCACACGCTATGGTCAGAAGACGCCGTGTGTCAAAACGGGACATTGCCACGATTGTTTTAGTCCGGAGCGAATCTGCAATGCAATGTGCATTTACTACAAAAAAATGTACGACTTGCAGTATTGTGAAGTGGTACTAATCGATGAAGAAATGGGATTTTAAAGAGGGAGGAAATTATGAACTTTGAAACTATTACCAAGAATTTGAAGGCACTAGGCTATCAAGTAACCGAAAAAGAAACTAAGGGAGAGGCAGTAGCATATTTAGCTGAAACACTCAAAGGAAAAACCATTGGTATGGGTGGATCCACTACCATTAAAGAAATGGATCTGTATAATGTGCTGGCCAAAGAAAGCGTTGTTTACACTCATTCCGTTCCGGATCATGATATGACCGGAGAGGAATTAAAGGAAGCGGCTCGTGCTGCCCAAGTCTACATTTCTTCTGTAAACGGTATCGCTGAAACCGGAGAAATCATCAATATTGATCACAGTGGAAATCGTGTGGCAGGGACAGTAGATGGTCACGACAAAGTGGTGCTGATAATCGGGGAAAACAAAATTGCGCCGGATTATGACAAAGCGTATTATAGAGCAAGAAATATTGCCGGACCGAAAAATGCCCAACGTTTGCATCGGAAGACACCGTGTGCTATCAAAGCGGATAAATGCTATGACTGTAAGAGTCCGGAACGAATTTGCCGTGCAGTCTGTACTTTTTTAACAAAACCGGCTGCTATGGAGTATGAAATTGTGTTGGTTCATGAAAATCTGGGATATTAAATCTATTGAAACGGGACAGTAGCTTATTTGCTTTTGTCCCGTTGACTGCTTTTTGTATGTTGCCTCGGGTCAAACCCGGTTATATCTAAAACTACCCGGGATGCAATGGCCAGTCCTGCTGCCGGTGGGACAAAGGCGGTGGAGCCTGGGGGATTGGCTTTTCCATGAGGGGAAGCAGCCTCTTGTAATGACCTTTCAGGAAGAATCGGTTCTTCGCTGGACCAGAGAACGTTCAGGTTTTTTATCCGTCGTTTTTTTAATTCTTTTCGTATAATTTTAGAAAGAGGATCCATGGAAGTTTTGTAAATATCCGTAATGGAGAGCTTCGTTGGATCCATACGATTCCCGCAACCCATGGCAGAAATTATGGGCGTAGATGCTGCTTGTGCCTGCACAACCAACTGAATTTTCCTGGAGACAGTATCAATGGCATCAACTACATAGTCATATTTGGTAAAGTCAAACTGAGATGCAGTAGAGGGCAGGTAAAATACGGGAAAGGTGGTAACCTGTGCTTTTGGGTTGATGGATAAAATCCTCTCTTTTGCCACATCCACTTTTGGTTTGCGGATGGTCTTGTTAGTCGCCAATATTTGCCGATTGAGATTGGAAAAAGAGACAGTATCGCTGTCAATTAAATGGAAAGCCCCGACACCGGATCGGGCCAAGGCTTCTGCTGCGTAGCCACCAACGCCGCCTAGGCCGAAAATGGCTACCGTTGCCTGAGAAAGTCGCTCCATGGAATCGCTTCCCAGTAATATTTCAGTTCTTACAAATGGAGATGTCATTTTAATCGATAGGGTCAGTGGACCGCATTTTATCAAATTCAGCAACGATTTCATCAGAAGGTGCTTTGGTCAGCAAGCTTACAACGATGATTACCAATAAGCCCAAAACGAAGGCAGGCAACAGTTCGTAGATGCCGAAAGCGCCACCGAGAGGGGCAATGAGATACTTCCAGATAAATACCATGGCACCACCGGTGATCATTCCGGCCAAGGCTCCCGGGAAGGTGGTTCTCTTCCAGAAGAGAGCACAAATCATAGCCGGTCCAAAATCGGCGCCGAATCCCGCCCAGGCAAACGATACGATTCCAAAGACAGAGCTGTTTGGATCTCGTGCGATGAAAATGCCTAAAATGGCAATGACGATAACCGTGATTCTGGCTACAATCATGCTGTGTTCTTGGGTCATTTTTTTATGCATAGCCTCTTGCAGTAAATTTTGGGATACGCTGGAGGCTGCTGCCAGCAGTTGAGAGTCAGCGGTGGACATGGTGCTGGCCAAAATTCCTGCCAATACGATGCCGGCTAGCAATGCCGGAACAATTCCATGGGTTGCCAGCAGGTGCGCTGTGCGAATGATGATGGTTTCTGAGGCAGGTCCTGTCAATTCTTTAACCAGTCCATTATGGGTTAGAGCGTTTCCTACGATACCAATCAGTACGGCGATGAACATGGCAATAACGACCCAAATAGAAGCGACACGTCGTGACAGTTTTAGCTTTTTTTCATCATTGATAGCCATAAACCGTAGAAGAATATGGGGCATACCAAAATAGCCCAGTCCCCATGCAAGGGTGGAAACAATGGTCAAAAGACTGATTTTTCCGGTCATTCCGGTAGTGGGATCATGGGTTTGTTCTAGTGTAAAGTATCCTGCCAGAGATTTTGCATTGGTAATGACTGCATCCATGCCGCCTGCACTGGCAATTCCAAAGATAAGGATGGCGATGAGTGCAAAGGTCATGATAATGCTTTGGATAAAGTCGGTGGTGCTGGCTGCCAAAAATCCGCCGGCTGTAGTATAGGCTACGATAATAATAGCGGAAATAATCATGGCTGTCTGGTAGTTTGCATCAAACAATGTTCCGAACAACTTTCCGCAGGCGGCAAAGCCGGAAGCGGTGTAGGGGACAAAGAAGATGACAATGGTAATAGCAGCAATCGATGATAAGATGTATTTTTTATCATGGAATCTCTTGGAGAAAAACTGTGGAATGGTGAAAGCCTGAGTGATACGAGTGTATCTGCGGAGTCTTTTAGCGGTTAAAAGCCAGTTTAAATAGGTACCAACAGCCAGTCCAATGGCAGTCCAGCCTACGCTGGCAAGCCCGGATAGATAAGCAAGACCGGGAAGTCCCATCAACAAATAGCTGGACATATCAGATGCTTCGGCACTCATTGCCGTCACAAATGGTCCCAGTTTTCTGCCGCCTAAATAGAAATCCGAAGTGGATTCATTCTTTTTCATAAAGTGGAATCCTATCATCAATACGGATCCCAGATAAACAACGATTGAAATGATAATACAAATCGTAGCTGAACTCATTGTTTTTTCTCCTCAAGCCCAATAGTATTTTTTGTGTTCAGGTAACACACTATTTAGAATACCATAGTTTGTGGCGGAAATAAACTACATTATAAGAGGGGATAGAATAAAAGAAAACGCCACCGCATTGGGGTTGGGCAGTGCAATACAGTGGCTTTTAGTGATTCTGTTGAGATGATTTGGTTTATGTAAGAAACCGCCTTTAGCGAGCCGTGATCTTGTTCAAAGCTGGCAACAGCTTTTTCACCAAGAGCACGATGGCTATGGTCTTTAGGGCATCTCCGGGAAGAAACGGAATAACGCACAGCATCATAGAAGCCGCCAATCCTGTTCCGGAGGAGATCATAAACCAGATGGTTCCAAGGATGTAGCAGCTGGCAAGTCCTGCAAGGCTGGCAATGGCAACCTTCCACCAGGCTAAATCTTTCTTGCACATAGTGTTAATCAGCAATCCGCATAGAAGAGCGGAGGTGATATAGCCGATTAAATAACCGCCTGTAGGACCGGTTAAGATACCAAGACCACCGATCATATTATGAAATACCGGAGCGCCAACCGCCCCCAAAAGCAAATAGATAATCATACTGAGACTGCCGTACCAAGGTCCCAGCAAAGCTCCTGCCAAAGAAGCTCCCATGGTAGCTAAGGTAATAGGTACGGTTGTAAAGGGCAGAGGAATAGAAATCCATGCGCCAACAGCCGTTAGGGCAGCAAAAAGTGCAGTTAAGATTAACAGTGTTGTTCGGTTTTGTGTTCTGGCAATAGGGCAACTTTGCGGCATTGTCATAGTCGTTCCTTCTTTCTAAATTATAGAATTGAAATATAGCGTGTGTTGATGAATGATTTTTATAACAAAACATATAATACAGTAAATTTTTCTAATGTCAACCTATTTTTGAAAATGGTTGACGATTAAAACTGCAGATATATTCTGCACGGGAAAACAGAAGTTGAAAACGCATATGGAATAAAGATATAATACAGTGGGGTTTGGTAACAAACCATCGACAAAACGTTACAAAATATCGCAAAAGAGGTATGCTTGTGGAGAAGATTCTCGTCAGCCAGTGTCTATATGGAGACAAGGTGGTGCGCTATGATGCTGCGGAAAAAACAGAGACGCATCCGATTTTTCTAAAATGGAAAGAGGAGGGTCGACTCATTCCTGTCTGTCCGGAGGTGTTTGGCGGTTTGCCGACACCACGACCTGATTCTCAGCGAGTGGGGGATAAGGTTCTAAATCGATACGGGGAAGATGTAACGGCAGCTTATGCAAAAGGCGCCGAAGAGGCTCTTAGACTTGCCCAAAAACATAACGTGGTCTTTGCAGTGATGAAACAAAAAAGCCCGGCTTGCGGCAGTAAACTGATTTACGACGGAAGCTTTTCCGGACGAAAAATCCCGGGGGAAGGGATGGCGGTGGAGTATCTTCGGAAAGCCGGCTTTACGGTGTTTGGTGAAGAGGATATGGAAGAAGCTGCTGCTTGCTTGAAGCAATTAGAAATGAAATAAGCGAATCAAACAGGGAGAGGATTATGGAAGACAAGAAATATTTAGTTGCGTATTTTTCACATGGCGGTCATGCCAAATCTATTGCAGAACGGGTAGCAACCCTTATGGGGGGCGATTTGTTTGAAATCCGGTCTAAGGAAGACTATCCCAGATTTTTTCCTTTCTGTGTAAAAAAAGCCATTGGAGAAAAAAGAGCTGACGCCAGACCGGAAATCCTAGGTCATGTGGAGAATATGGAAGATTACACCGACGTAGTATTAGGCTATCCTTGTTGGTGTGGAACGTGTCCGCAGATCATATTGACGTTCTTGGAACAATACGATTTTTCGGGAAAGACTATCCATCTGTTCAACACTCATAGAGGCAGCGGTTCCAAAGGTACGGAAGATATTCGAAGAGTCGTCAACGGAGGCATCGTAGAAAAAAGCATTCCTGCCGAAGAGTTAAAGAAAGATGATAAAATAGGAAGCTGGTTGATTGTGTAAATCCCCTTTTGATTGTTTAAAACGCCTTGTTGGGGTATACTATAGGTACAACAGAAAACTTATTAAGCTTTGTAAACCAAGGGAGATTTGTCACCTCCCGGAGGTTTGAAGATAATGTGGGGACGTAATGGTTTCGACAGGGTCAGAGAAGTGTGATAAGCGAGCCGCAGTTTGCTCAGTCTGCGTTAAAAAGGGCACGTTAAATATAAACGCTAAAAATAATAACAATAATTTCGCACTAGCAGCGTAAGTCTGCGCGAAGGTCAGCCTGTATTCACCTGCAGGTACAGAATCTGATCTCGACAATGCAGGAAAACTCTGTGTCAACGCCCGGCAGCACAGGGGAATTACGGGATAACTGATTACATAGCCTGTCTCTGGACAGTGTGATTGGCGAAAAGTTTAATCAGAGACTGCGCTCGGAGAAATTTGTATGGAACTGGTTTTGGACGCGGGTTCGACTCCCGCCGTTTCCACCAGAACGCGAAGCGTCGAACTCTATTCTTTTTCAAGAATGAGTTCGCGCTTGTCTATAAATTCGAGGGTTGCTAATAGCAGCCCTCGTTTTTTTTGTTTGCAGGAAAGGCAAGATTCAAGAACAAAGATAGAGCGTGTGCCTCACGGCGCTGCCGCACCGCTCGACACACGAAGAAGACGAGCTGGGCACAGGGAAAAGGCGAGGATGCATGCGCTTCCATCTCAATCACGGGCTTTGGCAACCAGTACGGGCTGAGTGCCCTCACGAGGGTGTCAGCTGTCATCGTGGACGAGAACGACACAAGTGCTTATCTCGACAAGGCGGCTATCTTAATAGATTTGCTGATCCCGATAGAATGATTGGGACGCGTTTAATAGAAAAAGATAACAAAGTAAAACTATTTAAAACTCCTACCAAGGATGTAGGCTATATAAAGAATTTTTACGATGTGACTGATAAAAATGATCCAAAATACTGGGAGCACTATCTTGCAGACCAAATAGATACATTATATGGGAGAGAATTAGGCAATATCATTTCGCGAGTAACGTTATCTTGTAATGAA
>CAUTYX010000019.1:0-26249 GCA_963542695.1 uncultured Eubacteriales bacterium
TAGCAGCCATATAAACTGCTACGCTAAAAAAGTCTAACTTTGGGGGGTCACATCAAGTGACAACAGAGTCTTTAATGACGAAGATTGAAGAATCCAGTGAGCTGACGACTGCCAAAATGATTTGTACAGGTCTATCTAAATTTTCTAATGAAAAAGTCAGGTTTGTAAATCGAAATGAATATCATCTAGTATACAAGGCCACGGTCAAAGCCGGATTTGACTTGGATGCGTTGAAAATCGATGTAACAGATTCTCAGGTAAATATTAAGGTACCAAAGATAAAAATTGTAGATATCAATTTGGATGAGAACTCTATCAAGACTTATGACAAAAACTTTGCATTATTTAAAATGGATTGTGAGGAAGATTTAATTGAAGCGCAGAAGCAAATAAAATCAGAGATCCAAAAGAAAACGGAGATGAAAGAGTTAAAGGATATGGCAAAAAAGAGCACAAAAACTTTGCTGGAAGGACTCTTTAAGGATACCATCGGGGATCGTCAACTGAAGATCGAGTTTACTAAATAGTACGTACCAACGGCAATTTGCAATAGTGTATTTGTACTGGCGGAAAATTGCCCAATTGGAGATAGAAGCTATGAACCGTTGTTTGCAGCTTTGGAAATACTGAAGGACTGCTCAGATATAAGCTATACAACTATGTAATATGGTTCGGTTTATGTTGGGGATAGTTCGTTGAAATTTCTGTTTGGAGCTTTCTGATTGGGAAGCGGAGAATTCTGTAGTAGAAGCTGTTCTAGTAGGTGGCTTCCGCGGTTTTACGAATGCTAAAAATAATGCGGAAAGTATCCGTATAAATTTTGAAAATAATAAAAGTGCGGAAAGCTTCCGTGTTTTTGTCAAAATTACAAAAAGTACGGATACGAAAAAGCACTACAATCTGTATGTTGCTGAAAAAAAGAAGTAAATCTGGAACCGAGTGGAGCAACTGGGGCGATGTGACCCCAGTTGCTTTCATTATATGCTACAAGAGAAGATCACTTTGCTTGGGACTCCTTCCCGGAGCAAAGTGGTTCCGGTTTTAGGAATCGGAGGCTTCCGCGGGTTTTTGAAAAATAGGAAAAGTTCGGAAACAATCCGCACTTTATTGATTTTTTGATAATACTGCGGAACCTTTCCGTTCTTTTTCTAAAAAATGAAAAAGCTCGGAAGGTTCGACGAAGTGCCAATGAGATATCGATGAAAAGATTGACGAAAAGCCGACTAAAAGACAAAGGGAAAATTTGTTAGCAAAACCATGGGCAGGTTGGTTTTAGGATTGCCTCTGCAAAATATTATAGCAGATTAGAAAATTGAGCCTTTAGCTGCTCGATGAAAGCTTTTAGTTCTTTTTCTGAGCCCATGACTCTGGCAGAACCTTTGCGACCACCACCTTTTAAGCCACTTGCTTTTACAAGAGCATTGCAGTCAATGATGAGAGCAGAGCCATCCATGGCAGAAGAGCTGCTATGCTCGTTGCTGTTTTCTACCTGTGCGCCCACCGCTGCGTCTGTCCTTGAATCGGTCATCGCCTGTGTACTCACCGTGGCAGCCACTGTGGTGCCTGCCGCTGTACTCGCCGTTGAGTCTGTTTTTGAACTCGATGTCGCTACAGCCGCTGTAGCGGATTCTATTGCTTCCCGGGAGAACAAGAGGAGAGTGTTGGCGTCCTTTACGTGGAGAGCGCAAAAAGGTTTAGCGATTTTTTTGCCAATGCGAAGGCCATCGTCGATGGTAAGAGGATCGATTTTGAAGACGATTTCTTTTGACTGCCTAATTTCATCGATTTTGCTGGCCATGACCATTTTGTTTAAGGTTTCCAGGCGTTGGTGCAAGGAAGCTTCCTTCTGTTCTCTTGCTTGGAGTTTTTCGGGAAGTTCCGGAATTCCTGAAGAATAACGATTTCCTATGGATGTTATGATTTCATGTTCCAGGTCATAGTTTTCCATGGCACGTTTGCCGGCTTCAAAATAGACGCGGTACATGTCCTTGTTTTTTTCCACCTTATAGACTTTTATTAGACCTACCTGGGCGGAGGTGGAGGGATGGGTACCGCAACAGGCAACACAGTCTACCGGGTTTTCCTTATCACCTACAAGAACAACGGAAATATCTTCATCAAAGACCAGTTCTTTTCGAAGTGGCATGGATTCGGCTTGGCTTCGTTCTGTAAAATAGGAAACAGAGACAGGAGCGTTTTGCCAAATACCTTTGTTGGCAAGGGCTTCGGCCTGCAATGCCATGTCCATAGTCAAGACAGGGGAGTCGGAATTTTTCTGAGAGTCCTCTGATTCCGGGATTGGTAGGAGGATGTCGATGGTCATGCTGTCTTCCCCCATATGAAAGCCTTTGTTTTGGCCGCCGAAAAGCCGGTAGAAAGCACCGGAGAGAATATGCTCTCCCAGGTGGCGCTGCATATTGTCGAAACGATGATCCCAATCTAAGATGCAGTGGACCTGTTGACCAACCATAGGAACTTGCTTGCTTTGTATTTGATGGTAGATTCGGTCATCTTCTTCTCTGACATCCAGTACTTGCTTGCTGTCAATGGTGCCACGGTCACAGCTTTGCCCGCCGCCTGTCGGGAAGAAAATAGTTTGTGATAATTCGATATCAAATATTTCATCAGAAACCTTGGAAACACTAAGAATTTCCGCATCACAGCCGGTCAAATATACGTCTTTTTGATAAAGTTTAATCATACCTTCCCTACCTTTTGAAACAAATTGGAAACATTTTTTATATTACGCAAATAAGTATAACACAAATTTGTTTTCTGTATTATAATGAACATATGTACAAAGTTGCTTATTGGTTTGTGAGACCGTAGAATGGTGACAATATGTTGAAAGAACGAGTTCATTACAAGAAGGAGCTGCCCATAGATTTATTGGTAGCAGATATTGAAGAGTATCCCATTCATTTTCACGAAGATTGTGAAGTGGTATATGTTTTAAAAGGAAACATTGAACTGCGGGATGGATACTATAACTATACCCTTGGACCGGGGGATATTTTTATTGTTAATGATGGAGAAATGCACGGAATTAAACGTATTGGAAATGAACCTAATATGGTGATGATGCTGCACCTTAGTTTTGCGTATTTCCAGAACTATTATCCCAACCTGAAAAACAGCTTCTTTGACACAGAATTTGTCGATAGTGAAGAAAGCTTGACGGTTTTAAAGTCCATTTTAAGCAAGATTATTACTGAAATGCTGCAGAAGGGATATGGATATGAACACAAAATCATTGAAGTAACCCATAACTTGATTTCCTATTTGCAGGCGGATTTCCAAAGCTATATGGTAGATGAGGGCAATGCCGAAGGTGGTCGCCAGAGCCGGCGAAATAAGATTATGGCCGGGCGATTGTCCAGAATTACAAAATACATGTATGAAAATTATCACCGCAAGCTGACACTAAATGAAATCGGCGAAAAGGAACACCTGAGCATTTACTACTTGTCTCATGTTATTAAAAATGCCACCGGTCTCAGCTTCCAGGATCTTCTTAGTTTTATTCGTGTAGAAGAGTCGGAAAAATTATTGCTCTCCACCAAGAAGAAAATCGGAACCATTGCTTCTGAGACAGGGTTTTCGGCGGTACGGTATTACATCAAGCATTTTGAAAAGTGGTACCATATGCATCCCTTGGAGTATCGGGAAAAGTATACGGGGCGGATTATGGATAACGAGAGCACGGCAGAAATGCGTCGTTGTTCTCCCCAGGAAATTGAAGAGATTCTCCATGCCCAGCGGCGGGCTGACGGGCAGGAAGACGACCTGAAAAAGTATAGTGCACCGCTGATTGTAGATATTGATTTGGAAGGGGAGTTTGAAGCTTCCAATGATGGCGGAAGCCAGCTGACACAGCTGATTTCAAAACCGTTGCTAAAGCCGGTTGCAGGTCCCTTTTCTACAATTCTTTCCCTAGAGGAGCAGCCTATTGCAGCCGGAGATAATTATATTATTACTACCTTGTCCAAGTACAAAAAACAAGTGGATTCCTTGTCAGTGCTGGCCTACAACGTAGATAACGAACTACGGGAAAACTTAATGGCAGCAGATAACATACAGCAGGTGGTTGATTACATTGCCGACTACGGCATTGAACAGGAGTTTCTCCTGCGATGCATTGGACTAACAGGCAAGTTCCGGGTATCTAGATATTTTTTATCTAAGGAAAACTGCTTGATGACGTATCAGAGAATTAAAGAAAAGAACGTCTCCGTGGGGCAACGACAGCAAGTGATGCAAAAGTGGATGTCCTTGCCCACTGTTAGCTTTGAAGAATTCACATCTGCCGACACCTTATCTCTACGGACGAAAATGGACGGGTTTAGTGCGGAACTGATTCTTATTGATAGAATTGAGTAAAGGGTTTCATCGATTATGGTGCAATTAAAATTACTGAAGGGAGGGGTTCTGCCTCGGGAAAAATGCCCGCGAACCTTTCTCAGTGCCTTCGTTTCCAATACACGGTTAATGGGTGTTATTGGCGTGTATGTACATTGGAATGTGTTGGAGTGTGCAGAAACAGAAGATCTGCATCAATTCTTTTATTTGGATCACGAAGAAAGTGGTCTGGAGTCATACGTAAGCATCTTCTCAGATGACAAAGAGCAAGTAGCCGAAGCCTATCACTCTATGATTTGTTGTCTTGGTGGTGAGAGTATTCCTCTGTCCAGGGAAGAAGTAAGCTGGTTACTGAAAGAATATGTAGAAATAAATAAAGTCAACGGACTTCCTTTGCCGGGGAATCAAGAAGAATATAAAGAGCTGCTGGAGATGGAAAGCTCTCCTACCCCGGAGCAGGCAAAGGAACTAATGGAGAAACAGTGTCCTCCATTGGAGTCGGAGTACCAGTTGATCAATTACTTTTTAATGCGCTGTCTCGGACGAGATTTTGGTGCGGCAGAGTTTTTAACCAATGGAAAAGTGAATCCTGATATATTTGGTGTGACCCAAGCAGCGGCTCTTTGTCGTAATGAAATTTATGAAGAAAAAGGACGTTACATTTGTCAATCCTTAGTAGAAACAGGCAATAAATATCACATTTACGTAACAGAAGTTATGGTAAATAAGATGCAAGTAACAGGGATTTCTCTTTCCTCCGGTTTTGATATTTCTCCACAGGAAGCGGCTATGCAGCTGGCCAGACCGGAGTTTGTCAGCGTCTATGACTTGCTGTCAGAAGAAGCCATTGATATGGATATTCGCCAAGATATGCCCTATAGCACCATTGTATCGGCCTATGAGAACGGTCGATTGTATATGATTTTTAACAACACCAACGAGCATGTTGACCAAAAAATCTTTCAACTAAACGGGGATGTCTTTGGAATTTCTTTTATCAGCAATGGGGGACAGTTAATTGCGGCAGCCTATTCTCTGGA
Source organism: uncultured Eubacteriales bacterium (assembly GCA_963542695.1). Classification (GTDB taxonomy): domain Bacteria; phylum Bacillota; class Clostridia; order Peptostreptococcales; family Anaerovoracaceae; genus RUG100. The sequence goes on from CAUTYX010000019.1 coordinate 5,400, forward strand.
TGCTATTGAAAAACTGGAACAGGAACTGCGTTTCAGTAAAGTGGGCGCCTATATTCTGCCGGTGGCAAAGTTCGAATTTAAAGAACCTATTCTCTATGATTTCATCCAAAGTGATTACGACGATTTTAGTGAGTTTCTGGATGACCTTCAAGGGGAATAAAAGAGTGGAGATGTTTTAGGAAAGGAGCCAAAATGATTAAAATATACGGAATGAGAACGTGCCCGGATTGTGCCGGCGTCAAAAAACAGGTAGCAGGAGATGACAACTATCTCTTTATTGATATTGGCGATGATATCGGCTTGCTGAAAGAATTTTTGGCTATCCGTGATCACAATCCTGTTTTTGATCAGGTGAAAATGCTGGGTAAAGTGGGAGTACCTTGTTTTATACTGGAAGACAACTCTATTACTTTATTGCCGGAAGACGCCGGGTTGAAAACAGTAGAGCTGCCAAAAGCACCGGCTTGTGGAATCGATGGCTCAGGATGCTAAAAGATGATGTTAAAAGATATTATCGGGCAGCTGTTAGAAGACCGGCGAAATGAAGCCTACACCAGCAAGGGTATTGGGCCTATTTTCCAGGTACATGAAAATGCGAGAATATTAATAATCGGCCAAGCTCCGGGGAAAAAGACGGAAGAAGCCGGGATTCCGTTTAGTGATAAATCCGGCGATACTTTGCGAGACTGGATGGGAGTTACAAAAGAAGAGTTTTATGCACCGGAAATAGCCATTTTACCTATGGATTTTTACTATCCGGGAAAAGGTAAATCAGGCGATTTACCGCCTCGATCCTTTATTGCTGCAGAATACCATAAAAAAATGCTGTCCCTGATGCCTCATATTTCGTTGACGGTTTTAATGGGAAGCTATGCCACAAAACAGTATCTTGGGAAAACCATGAAGAAAAACCTAACGGAAACAGTAAAGGCGTATGATGAATATTTACCTAGATACTTTCCTATTGTTCACTCCAGTCCGTTGAATTTTCGGTGGCAAGGGAAGAATCCTTGGTTTAAAGAGGACGTGGTGCCTGCTTTTCGCAGTAGAGTTCAAGGGATTTTAAAGGAAAAACTGTGACTCTGTTGATTCCATTATCAAGTTAGAATTGGTGCGTTGCCGGACTGGAAATGTCATCATGATGCGACATGGTTTTTTCTTGACAAGCCTTTGAAAAATCAATAGAATATACCAATACATATGAATAGAAACGATGAAAAAGAGGAGTAGCAGGACTGCCCCCACAAGAGAAGGAGACTCATAGGCTGGAAGGTCTCCGGGATTGCATAGTGTGAAGGTTGCTTTGGAGTTTCAACAAGGAAAGAAGTGTCTTGACTAAGAGTATGGCGATAATATTATTTTGTGTGTTCTCGCTGTTAGCTAATTTACATGGTCAAGGAAAAAAGGTGGTACCGCGGATACGATTATGAGTTCGTCCTTTTGTAAGGACGAATTTTTTATTTTATCAAATCTCCGATTGTTGCGACGGAGATAAGTAATGAAAACAAGTAAAATGAAAACTACGTCCCAAATAACGTGTACTATTGCGTATTATGGAGGTTTGATATGGAAAAGAATTTGGCAAAGACCTATGATCCAAAAGCTTTTGAAGACCGTATTTATACAGCGTGGGAGGAAAAAGGAGCATTTCGTGCCGAAAGAGACGAAAACAAAAAACCTTTTACCATTGTGATGCCGCCACCAAATATCACAGGGCAGTTGCATATGGGTCACGCTTTGGATCAGACGTTGCAGGATGTACTGACTCGCTGGAAGAGAATGCAAGGATATAGCGCCCTGTGGCTTCCCGGTTCTGACCACGCCAGTATAGCAACAGAAGTAAAGGTAGTGGATCGTCTTCGAAAAGAAGAAGGAAAAGAAAAAGAAGACATTGGTCGTGATGGATTTTTAGATCGAGCCTGGGCATGGAAAAACGAATATGGGAATAGAATTACAAAACAGTGCCGCAAGCTGGGAGATTCCTGTGACTGGAGCAGAGAACGCTTTACCATGGATGAAGGATGCAACAAAGCGGTCAATGCCTTTTTCGTAAAACTATACAAACAGGATTTGATTTATAGGGGGAATCGTCTCATTAACTGGTGTCCGCAGTGTGGAACTTCTCTGTCTGATGCAGAAGTTGAACACGTTGACAGAACGGGTTCCTACTGGTATTTCCGTTACCCGGCTGTAGATGGAGGAGAAGGAATTGTAGTAGCTACTTCTCGTCCGGAAACCATGTTTGGTGATACTGCCATTGCGGTGCATCCATCAGATTCACGCTATAAGGATATGATTGGCAAAAAGGTAATCTTGCCATTGGTAGGCAGAGAAATTCCTATTATTGCTGACATCTACCCGGATCCGGAAAAGGGAACCGGTGCTGTAAAGATTACACCGGCCCATGATCCTAACGACTTTGAAGTGGGACAGAGAAACAACCTTGACAGTCTTACATGCATCAACAAAGATGCGACCATGAATCAGCTTGCCGGAAAATATGAAGGCATGGATCGGTACCAGTGTCGTAAGGAATGGGTAAAGGATCTGGAAGAAGCCGGATACCTTGTAAAAACAGAAGAATTGACGATTCCTGCCGGAGAATGTTATCGCTGCCATACGGTGGTAGAACCGATGTTGTCTGAACAATGGTTTGTTCGTATGGAAGAGTTGGCAAAACCGGCCATTGAAGCGGTAAAGGACGGTCGTTTGAACCATGTACCACAGAGATTTACAAAGACGTATCTCCATTGGCTGGAAAATATCCGCGACTGGTGTATCTCTCGTCAGCTGTGGTGGGGGCACCGGATACCGGCTTGGTATTGTGAAGACTGCGACGAAATTATTGTTGCAGAAAAAGCACCGACTTCCTGTCCATCTTGTGGCAGCAGTCATCTTCACCAGGATGAAGACGTACTGGACACTTGGTTCTCCTCGGCTCTTTGGCCCTTCTCTACATTGGGCTGGCCGGAAAAGACAAAGGACTTGGATTACTTCTTTCCAACAGATGTGTTGGTGACCGGATATGATATTATTTTCTTCTGGGTAGTTCGTATGGTGTTTTCTGCTTTGGAAGTGACCGGGGAAAGTCCGTTTAAATATGTATACGTTCATGGATTGGTACGTGATGCCAAAGGTCGAAAAATGAGTAAATCTCTTGGAAACGGCATTGATCCACTGGAAGTCATTGATAGCTACGGCGCTGATGCACTGCGGTTTATGCTGACTACCGGCATTACACCGGGTAACGATATGCGGTACTCCGAGGATAAAATTGAATCGGCTAGAAACTTTGCCAACAAGCTATGGAATGCTTCTCGTTTTGTAATTATGAATTTGCAGGACGAAGACGGAGAATTCCTGCCAATGGCAGCAAAAGACACTGCAAAGCTACAAAGCGAAGATAAACGGATATTGTCTGCTGTAAATGATGCGGCTAAGGCTGCCACAGAATATATGGATAAATTTGATTTATCTTTGGCGGCAAATTGTGTCCACAATCTCATCTGGAACCAATTCTGCGATTGGTATATTGAAATTGTAAAGGAACGTCTCTATGGTGATGACGAAGAAGACAAGAAAGTAGTCCGGATGGTTTTGGTGGACGTACTAAAAGATATGCTTCGTTTGCTGCACCCCTTTATGCCGTTTATTACAGAGGAAATCTGGAGTTACCTTCCTAAGGGGGAAGCGACAAAAGACAATCCGGAAAATTTCCTAATCAGCGAATCGTGGCCGGTTGCATCACAAGAAAATCACTACGAAGAAGAATCGGCACAGCTGGAGATGGCTATGAAAGTAATTCGTGCAATCCGTAATATTCGTGCCGAGGCAGAAGCTGCTCCGTCTAAAAAACTTTCTGGCTATATTTTGGCAGAAAAGGATATCGAAGAAATTATCAAAGGCGGTCAGCGATACATTAAGAAGCTGGCAAATTTAGATACTCTTTTCTTTACCGCTTCTAAGGAAGAGATGCCGCAAGAAACCATGAGCGCGGTTATTCCGGGAGCCGAAATCTATGTACCGTTGAATCAGTTGGTAGACTTTGCCGCTGAACTGGAACGAACAAAGAAAGAAAAGCAGCGGTTGGAGGGAGAAGTGGCTCGCTCCAAGAAGATGCTTTCCAACCCGGGCTTTGTCAATAAGGCACCGGCAGCAAAAGTGGAAGAAGAGCGGAAAAAACAGGCAGAGTATGAAGATATGCTGGTGAAGGTTACAGAGCGCCTTGCAATGCTGGCTAAGAAGGCCTGAGACAGATTCTTTGCAGGTGACGATAATATAGAAGAAGGGAAATCATAGGAATTCTATGGGAGAGTATAGTTTAGATTACTACACTTGTTTGGCAGAAGAAAAAATAGGACGTTTCCAAAAATTTGGAAGCGTCCTTGGTCTTGATCGAATCAGGGAATTGCTTCGTCGGTTAGATAACCCCCAGGAAACCTTGTCGGTAATTCACGTTGCCGGCACCAACGGAAAGGGCTCTGTCTGCCGGTTTTTATATGAAATTTTAGAATCTGCCGGCTACAAGACAGGACTATTTATATCGCCATATTTGCAGACTTTTCATGAGCGAATTCAATACCATGGAGCTTGCATTTCTGATGAAGCTTTGAATCAATATACAGATACGGTTACAAAAGCAGCGGATGAAATGGTGGTAGACGGTTTTGAAAGTCCTACGGAGTTTGAAATTATTACGGCCATTGCCATGACATATTTTGCGGCAAAAAAATCGGATTTTGTGATTTTGGAAGTAGGTTTAGGAGGAAGAGGGGATTCTACCAATGTAATTGAAAGACCGCTGGTGGATATTATTACTTCTATTTCGTATGATCACATGGACCGTTTAGGGGATACCTTAGAGAAAATTGCCTACGAGAAAGCCGGGATCATAAAGACCGGGGTACCCGTAGTTTCTATGGTTCCTCATGATGAATCCTTAAAAGAAGCAGCCAAAGTCATTGCCAGAGAGGCTTATGAAAAAAAGGCCATCTTTTACGATGCCAGTCGGTATCCTATTGTCATGGAACGCAGCGACAAAGACGGCAGCGTATTTTCTACCAGAATAGAGGATGTTGATTTTCCTCATTTGGCCATTTCTATGTGTGGAGAACACCAGGTGGAGAATGCCCTCTGTGCCCTTGCAGCTATTGAAATACTGCGGAAATCAGGTATAATTAAACTGGATAGAGAGCAGCTTGATGACGGTTTTTTAAAGGCTAGGCAACCGGGTCGCTTTGAGGTTTTCTCCATAGATGATGGTGTATCAGAGGCTGCATCTTCTTCAAAGATGACTATGGTGGTTCTTGATGGGGCTCACAACCAAGATGGAATGGAGTCTCTTGTAAAGACGGTGGACGATTGCTTCTATGGAAAACGAGTGTTGAGCGTATTGGCTATGTTGCAGGACAAGGTTGTTGATTCCATGCTGGATCTTGCTCTTAGTCTGGGAGAGGATTTCATTGCAACGACACCTGACAACCAAAGGAAGCTTCCGGCAAAGGATTTGGCAGAAAAAATTCAAAGAAAAGGGAAGCATTGTCAAGTGGCCGAAGATGCCAAAGATGCCTATATCCTGGCCATGAAGCAACGAGAAAAATACGATGTTGTCGTTTTTGCCGGATCCCTGTATATGATTGGCAAAATTAGGAGCTTGTTAGAGGATGACGTATTGTAATGGGAAAAAAGTACTGTTGTTCTATAATCCTTACTCAGGAAGCGGATTGTTTCGAACTCATTTGGACACAGTCATATCTAAATACCAAAAGGCCGGACTGTTAACCATTCCGGTACGTTCGGCTTCCTATTTGAATATTTCCAATGTGTTGTCCCGGCTTGAAAGCAGCGAGTATGATCACCTAGCTGTGGCCGGTGGTGATGGAACGATAAACTTGCTGGTAAACGCCATTATAAAGAACAACATTGACTTGCCGGTGGCAATTTATCCTACCGGCACGGCAAACGATTTTGCCCATCACCTTAATTTGCCGACGGAAGTAGGGAAAATGGCAGAAATGGCAGTGGAACATCACATTTCTACAGTAGATGTAGGCAAAGCCAACGATCGATACTTTCTCAATGTGGCATCCCTGGGAGCCTTAATGGATGTCAGCCGAAAGACCGACCCTAACTTGAAAAACACATTGGGGGTGGTGTCCTACTATTTGTGGGCGCTGCCGGAGCTAAGCCACATGAAATCAGTAGATGTAACCTTGACTGTTGAGGATACTGTCTACGAAGAAAAGATGCTTTTTATGGTGGTCATGAATGGGCGAGCCGCCGGTGGCTTTAAGAATGTTGCTCCGGATGCGGAAATTAACGACGGATTGCTTGATGTTCTGCTCTTTAAACCCATGCCCTGGTACAAAATGATCCCTCTTTTTGTCAGTGTCATCAGAGGGAAACAGCCAAAGGACAAGAACATTGTGCGGTTTCAGGAGCCTACCGTGCGCATAGATTCTGAAGAAAATATTACCGTGGCCATTGACGGGGAAAAGGATATTGCCTTGCCGGTAGAATTAAGTGTTGTTAGAAATCGGTTGAAGGTATTAACACAACCGATGGAACTATAGATAGAGCGTGTTAGGAGAGAAAACATGAAAATCATTGTTGATGGTATGGGCGGAGATCATGCTCCGGCGGTAGTGGTAGAAGGTGCTGTAGAAGCAGTAAAGTTGTTGCCTGATCAGTATCAAGTCTGTCTGGTAGGTAAAGAGGAAATGCTGTATGAGGAGCTGGAAAAATACCGATATAATAAGGAGCAATTGACAGTGGTGGATGCCAGAGAAGTAATCGGCATGGAAGACGCCCCGGTAAAAGCGGTGCGCTCCAAAAAGGACTCTTCTATGGTAAAAGGTATCAATATGGTTAAATCCGGGAAAGGCGATGTTTTTGTTTCTGCCGGAAATTCCGGCGCCTTAATGGCTGGAGGATTGTTTATATTAGGCCGCATTCAAGGTATTGACAGACCGGCCATTGCCTCTGTGTATCCGGTACTGGGAGGCTCTCCTCAATTGCTGGTAGATGCCGGTGCCAATTCGGAATGCAAACCGAGTAATTTGCTGGAATTTGCTATGATGGGAAGCATCTATGCAGAGAAAGTATGGAACCGGAAAGAGCCGGCTGTAGGCTTGGTTAATTTGGGCGTAGAAGAAAATAAAGGGTCTACTCTCACAAAGGCTGCCTATGAATTATTAGGCCGCAGCGGTCTCAATTTTATTGGTAACGTAGAAGCAAGGGAATTGCCGGGAGGCGTTTGCGATGTAATTGTTTGCGATGGCTTTACAGGAAATGTGATTTTAAAGCTGACAGAAGGGTTTGCATTGCACATCTTGCAGCTTTTGAAAAAAAGATTTACAGAGGGAACCCGTGCCAAACTGGGAGCTCTAATGTTGAAGGAAAAGCTGCAAGGATTAAAGACGGAATTCGACTACTCGGAATATGGTGGCGCTCCCATTTTAGGTGTCAAGGGAGCCATTGTAAAAATGCATGGTTCTTCCAATGCCAACGCCGTAAAAAATACCATTATTAAGAGCATCCCATATATTGAAGGTAAAGTAGTGGATAAAATTCAGCAATCAGTAGTGAATATTGAGGAGATTGTCAACAGTGAATTGGAAGAATGATATCCAAGAAAAAATAGGGTATACTTTTACGGATGACAACTTGTTAAAAGAAGCCCTTACCCACAGCTCCTATACCAAGGAGCATCATTTGCCTCGGAGTCGGTGTAATGAGCGACTGGAGTTTTTGGGAGACGCGTTTTTTGATGCCATTATTGGAGAGGCCTTATACCAAATGGGTCCCCAAAAGGAAGAGGGATATTTAACGAAATTACGGGCATTGATTGTTTGTGAGAGCTCCTTAGAAGCAGTGGCAAAGGAACTGGACATCGGTTCGCTGTTGCTTCTTGGAAAAGGAGAGGAACAAACCGGAGGCCGGCAGAGAAAATCAGTACTGGCCGATGCCATGGAAGCCATTATCGGTGCTGTTTTTCTAGACACAGGATACGAAGGCACCAAAAAAGTGGTACTACAGCTGTTTCAAAAACGCATGGATGCAGCCGCCAAGGGAAAGCTGCATAGCGATTACAAGAGCCAATTGCAAGAGATGATTCAGCAAGATCAAATAGCCGACATTCAATATGTAATTACAGGCGAGACCGGACCCGATCACCGGAAAGTCTTTTATGTGGATGTCCTTATTGACGGAATAGTTTGTGGCAGCGGGGAAGGACGCAGCAAAAAAGAAGCCCAGCAACAGGCGGCAAAGGAAGCTGTGGCACGGAGAGAAAATAATGTTCTTTAAACGACTGGAAATTCATGGATTTAAATCTTTTGCAGACCCGGTAACCATCGATTTCGATCGGGGAATTACCTGTGTCGTAGGCCCTAATGGCAGTGGCAAAAGCAACATATGCGATGCCATTAGGTGGGTTTTGGGAGCCCAAAGTGCCCGCGCTTTGCGAGGCGACAAAATGGAAGATGTTATCTTTGCCGGAACGGCCAATCGTCGTTCTCGAGGCATGGCAGAGGTAACGCTGGTACTGGATAATACGGATCAGCAGTTGGCAGTAGAGTACAACGAGGTAGCCATTACCCGCCGTATGTATAGATCCGGAGAAAGCGAATATTTAATTAACAACAATCGATGCCGCATGAAAGATGTGCGGAGTCTTTTAATGGATACCGGAATTGGCGTTGAAGGTTATTCCATTATCGGACAGGGAAAAATTTCAGACATTATCAGCAGTAATACCGAGAGTATTCGGGAAATCCTGGAAGAGACAGCCGGTATCGTTACCTATCGCAGCAAGAAAGAGGAAGCTCAGCGCAAACTGGTTTCCACTGATGCCAACGTGGAACGTGTCAATGATATTATCGGCGAGCTGGAGGATCGACTCCCCGGTCTGGAAAAGGAATCGAAAAAAGCCAGTCGCTATTTGGAGCTGCGGGATCGTCATAAAGAGCTGGAGGTAAATATTACCCTTCGCCATATTGATGACTTGGAGTTGAAATATGAGTACCTAAAAGATGACATTATGGAAACCGGCCAGCAGCTGGATGAATTGCGTGACCAAAGTCATAAAGATGGAGATTTTCTTAGAGAGGAAGAAGAACGGCGCAAAGAACTGGACCGATTGTTAGAAGAAGCCCGTAGCCAGCAAGTGGCATTGACGCAAAGGGAGCATCGGGAAACCAGTGCTTTTGAATTGAACAAACAAAAGATGGAATCCCAAGAAAAGGACAAACAGCGTCTTGAGGAAGAAATTGTTCAGTTAAGGGAAACCATGGACAGAGAAGAAGAAAACTCTCGTGAGGCTTTCCGGCATCAAAAAGAGTGGACGGAGAAAACCGATGCATTACAGCAACAGTTGGAAGAAAAGATCGTAGCCTTTGAAAGAAGACAGCAAGAAGAGGAAGCCCACAGAACATCCCTTAACGACAAGCAAAATACCTTGATTCAGTTGCAGCAGAAAACGGGAGAAAGCCGTGTGGAAAAGCAGGGCTTGTTGGCTTTGCAGCAGACTTTAGAAAATCGCCGGCAACAACTTCTTTTGCAAAAGCAAGGCAGAGAAGAGGGTTTGCAGGAAACAAAGACTTTATATACAAAAGCCGTAGAGGAAAAAGAACAGTTGCAATCCGATGAAATGGAAGTCCAACAGTCTTTGGAAGAAAGCCAACAGCGGCGAAATGCTTTGGCAGAAGAAAGTAGCCATATGCAGCAGCAGCTGGAGTCCATTCGTGTAGAAAAAGGAAACTTGTCCGGTCGCCTGCGAGCTATGGAAGAAATGGAGGCCAATTACGAAGGTTTCAATGCTGCCGTTCGATTTATCATGAAACAGAACATGGATGGTATGGATGGCGTTGTAGCCCAGCTGTTGCAAGTTCCAAAGGGAATGGAAATAGCCATCGAAACGGCTCTTGGCGGTGCTATGCAAAATTTGGTATGCCAAGATGACAAAGTAGCTCGACAAGGCGTGGATTTGCTGAAAAAGAACCAGGCTGGCAGAGCTACTTTCCTGCCATTGGCATCTTTACAGCCGCGGAAATACAGTGGCAACCAACAGCTGGAAAAGGCAGACGGCTTCTTGGGATACGGTAGCCAGTGTGTCACCTACCTGGAAAAATACGCCAAAATTGTCCAGTATCTTCTTGGTAATGTTGTTATTGCAGAAACTATTGACAAAGCCGTTGCCATGGCAAAGATTTCTCGCTCCTTTAGAATTGTTACATTGGATGGAGAAATCATCAGCCAAAGCGGAGCCATTACCGGTGGTCGCTTTAAGCGAAAATCCGCCCATATTTTCGAACGGAAGGCAGAATTAACTGCTTTGCAGCAGAAGGTGGAGACCTTAGGGCGACAAGAAGCGGAAATACAGCAGCAGCAAATACAGCAGCAAAAGAAACAAGAAACGCTGCAAGAAGAAATCAATACATGGCGTGAAAAAGCCTCTATGCTGCAGCAACAGCTTCTTGCTAAATCCAACGAAATTGCCTTCTTTGAATCCACAGTGGAAGAAGGGGAGGCGGCCAGCCAACAGTGGCAGCGAGAACTGGATGACATTGGAAGACAACAGCAAGAATCAAAAGAGGAATTGAACCAACTGGAAAGTCGTATTAGACAGGCAGAAAAGGAAAAAATTGACCTTGAAACGACCCTGGAAAGCGACCTTGATAAAATGAGGCAGCAAGAGACAACAACGGCCGGTGATAAGGAAGAAATTACCGGGCTGCGGATTCAATTGGGCAATGCCATGGGTGAAAAAACCAGACTCGATGATGCCACTGCCAGAGCTAGAGAAGTGATATCTTCCTGCAAAAACAATATGGAAAATCGTCGCCGGCAAATACAAAAGCTGGAAGAGGACATGGCTTCGGTAGGAAATTTATTGGAGCAGGAAACGATATCGCTGGGAGAAATTCGAGAAGAGCAAGACCATTTGCGTGTATATCTTAGTGATCTTACCGGTGAAAAAAAAGAATTGGTTTCCAGTTATGAAGAGGCACGAGCGTCCAAGGAAAGAATGGATGTTACTATTGAAAAATTAGCCGGGCAGCATACGGAGATGGGAATTCAGCAAGCAAGACTGGAGACACAACTGGAAAATGCAAGAAATAAACTATGGGAAGAATTTGACATCTCCTATATGCAGGCTCTGGAATATCGAAAAGAGGACTTTGCGGTCAATGCGGCAGTAAAGGAGAATCGGCAGCTGAAAAAAGAAATTCGGGAACTGGGGGACATTAGTCTTAGCTCCATTGAGGAATATAAAAACGTCAATGAGCGGTATGAATTCCTTGCCGGTCAGCGGCAGGATATATTGCAATCCCAAAAGGAATTGCAGGATATTATTCAGGATATTGATAAGATTATTAAACGAAAGTTTAAAACCAGTTTTGATCAGATTGTAGAAAATTTCGAAAGGGTATACCGGGAACTGTATGGCGGTGGTCATGCCAGAATTGTATTGACAGATCCGGTCGATCCCTTCGGTTCTGATATTGAAATCACTGCTCAGCCCCCGGGGAAACAATTAAAGAGTATCAATCTGCTTTCCGGTGGCGAAAAAACCATGACAGCCATCGCATTGATGTTTGCGGTTTTGAAAACAAAACCGACACCGTGCTGTATATTGGATGAAATTGAAGCAGCGTTGGATGACAGCAATTTAAACATTTTCGGAAGATACGTTCGGAATTTTTCCGGTGTGCAGTTTACCTTGATTACCCACCAGAAAGCCACTATGGAACATGCCGATACTATGTATGGTATCACCATGCCGGAAAGTGGTGTTTCCAGGGTATATTCACTGCGTATGGAAGATCCGGCATAAAATCAGAAAGGGAACAACATGGAGCAGGGAAAAAAGAAGTCTTTCTTTGGGAAATTATCACAGCGGTTGAGTCAGGCTATTTCTGCCACTGATGAAATTACAGAAGATTTTATGGACGAATTGGAAGAAATTCTGATTACCTCCGATATGGGAATGGAGACTACCATGCGTATTATGGAGCGCATGCGGTTGACGGTAGAAAGGGAACACATTAAAAAGACGGCAACGGTTAAATCCATACTGCAAAAAATTCTTGCAGCTATGGTGGACAAGGGATCGGCTCTTAGCATGTCCAAAGAATACCCCTTGGTTATATTGATGATCGGAATCAATGGAGGAGGGAAGACTACGACTATTGGGAAATTGGCTCATCGATACCAAAAAGAAGGGCGTTCCGTATTGCTGGCAGCAGCCGATACTTTCCGTGCAGCCGCCTCAGAGCAGCTGCAAATTTGGGGGGAACGAAATAATGTGCCGGTCATTAGCCATCAAGAAGGAGCGGATCCGTCTGCAGTGTTGTTTGACGCTTGCCAAGCAGCAAAATCAAGAGCTGTCGATGTGCTGATTTGTGATACGGCCGGTCGCCTGCAAAACAAGCGGAATTTGATGCAGGAATTAGAAAAGATGAACAAGGTTATCACAAGAGAATTTCCGGAAGCTGGCAGAGAAACTTTGTTGGTACTGGATGCTACTACCGGAAAAAATGCCGTTTCCCAAGTGAAAGAATTTAGTGAAGTCGCAGAGATAACAGGCGTGGTATTAACCAAACTGGATGGTACGGCCAAAGGTGGTATCGTTGTAACCATTGCCGATGAATTTGATGTACCTGTTAAATTCGTAGGTCTTGGAGAAGGGATTGAGGATCTGGAAGCCTTCGTGCCGGAAGATTTTGTAGGAGGAATTTTCGATGAGTAAACCTGTATTGGCTGTAGTAGGACGGCCCAATGTGGGAAAATCCACGTTTTTTAATAGAATTGTCGGCAGACGTGTGGCTATTGTAGAGGATACGCCGGGCGTAACGCGTGACCGTATCTATGCGGAGGCAGAGTGGAACGGTGTGGATTTTGCCATCATCGATACCGGCGGTATTGAACCGGCCAGTCAAGAAGTCATTCCGGCACAGATGCGGGAGCAGGCACAAATCGCTATGGATTCTGCAGATTGTGTATTGATGCTGGTAGATGGAAAAGAGGGGCTGACCACTTCCGATAGAGAAGTGGCGGAGCTGCTTCGTCGCCATTCTGACCGAGTTGTTTTGGCTGTCAATAAGGTAGATAAAAAAGATTTGCCGGAAGATTTTTATGATTTTTACGAACTGGGTCTAGGAGAACCCCATGCTATATCTTCTGCCAATATGCTTGGACTCGGTGACTTGCTGGACGTTATTGTGGAGTATTTACCAATTCAGCAGCAAGAAGAGGATGAAGATCGTATCAGCATTGCGGTTATCGGAAAACCAAATGTAGGGAAATCTTCTTTAATTAATGAGCTTCTTGGTGAAAAGAGGGTGATTGTATCGGACATTGCCGGCACCACCAGAGACTCTATTGATACGGATTTCGAAAAAGACGGCATACATTATACCCTGGTAGATACAGCCGGCATTCGGCGAAAGAATAAAATCAGTGAAAACCTGGAAAAGTACAGTGTTATTCGTGCAGTAGCTGCCATCGAACGATGTGATGTCTGCCTTGTAATGATTGATGCTAAGGAAGGTATTACAGAACAAGACAAGAAAATTGCCGGTCTTGCCCATGAATCCGGGAAGGGAATTGTGGTGGTCGTCAATAAGTGGGATTTACTGCAAAAAGAAACCAACACCATGGCCGATTTCCGGCGCCGCATTGCAAGAGAATTGACCTTTATGTCCTATGCGCCTTCTGTTTTTATTTCCGTCAAAGACCATCAGCGGGTAGATCAGGTACTGGGAATGGCAAGAGTCGTATCGGAAAATAGAGCCATGCGTATTCCTACCGGAAAGTTAAACAGCTTGATTTCCGATGCCATTATGATGAAGATGCCGCCGGCGGACAAAGGCCGGAGAATGAAGGTGTACTATGTGTCGCAGGTAGGGGTAAAACCACCGCTGTTTTCCTTTAAAATTAACGATCGCAAGCTGGTGCATTTCTCCTATTCCAGATATTTGGAAAACAAAATTCGGGAAGCCTTCGGGTTTGATGGAACCTCCATTAAATTTGTATTCCGGGAGAAGGGGGAAAAGGAAGATGTTTAATTTTCTTTTTAGTGCGATTTCTGGGGATTTTTTTAGCGGTCTTGCCAAGGAAGATAATTTCCTGGGATCATTGCTATGGAATCACAGTATGACCGGATTTTACCTGGTGATACTGGGAGCCATTGTGGCGGCATATTTTATCGGCAATATTTCCCCGGCTACGCTTATTGGCAGAGCCATGGGAGTGGATATAAAAAAAGAGGGAAGCGGCAATGCCGGCACCACCAATGTGGCAAGAACCTTAGGGGTAAAGGCGGCTGTTGGAACCTTAGCGGTAGATGTCTGTAAAGGGGCAGTGACTGTTTTACTGGCACGAATCATCGGCGGGGATTTTCTTGCTATGATGGTGGTGATGCCGGTGGTCTTGGGTCACATTTGGCCTGTTGTATTAAAGTTCAAGGGAGGAAAGGGTGTTGCGACTGCGTTTGGAGCGCTGGCAATGCTCCATCCTGTTGTCGGCTTTGGAGAACTGGCCGTTGTTATTGCCGGCGTCCTTATTAGCCGTCGTATGTCGGTAGGTTCCTTTGTCGGTTGTGTGGGTCTTCCGATTATCAGCTATATATTTATGCCTGCTTTCTTTTTAGATGGCTTGTGTCTGGGCATTATTGTTTTGTTTAAACATCGTACAAATATTGTACGTGTTATAAAAGGCGAGGAACCAGTGATTAGCTTTGGTCACGCAAAGAAGGGAGAAGACAAATGAAGAACATAGGAGTAATCGGTGCAGGAAGCTGGGGAACAGCCCTTGCAGTGACATTGGCAGCCAAGGGGCACCAAGTAAAAATTTGGGACCTTGACAAAGAACATTTGCGTTCTCTGCAGGAATCTAAGGAAAATATACGGTACTTGCCGGGTGTCAGCTTTCCGGAAAAGCTGGTTGCCGTTGACACCGATAGAGAAGCCTTGGAAGATGCTGATGTAACACTGTTTTCGGCGCCGGCGCAGCATTTCCGTGCCGCTTTTACCAGTGCCTTAAAATATATTCCAAAGGATGCCGTTATTGTCAATGTAGCAAAAGGTATCGAAAAAGGTTCTTTAAAGAGAATGTCGGAAATTGCTTTTGAAATAAAGCCTGATGCAAAGTATGTGGTTCTTTCCGGTCCGTCTCATGCAGAGGAAGTTGGAAAGAGGCTTCCTACTACGGTTGCCGTAGGCGCCAGAGACAGACAGCTGGCAGAGTATGTACAAGATATATTTATTACTGATAAATTTAGAGTTTATACCAGTGATGATATTACCGGTATGGAACTAGGCGGTTCCTTAAAGAATATTATTGCTCTTGGAGCCGGTATCTCAGATGGAATGGGATATGGCGACAATGCCAAAGCGGCATTGATGACAAGAGGTCTGGTGGAAATCAAGAGGCTGGGTATGGAGCTGGGTGCTGACCCCAATACTTTATCGGGATTGGCCGGTATTGGAGATTTGATTGTTACCTGCACCAGTATGCATTCCCGGAACCGTCGCTGCGGTATTATGATTGGCGAAGGCACTCCTCCGGCAGAAGCAACAGAAAAAATCGGTATGGTAGTAGAAGGTATGGCCACCACCGAGGCTGCCTATGACCTTTCCAAAAAGGTTGGCGTAGAGATGCCTATTACCCATGCCATTTATCAAATAATACAAGGGGAAATCACTGCCAAAGAAGCAGAGCCCCTACTAATGGGAAGAGAAAGAAAACATGAACAAGAGTAAGACGTTTCACATACAGACCTTTGGGTGCCAGATGAATGAAAGGGATTCGGAAACACTGGCCGGGATGCTTACGGAAATGGGTTATGAAAGTAACGACAATAGAGATGAGGCCAATATAGCCATTATCAACACTTGCAGCGTCCGGGAACACGCCGATGAACGGTTTTTCGGTACCTTGGGGCAATTGAAAAAAATACGGGAAAACAGAGATGATTTTGTAGTCTGTGTTTGCGGCTGCATGATGCAGCAACAGCATATTATTGACCGGGTAAAAGAAAAGTTCCCTTGGGTAGATGTGGTCTTTGGGACTCACAATCTCCATACTTTTCCGGCTTTGATTCAGAAAGTAGTAGAGGAAAAACAACGGCAAATTGATATTTGGCCCGAAGGCGGAGCCATAGTAGAAGATCTTCCTTCCCGGCGATTATACAAACACAAAGCCTTTGTAAATATTATGCAAGGGTGCAATAACTTTTGTACTTATTGCATTGTTCCCTATACAAGAGGTCGTGAGCGGAGTCGCCGACCGGAGTACATCGTTGCAGAGATTCGCCAACTGGTAGAAGACGGTGTAAAAGAAGTGACATTACTGGGTCAAAACGTAAATTCTTACAAAGGCCAAGGAAAAAACGGTGAGGAAATCAGCTTTGCACAACTGCTGCGCCAAGTGGCAGACATTAAAGCTCTGGAGCGAATTCGTTTTATGACTTCCCATCCAAAGGATTTGTCTGATGAGTTAATTCAGGTGTATCAAGATGTGGATAAACTCTGTGGGAACATCCATCTACCGGTACAATCCGGCAGTGATAAGGTTTTACAAAAAATGAACCGGCATTATACCGCAGCTGATTATTTACAACTGATTGCCAAATTACGTCAAGCAAGACCGGACATAACTATTAGTACAGATATTATTACCGGATTTCCCGGAGAGACGGAAGAGGATTTTGAGGAAACCTTGGAATTGTGTCGCAAAGTCCAGTATGATTCGGCCTTTACCTTTATTTATTCTATTCGAAAGGGGACACCGGCGGCTTCTTACCTGGATCAGGTTCCGGAAGAAGTGAAACACCGGCGCTTTGATCGATTGGTAGATGTCATCAACGAGAGTTCCTTGGCAAAAAACAGAGAATATATGGGCAGAGTCGTGGAGGTGCTGGTAGACGGTGCAAGTAAAAATGATGCTACTACCATGACAGGCAGAACCGATGGTTTTAAACAGGTGAATTTCTATAGCAAGGAGCCTATCGAACCGGGAAAAATGGTTTTGGTAGAGATTACAGAAACCAAAACCTTCAGCCTTTTTGGAAAGCTTGCAGGATAGTTGTATTCTGTATACATAACATTCTGAAATGGAATCACGAAGGGGGGAGTTTCCCCTTGGTATCATTGACACAGGTTATTTATTTTTATAAAATAAATGGTAATTTGATGTTGAATAATTATTGTTTTCAAACATGGAGGATATGATGTCTAAGAAACAAATGAAAACCATGGATGGAAATAGTGCAGCAGGGTATATCTCATACGCATTTACCGATGTTGCAGCTATTTATCCTATTACGCCGAGTTCCCCTATGGCTGAGCATGTTGATGAAATGTCAGCCCATGGCCAGAAGAATATCTTCGGTCAGGAAGTAAAGGTTGTAGAAATGCAGTCTGAAGGTGGCGCATCCGGTACTGTACACGGATCACTGGCTTCCGGCGCATTGACCACTACATACACCGCTTCGCAAGGGTTGCTGTTGATGATTCCTAACATGTACAAAATCGCCGGTGAATTTTTGCCTTGCGTATTTCATGTTACAGCTAGAACTTTGGCCACTCACGCTCTATGTATCTTCGGTGACCACTCTGATGTTATGGCCACCAGACAGACAGGATTTGCCATGTTGTGTGCTTCCTCTGTACAGGAAGTTATGGATCTGGGAGCTGTTGCTCACTTGTCAACCATTAAGGGAAGCGTTCCATTCCTTCACTTCTTTGATGGATTCAGAACATCCCATGAAATTCAAAAGATTGAAACCATCGATTACGATGATTTGGCTGAAATCGTAGATATGGATGCCGTAAAGAGATTCAGAGAGCACGCACTGAATCCGGAACATCCACAGATTAGAGGAACCGCTCAGAATCCGGACATCTTCTTCCAGGCCAGACAGGCCGGTGCTGTTAAGTACAACGATATTCCGGAAGTAGTACAAAACTACATGGATGAAATCGAAAAACTGACAGGTCGTGGCTATAAATTGTTTGACTACGTTGGAGCCAAAGATGCCGACAGAGTTATTATTGCTATGGGTTCTGTATGTGAAACCATCGAAGAAACAATCAACACACTGAACAAACAAGGCGAAAAGCTTGGTTTGGTTAAAGTCAGACTATATCGTCCATGGTCTCCGGAAGCTATCATGAGTGTAATTCCAAAGACAGCAAAGAAAATCGCTGTTCTTGACAGAACCATGGAACCGGGTGCTCTTGGAGATCCTCTGTATATGGATGTAAAGACAATGTACCAGGGTCTTGCAGACGTTCCTGAAATTTTTGCCGGAAGATATGGACTGGGGTCCAAAGATACAACACCGGGGCAGATTGCAGCTGTATACAAGAACTTGGCACAGGAGGCACCAAAGAATCACTTTACCATCGGTATTGAAGATGACCTTGGTGGAACATCTCTCGTTACAGAAAACATTACAACAGAACCGGAAGGTACTGTTAGATGTAAATTCTGGGGTCTTGGTTCTGATGGTACCGTTGGTGCCAACAAACAGGCCATTAAGATTATCGGTGACCATACAGATATGTATGCTCAAGGATACTTTAGCTATGACTCCAAAAAGTCCGGCGGAATTACCGTATCCCACTTGCGTTTCGGTAAGAACAAGATTCAGTCTACATACCTGGTTACCGAAGCTGACTTTATTGCCTGTCATAACCAGGCATACGTTAAGACATACGATGTTTTGGATGGACTGAAAAAAGGCGGTACCTTCCTTTTGAATTGTGCATGGACACCGGAGGAAGTTGGCCATCACCTGCCGGCTCATATGAAGAGATACATTGTGGAAAACGACATCAATTTCTACATTATCAACGGTACTGCAATTGGTGAAGAAATCGGGCTGGGCAACAGAATCAATATGATTATGCAGTCTGCATTCTTTAACCTGTCCAAGGTAATTCCACAGGAAGATGCTGTGAAATACCTGAAAGACTCCATTTTGAAGACCTATGGCAAAAAGGGAGAGAAGGTTGTCAACATGAACTACGAAGCTGTTGACAGAGGTATCTCCGGTGCCGTTAAGGTAGAGTATCCGGCAGATTGGGCCAATGCTACAAACGAAGCAGTAGAAAAGAAGGAAGTTCCTGACTTTGTTACCAATGTTCTGCAGCCAATGAATGCGCAAAAGGGTGACACTCTTCCGACCAGCATCTTTAAGGGTGTAGAAGACGGTACATTCCCATCCGGTACAGCTGCTTATGAAAAGAGAGGCGTCGCTGTACACGTTCCGGAATGGAATCCGGCAACTTGTATTCAATGTAACCAGTGCTCCTTCGTTTGTCCGCACTCTGCTATTAGACCGGTTCTGGTAACAGAAGAAGAAAAGGCAGCAGCACCGGCAGCATTTGAAACCTTGGCTGCTAAAGGCAAAGGTCTTGACGGCCTGCAGTACAGAATGCAGGTTGATGAGCTGGACTGCCTAGGATGCGGTAACTGTGCAGATATTTGTCCGATGAAGGGCAAAGGCGATCCGCTGGTAATGAAACGTTACGATGATGAAGACAGAACACAGGCAGAAAACTGGGATTTCGCCATGAGCGTTTCTGTTAAGGAAGAAGCCGTTGACAAGACATCTGTCAAAGGAAGTCAGTTTGCCCAGCCGTACATCGAATTCTCCGGAGCTTGCGCAGGTTGTGGTGAAACACCATATATTAAGGTTATTACACAGCTCTTTGGTGATCGTATGATGATTGCCAATGCAACAGGTTGTTCTTCCATTTGGGGTGCCAGTGCTCCATCTATGCCGTACACCAAGGACGCCAACGGCAGAGGTCCTTCCTGGGCTAACTCCCTCTTTGAGGACAATGCGGAATACGGTCTTGGTATGGCTGTTGGTGTTAGACAGCAGAGAGAAAGACTTGGCGACTTGCTGACTCAGCTGGCAGCATCTACATCTGATGCAAAGGCTAAGGAAGCCGCTGCTCAGTGGGTAGAAAAAATGTACGATGGAGAAGATACCAGAGCTCGTGCCGAAGCTGTTGTAGCCGCTTTGGAAGCCGGTAACTTTGCCGGAGACGAAAAGAAAATCGTCGATGAAGTATTAGAAAAGAAAGACCATCTTGTTAAGAAGTCTGTATGGGCTCTTGGTGGAGACGGTTGGTCCTATGATATTGGTTATGGTGGATTGGATCATGTTTTGGCCAGCGGAGAAGATATCAATGTACTGGTATTTGATACAGAAGTATACTCCAACACCGGTGGACAGGCTTCCAAGGCTACTCCGACTGCTGCCATTGCTCAGTTTGCTGCCAGCGGTAAAAAGACCAAGAAGAAAGACCTTGGCATGATGGCCATGAGCTACGGATACGTATACGTTGCACAGGTTGGAATGGGTGCCGACAAGAACCAGTTCCTCAAGGCCATTAGAGAAGCCGAAGCACACAAGGGACCATCTCTGATTATGTGCTATGCTCCTTGTATCAACCACGGTCTGAAGAAGGGCATGGGCAAAACACAGGAGAACGTCAAAGACGCTGTGGATTGTGGATACTGGCAGTTGTACAGATACAGTCCGGAACGCAAAGAAGAAGGCAAGAATCCATTCACTTTGGACAGCAAAGAACCAAAGGGTGGTTTCAGAGACTTCATTATGAACCAGGTAAGATACGCTTCCTTGGCAAAGGCATTCCCGGATACTGCCGAAGCACTCTTTGCAAAGACAGAGCAGGATGCTTTGGATAAATATGCAGGTTACAAAAAGCTGGCTGAACAAGAATAAGCCGGAGCAATAGTATTCTGCAAAAGCGTAGACAAATCACCGGTAGGCATTAGACTTGCCGGTGATTTTTGTAAATCGATACA
>CAUTYX010000020.1:0-25095 GCA_963542695.1 uncultured Eubacteriales bacterium
ACACTTCTAGCTTCGTCGGCAGCGTCAGATGTGTATAAGAGACAGATAATATACATTAGTGAAAGCTAATTCGTTATATACAACATAAAATGCCATGAATTAAAAAAGGTGTTATCATGGCATGTCAAGTCTTTAAATGTCTAAAACTATCCCCTACAAGCTATTTTCACAATTACATATGGGAGGACAAACATGAGTCGATTAGCAGACAGCGGCTGCAAAGCCCGGGAGGTAAGAGGAATATTTGACAGGAAGAATATTTCCTGGATTTTGGTATGGGTATTGATATTAAGTATGATTTTTCAAAGTTCATCACTTATGACATCTGTTGCTTGTGCAGAGGATGCGCCTCGGACTGTTACGATTACATTTAAAAAAGATGGTGCCAAGGGCAGTGACATTAAAGTGCAAGTTCCGGTTGACACACCACTTGATCTACTGTTCCCTACAAAAGGACTCCATAAAGTGGAACAAGGTGATTATGATGAACAAGAGATGGATTTAGTTGGCTGGAGTACGAAGCCTAACAGCAATACATCCAATGTGTTTGCTTCTTCTACCTTTGATAAAGATACCACTGTTTGGCCGGTATGGAAGGAATTTGTCGGGTATCCGTTATGCCCGGTGTATTTTGCTCCTAACGGAGGTATCGGTGGACCACAGCAGCTGCTTATGATAGGGAGATTACAAGATAAAATTCCAGCTACGGAACCTACACGGCAGGGATTTCAGTTTAAAGGTTGAGCCACTACAAAAGATGCAGAGGAATCGGATGTTAACCAAGAGACATATATTGGTCACTATACGGTACTGTACGCCGTTTGGGGAAAGAAAACGTTGTCTGATTTGGGAAAAGCGGTTATCTCAACGATTCCGGATCAGACTTATACAGGGGATGCCATCGAACCTGCTATAACCCTTACTATGGAAGGCCAAGATAGACCGCTGGAAAAGGATGTTGATTACCAAATTGCTTATTCTAACAACAGTAACGTTGGTACGGCGCAGGTGATTTGTACCGGCAAGGGTAAATACCACGGCGAAGTAAAAACTTCTTTTACCATTACCCCCGCCATTCTTACAAATGAGAACGTTTCGTTTACGAAGACAAATGAAGCCCTGGAAAGCTCTGAGAATTTTTATCCGGCTGTGACAGTAACATGCAATGGTAAAAAGCTGACAGAAACAGAGTATAGTCTTGTGTATCCTGAAAACGTAAAGAAGCCGGGCATATACCAAGTCATCGTGGAAGGGAAAGGAAATTACTCCGGACGTGTTACAAAGGAATATACGATACGGGAAAAACAAATTCTCAATAATGAAAATATACGGGACATTGCACCGGCAATATACCGGGGAAAACCTGTAATGCCAAAGGTAGAGGTACAGGTAGGCGGCAAAATGTTGGAAGAAAAGAAAGACTATGTTTTACAATACGAGAATAACAAACGTCCCGGCATTGGCCAAGTAGAAATTAAAGGAAGAGGAGAATACAAAGGGATTGCCAAGAAAAATTTTGTTATTGTACCGACAAAGATAAAAGGCGTTTCTGCCACATTACTGACAAAAACCCACTACAGGAAATATAAAAAAGGGAAGAGAAAAATCAACAAGAAGGTCAAGACCACCAGAATACTAATCTTGAACTGGCAAAGGCAACCGTATGCGGCCGGGTATTGCATTGTGCTATTTGATGGTAAACATAAAAAGGGAAAGAAGGTTTATGTCGAAAACCCAAAGAAGACCTTTGTCACTGTAAAAAATGCAAATGCGTCTACAAAAAAGATAGAAATACATTCCTATGTAGTAGCAAAGGGAAAGCGCATTTATGGAGAAAAGACTATTGTCAAAAAAATAAAGAAAACGTTTAAAAAGGAAATCCGCAGCGGGAAGTTCAAGAAAAGATGAAAGAAAAGTATATAGTACAGAGGATTTATAAAAGATGAAAACAGAAAAACCAGCAGAGGGAAAAAGAATCCTGTCCATCGTCAAGGCAATGATATTTGTAATAGCCATGGTAGTGTCGCCTTTTCCGGAAAATATTGTAGCAAAGGCTAAAAAGGTGTCTTTTAACAGTTATGTACGGGAGTTGGGGAAAATCTCCTACGATGATCATTATGGAACATTTATGTATAACCACCCTGAAATTTTAAAACCGGAGGAACAATCACGGTACCGCAGCGGAATCCCTCATTATTATAATTTAGCGGAAAAGGGGTTATCCACTTCTGTCAAAGACCAGGGAGCCTATGGGACGTGTTGGGCTCATGCAGCTCTGGCCTCCATGGAATCAAACATGCTAAAAAAGAACATGACCACCGGCGACCCGAATCTTTCGGAGCGGCATTTGGCTTGGTATGCTTACCAGTGTGTAGAGCCGGGAGTAAAAGATCCCAGCATGTATGCCGGGAATGACCGGCGGGAATACATTGGAGAACCGGATATCTATAACCGTGGCGGATTAGTGGATACCTCGATGTTTTCCATGGCACGGGGTTATGGTGCTGTATATGAAGCCAATTGTCCATACAAGAAAGAAAAAGCCATGATGGGTGGCGCTGACGAGGCTGATGGGGCCAGGAGAACGCTACGCCAAGTTGCCATGCGTTCGGCAAATTATTTGCCGGAAACAGCAAAATTTTCTTTTAACGGCACCACTAAAAAGCTGGATTCATATATTCCCGGTGCCAGGAGACAAATTAAAGAAGCAATCATAGCATCCGGTGCCATTTATACGGTGTATCATGCTTATGATCGCAATACCGATACTACCGGTCCCTTTATGAATACTGCCTATGCCGGATATTATTGCTGGGATGATAGTTTGTTGGCAAACCACGCCGTTACCATTGTCGGTTGGGATGATGGTTTTGCTAAAGAAAAATTTAATGATGGCAGCGGCAACATCCCTCAAGGCGACGGTGCCTGGATTGTAAAAAAACAGCTGGGGGAAGAAAGAAGGCAAGGACGGATATATTTATATTTCCTATTTTGACAAAACCATTATGGACTATACGTCTTATGAAGCCGCTTATCCTGTCAAAGAAGAAAAGAACATATACCAATACGATGGTCTTGGTACCGGAGATGTCCTTTGCGGCAGTGATACGCCGGTGGAATCCGCCAATGTATTTACAGCAAGAAGTAAAGAACGAATCAATGCCATTGGTACGTATACGCCGGCAGCTGACTCCAAAGTGGAGATTTCCATATATCCTATTGGAAATAACGGAAAGCCGGGGAACAAGGTTTTCTCCCAAAGATTCAGACCAAAATATGCCGGTTTTCATACTTTGAAACTGCAACGTCATTTAGTTTTGACAAAGGGACAAAAATGCATGATTTCAGTAAAAACATCCTTTACTGATAACGGGAAAACTGTGTATTTTATTCCCACAGAAGTAAAAAAGAAGGATTTGCCTCTCGGATGGCCTATTACAAAGCTGGATGTTAGAAAAGACCAAAGTTTTGTAAAGATGAAGGGGATTAACCATGGCAACTGGTGCGATATTACATCTTTGGAAGAACCAAAGGAAAACATTGTCTATGGAAATGCGTTGGTGAAAATGTATACCGGTGCGACACAAAAAAACGACAAGGATTATTTATCCGGTGAAACGCAAGTACCTACACCACAGGCCCAGGTAACAAAAATTAATAAGAACAGAATCAGCGTTACCGTTTTTCCGGTGGAGAAAGCTACCGGCTACGAAATTGCCTTTGGCAATGGAGGAAAAAAGAAAATGGCAGCTTTTCGGGGAAAATGCAAGAGAATTGCCATTGAAAAAAGAGGCATCGGTAATAAAAAGGTACGTGTACGGTCAGTTAAAGAAAACAGAAAAAGCAAATATACTTCGTTACTAAAACCGGCTGTTAATAAAAAGACTTTTAAAGTGAATAAGAACTATAAAAAAATATCCAAAGGACGCCTGGCGTTTTCTGTTGAAAGCGTAGAGTTAAAAGGATCTACCTATGTTGTTACCGGGTATTTACTAAACCATAAAAGCAAGAATGTTAATGCGTTACAGCATATTTCTATTACCGTCTTCAACGATAAAAAAGCGGTCATAGCCAAATATAGAAAGAATAATTACCGTGCAAACAGCAGAAAAAACAGTCGGAAGAAAATGCAGATAAAATTTTATGGAAAATCGAACCAAGATTTGCGCCAAAATTTAAAAGTGTATACTAAAGCCATATAGTTGAATATACGATGATAAAAAGCAAGGACTTATATGTGGCGATGAAGAAGAGACCTCCCGGAAAGGAAGGTCTCTTCTAGAGTGAGAAATCTGATTGTTTAAGTTATCTGCCTTTTACTTTTTTTACTGTTGCCGGTGATGGTTTACCGTTTTTTCCTATGCCAATCACTTTGATAGTAGCTTTTTTGTTTTTCCTCAGTTTTATTGCGACAGTATATTTTCTCTTGGAACCGTCTACTTTTTTTATCAGCTTTCCGTTTTTATAGATGCGATACTCAATGGTGCCTGAAACGCTTTTCCAGGAGATTTTTACTTTTCCTTTGGTAACTTTCGTTTTAATGGTCGGCGCCTTTACACTAAAGAATACAGTGGCTTTTTTATTTAGCCTAGGCATCAAATTGTGCAGGTGTTTAATGTGTTTTAAATCAGACTTTTTAATGGTATACGCCTTTTTATCATAGGTGCTGAATTTGGCACCTTTGATACTGGCGTGTGGGTTTTCCAAAACCAAGAGAGCTCCTTTTTTCAGAGGTCCGCAGAGACTCAGCTTATATAGGAAAATGTTTTTCGGATTTAATTTCCGGTATTTGTTTTGGTTGCCGGTAATCCGAGGTGTCCCTCTAAAGGAGACGGTTCCATAGGAAGCCGTATTTTTAAAGATGCCTTCTTTGGTTACGTTTTTTGTAATAACCCCATCGGTCATGCGAAATTCCCCTTTGGAGATGGTGATTAAAGAACCGGCAGAGGCTTCGTTTCGGATGATTTTACCACCTTTCATGATTACAGAGCAAAGGGGGTGATTGCAGGAAATAACGGTAGCGTCTTTTGCCATAGCATTGGTTAAAGTAACGTCTTTTTCAATATTTACAGAGAAATCTTTTTTTGAATTATCCCTTGCAATATGTAGTAGAGCCTTACAGTTACCGGCTTCTTTTTTGTTTCCATCAAGAACGATATTCTTCAAAGAAAGGGAAGCGTGATGGATTTGAATCATTGCCTCTTTGGATTTTTTATGACGTTTTAGAGTAATAGATCGTATATTGCTCTTGCTGTCGAGAGTCGTTTTTTCATTGATAATAATGGGACTCAGTACCAGTATCGTTGCTTTTCCTTTTTCGACAGCCAGAGATTGGGCTTTTTCAAATGTTTTTACGGCTTCTTTTTCACTGTAGCCAAAGGAGGAATCATCGCCGTCTTTTGGATCTAAATATACAGTCTGCAATGGTTTCGGATCGTATGGCTGAGAGGTTAGGGCTTCTTCAATGGCTTCGGTTACCTTGATGCACACATCTTTGTGACCTTTGAGGAAAGGTCGATCCAACGTATAGTAGTGAAGAATACCATCTATGAAGGTTTCGGCAAACTTTTTCTCGACGATATTTTCCTTGTGTTTGGCAATGCGGATATCATAGATTTTGCCATTTTTAACGTACAATTGGATTTTCATGGCATGTTCTTTGCCACCGTGTTTGGAAATTCCGGTATAAATTCCCTGCTGTAAATTCGAAGGAAGCTTTGGCGACACCACAATTACACGGCAAGTGGCTGTTTTTCCAACGCTGTTGGTAACGCGGACGGTGGTTCTTCCTTTTTTTAGAGCCTTGATTTTTCCATCTTGGGTGATGGATAAAATACTGTCGTTATCAACAGACCACTTCATAGTATCGCCGGGAATTTCCGGTTCTGACTTTGCTGTAAGAGTAAGAGTATCACCTACCGCCATGTGGATGTAATCTTTGTTGATTTTGATTCCCTGATCAGACGCCGACAGGAAAAATATTTTGTTGTCGCTTTCCTGAAGTACAGGTCGGAGACCTTGATCATGGAAGATGGCTTCTTCATCTTCTTTTATCAGCTTGTAAATCGGATCTCCGCTTTTATCGGCTCCGCCTTCAATGGTGCCGTCATCGTTGTAAAAATGGACTTCTCCTGTGAGAGAATCAGTGATTTTAACGGTTTTGCAGGAAATATTGGCCGTTTCATCACCGGCAGTGTTTTCTCGTACTTTAATTCCACCGGATAACTTCATTGTATTTTCTTCATGGAGATCGACACCCGGGGCATTGCCGGTATTTCTTTCAATGCTGCCACCGTAAAGCAATAGGGTGGTGTTCCAATAGTGTCCTACATCGCTAATTCCTCCGCTTCCGTTTTCTGAGGAGTTTTCGGCGATGGTTCCACCATACATTTTGAAAATTTGATAGGAGCCGGCAATGGCACCGCCTCTACGTTGGGCATAATTGCCGGTAACCTCACCATCTTTTAAAATAAATCCTTTTCCCGTAGAGCCGATATTGACAATACCGCCGCCACTACCGGTATCATTGCCTTTACTCAGCAATGCTTTATTGTTTTTTATGGTGCCGCCGCTCATAGTTACATTGCAGGAATCGACGCACAAGCCACCTCCGCGGTCATAGGTGGTATTGTTTTGAATACTTCCTCCTTTGATTTCCACTTCGCCATCGTTGCTGACATATATGCCGGCACCGGAGTGAAGAGAAATATTGTTTTGAATCACAGCGCCATCTTCCATAATCAGCTTTCCGGTGGAATTTTCAAAGGAAGAAACGAGAATAGACGACCCGGCACTGGTAATAGAGCCATGGCCATCTACTGTGATGTCTTTCATGGTCATGGTGCCGTTAACTACTACCATGTCCTTTAAAAAGCCGGCTTGCCGTTCTAAAATAATGGAGGCACCCGATGGGGATTCCAAGTGGATTGTTTCTCCTTTTTTGATGGTCCATTTGTCCATCAAAACGATTTTTCCGCCGTTAGGCAGCAAGCTTTTTGCACGATCAAAGGTTTTAACGGCATTGGAACCGGTGAGACCGTCAAAATCGTCGTTTCCGGCCTTCGGATCGAAGAAGATTTGTTTTTCATTGTTGGCTTCGGCCGTCATGGCGTTATTTACAGACTCTGCAATGCCGGCAGCATCTTCTACACATTGATTTTTTTCAATGGATCCCATGCTCTTTAGCAAATCCGCCAAAATACTTTGCAATTCTGTCTTTGTAAAGGTGGTCTTTTGCTGCTGTATAATGGTTGCTATTACCAGCTGTGCCATATCGTTAAAGTTTTTTTCTTGTTGCTGTTGATTGTCGAAGAATTTTCGATGGCGCAGAATTTGAATGTCGGTAATGGCATTGTTTGACACTGTTGTGGAGGTAAATAGATTACCGGCTCCGGAAGCGTCAAAACCTTTTCCTTGGGCTTCATAGACACCGTCACCGGCAAAACTTCGCGAAGTGGCCGGGATAGGGGAAACGCCATCATCTGTCCCATGAACTTGGGCATTAGCAATTTCTATTCCTCCCAAGGCGACTGTGAAAATCAGAATGAAACACAAAATGAAGCCACAGGTTTTACCAATGGAAGAATACCTTCTTTCTCTGTAAAGCATAGATGTCTCCTTATATTACGAATGTATATAGATGAATGTGGGAAAGAAGAAAAGATAAACCTCCTTTCAAAAATACAGGGGGAGTTAAAAGAAACTAACTAATGAAAATATATAATTTTCAAAGAAATTTGTCAATAATTCGCAATTTTATGACCGAAGTGTGACTATGTGAAGATTTTGTGATAAAATGTAGAATGTAAAATTCTTATAACATAGAGTTTTTTCTATGGACAACTATTGGATTAAACTAGAGAGGCTCAAAATGAAGTACAGAAAGAGTAAAAAGCAGACCATAATTAGCCGCCTTTTTGTGGCTATGCTGATTGTTATGGTTACTATGAGCTTTATTCCTAAAGGCTTTTTCGGGGAAGTAGTAGCTGCAGCACCAGGAAAGGCTTCCAACCATACTATCAAGGCAGAAAAAGCAACGTCTAAAGACGCTAAGAAACAGGTGAATCTGGAAGGCAAAAAAGATGCAGGCGATGATAAATCCGGCAAAACCGGTGATAAGACAGCGCCGGACAAAAAGCCGGAGAGTACTCCTGATGCTGACAGTGAGAAAAAGCCGGATGACAAGAAGGGCTTGGATAAAAAACCGGATGAAAAAGGAGATAAAAAAGACGACTCTAAAATACTTCAAAAGAAAAGTCCTAACAAATTACGCAAAGCCGGTGAAAAAAAGGATGTTGTTGCCATCATTGGTGACAAGGAATATGAAACCCTGCAAAAAGCCATTAATGAAGCCGGGGCAGGAGATACCATTCTTTTGAAAAAAGACATAAAGGAAAACGTTTCTATTACAAAAGGTGTAATCATTGATTTAGGCGGTCATTCTCTTTCGGGAACAGACAAGATTCCGGTGGATATAAATGCAAGCGGAAAAGCCGTAACCATTAAAAATGGCAGTATTGTCGGAATTAAATCAGCATATACCGGCAGTCCGGCAGCTATTAAAATTTCCAATACCCCCATTAACCTGGAGGGAATTTCCATTACCGGGTGTTCAGGTCCCGGAGCTGCTATCGTCGATAGTTCCTACACTTCTTCCGGCACACCCTCAAGATTAACCAATGTTACCATTTCCGGAAACAAATCCCAATGTATTTGGGGTGGATCGGCCGATGATATGATATTTACCGGCTGCCATTTTGATAACAATACGCCGGAAGGAACGAACCGGTTGGTAGCATTCGGAGGTAGAGGAAATCATACCTTTGATAACTGTACCTTTAAGAACAATACTGCGCAAGGTATTGCCGATACCGATGGCACCTACAAAAATTGTGTGCTGACAGGAAATACATGTGCGGAGATGGCAACTATCAGCTGAGTATGGCGTTGCCGGTGTGGATGCCAAGGAGCTTATTATTGAAAACAGCGCAGTATATAAAAATACCAACTCTAATAACGGTAGAACCGACCTGGGGGAAGACTGCAGCGATATTGATGTTACCAAAATGAAAGATCCTACCGATGCGTTCATGGATTTTGCAGGCTACACCGTAGATGAAAAAGAAACGGTTCGCATTAAAGTTCCTACGTTTGAAGCGGAAATTAACGGTAAAAAATATGAAAAATTAACAGAGGCCGTTGAAGAAGCAAAGCCTGGAGATACCATCAAGATTATAAATACTAATGAAGCAGGTGATAAAAAAAGCGTTGATGTAAACGAGCTGTGGATTCAAAAGAAACTAACCATTGACTTAAATGGTCGTGACATTACTACAGATGGATGGAATTTCTGTGTAGCCGGAGAGGGCGATCTTAGCTTAGTAAATTCGGCAGATAGAAAAGTAAGTATAGAAGGTACTTTATTTAATGCCGATAAAACAGCGAAAATGTCCATTGGCGATAAAATCAACATTGATTACCGTATTTATTCCAATGAAAATACGGTGATAGATGGAATGCATAGTCAGCTGTCTATGTATAATGACGAAGATTTAAATGATGGTAAATCACTGCCCTTTACCTTTGGAGAAAAATTCTCCTATACCGGTGATGAGGAAAGTCTGCAAGTAACCTTGGCAGAGAATTCCGACAACCTTAATAATCCCGGTAAAAAAGTTGATGATATCGTAATCGCGCATAACGGATCCGAAGAATTGGCTAAGAAAATATCGCTTGCCGATATTACCAATCCCCTGGTAACGGTTATAGTAAAGGGGAAGGATTTAGTGGTTCATAAAGAAACGGCAGCAGTTGTTTACCTTAATGGTAAGAACGGAAACGACAGTAAGGATGGTCTTACCCAAAATACAGCGGTAAAAACTTTTAATAAAGCAAAGGAATTAGCGGAAGAACTGGCCAAATCAAATGAAAAAGTACTGGTATATGTAACGGGAACTGTGCCTGTAACCGATACGGCTACGTGGGAATTTACAAAACCCGATAAGATTACCATGTACCGGGCACCGGACTTTACAGAAAATCTGGTGGAGGTATCGGGTTCCGGCAATTTGACGCTGAACAATATAGTTATCGACGGAAATAAAAAGAAAGCACCAGCAGGAAAGAGTTCTCTTGTTAAGGTAAAAGGAGCAAATGCATCCTTGCTGTTGCAAAAGGAGCGTCACTGCAAAACAACCAAATGACCAATCGAACTGCTTATCCGCCGGCTGCAGGTGGAGCCGTTAATGTAGAAGATGGAACAGTGACAGTAGATGGTGGCAGTATCATCGGAAACACTGCC
Source organism: uncultured Eubacteriales bacterium (assembly GCA_963542695.1). Lineage (GTDB taxonomy): Bacteria > Bacillota > Clostridia > Peptostreptococcales > Anaerovoracaceae > RUG100. The sequence continues at coordinate 10,301 of CAUTYX010000020.1, forward strand.
GTTTGGGGCGGTGGTATATTTGGTACCAATGCAAAAATATATGTAAAAAGCGGTGCCATCAAAGGCAACCATGCCATCAAAGGTAAAGACGAAGATGCCAGTGGAGGTGGTATTTCCACATGGTATAAATCAGAAATCCATATTAGTGGAGGGACTATAGAAAACAATACATCGGCAGGCAATGGCGGCGGCGTATCCGTTGGAGCGCCAAGAGTACTGGATGCTTCGCAATTATTGACAATGACAGGAGGAACTATTAGCGGTAATACGGCTAATGATTTCGGTGGCGGTATGTTTGTGCAGGGCGGTCTGGATGGACACTTTGCAACGGCCAAAGTCAGCGGTGGCACCTTTACCAATAACACCGCCAAAGGCGGATTTTTCGGTGGCGGCGGTATTTATGTCAATGGTGGACATAACTGGCCGGGATTCCACTCGGGAGAACTGTATTTAACCAATGCTATAATCACAGAAAACGATGCCGGTATGGCCGGTGGCGGATATGCTGCCTGCCCAACCTCTAATACGGATATTCGAGTTAAAAACGGAGCAGCCTTCTATGAAAATACAGCAAAAGAAGGAAATGAACTGCATATCAATGCCAGTGTTGTTTGGCATGGTGCCAGTTCAAAACCCAATTACGAAATATCCGATTCTATGTTAGGTGGAGTGCCATACCATTGGACCTATGACAGTGCTGATGATCAGAGAGGAACAGAAGTTCCGTTAAACAATTTGCATGGAAAACTGTATGGTGGAGAATTAAATTTTGACAATCCGATTACGGATGCTGATGCCAAGGATGCCAAATCTATGGCCGCAGTAAAGATTATCGGAAACCATGCCGGCATGCGAGGTGGTGGAATCGGTTCCAATGGAGATGTATACATAGGCACATCAGAATATACCAAAGTAACGGTTACAAAGAAATGGGAAGATGATAACGACAAACTAAAGAAACGTCCTAAATCCATTAAAGTGGCTATTTATCGCAGCACAAAGGGCAGTAATGAAAAGCCTGTCTACATTGGATATGGAACTGTCAAGCCCGATGAAAATGGCAACTGGTCCATTACCTTTGACAAATTGCCACGAGAAAATCAAAAAGGCGTAGAGTATGTATATACGGCAAAGGAAGTCTTTGATGATGAAAATCCGTTGGATTACAAGACAGAATCAAAGGGTAGTGTCTCCGGTGAAGAAGGTACCATTGAGATAACCAATACCTATGAAAAGCTGGATATTCCGGTAAAGAAAGTTTGGAAGAACGACAAGGAAGGTGACCGTCCAAAATCCATTAAAGTGCATTTATTGGCAGATGAACAGGAAATTGCCGGACATGAATTGACAGCAGAAGAAGGTTGGAGGTATACCTTTAAAGACTTGCCAAAATACAGAAACGGAAAAGAAATTACCTACACGGTAACAGAAGATCCAGTTTCAAAATATAAGACAAAAGTAGAAGACTTTACCATTACCAATACCTATACTCCACCCGATGAACCACAGAAAAAACCGAAGAAGTATTGGGATACGGTAAAGGTAAAGAAAGCTTGGGTTTTGGATAACGGAAGGAAAAAGACAACTTCTGTTTCTGTTCAGCTTTACAGAAATGGTGTAAAATACGGTAGCCCGGTAACCTTGAGTAAGCTGAATAATTGGCAGTATACATGGAAGAAACTGCCAAAGAAAAAAGGCGAAAAGATATCTTGGACAGTAAAGGAAGTGAAGGTTCCCGAAGGATTTAAGGCAAAGACAAAGCGAAAAGGAAACGACATTATCATTACCAATGATGATGTAAAGAGGCCACCGGAAAACCACACACCAAGACAACATAACGGACAAAACGGTATGAAACACAAAAAGTCCAAAACCGGTGATTCACGAAATCCGGTAGTGGCTGTAATCGTCATGCTGGCAGCGGCATCTGTAATGGGATATGCCGGTAGAAGAAGACGTTCATAAGAAAAACAATAGTGGAAGATTATAATACGGAGTGAGTTTCTGTAAAGAAGATACTCCTGTCTGCTAACTTTGAAACCAGATGCTGGTCATGAGTAGAGATAACAAGGGTTTTGCCACCGGCTTTAAAACCCAGCAACAAATCTACCAACCAGCCTCTGGTTTTTTCGTCCAGTCCGTTGAGAGGCTCGTCTAATAGTAGAACTTGCGGATTAAGAGAAAGGACGCAGGCGATGGAAACCTTGCGCTTTTCACCACCGCTAAGGTGATACGGTGCGCGATTGGCTAGATGGGAAATTTCAACTAGATTAAGAATATTAGAAGTCCTTTGTCGAACTTCTGTTGAAGATAACCCCATTTGCAGTGGTCCAAAGGCAACCTCGTCATATACGCTACTGCAAAAAAGCTGTACATTTGGATCTTGAAAAACAAAGCCCAGTTGCTGATGAAACTTTCGTCCAAAGACAATGTCGTCTAGAGCTTTTTTAGTGATTATATGACCATTATAAGAATAGGTTCCCGAAGACGAGAAAACCAGGCCGTTTAATAGTTTCATCAATGTAGTTTTGCCACATCCATTGGGGCCTTGCAAGGCAACAGCCTCTCCTTTTTGTATAGAAAGAGAAATATGGGAAAGAGCCGGCGTTTCTTCATAGGAATAGGAGACATCTTCCAGTTTGATAAGAGGTTCACTGCTACTTTTGTCTTGGATATTCATGGAAAAACAATTCCTTCCAAATAGAGAAACGCAATGGCAAGCATACTCATTACAATGAGGAAACAAAGAGGGAGCAAAAATATGGATTTTTTCGACCTAGTAGAAGGATCACTTGTATGAAACGTGGTGGTATCTCTTTTATATTGCCCGTCAAAACCGCGGCAGATCATAGCCATATGGGTTTCTTCCGCCATCTGACGGGAGCGAAGGAAGGCGGTGGCAGCGACTCCTGCAAAAGCCTTTTGCTTGCCGATATTTTTCAATGCTTTTTCGGTATTTTTCGGCCATTTTCCCACTGCGCGAAGAGAAATAGCTTCCAGCATGTGCAAACAAATATTTCCCAAGATTACAATATAGAAGATGGTCAAATCCAAGGTTAGAATAAAAAGGGCGGGAACATGAAGCTTGGCCAGTGTCTTTGTCAGTTTGTTCCAAGGGATAGTGACGGCAAGGAGTCGTAATAATCCAACAGAAAAAAAGACTTTGACGGAAATTCGCAGCAACGTTTCAGGCGAACCTAAAAATACGGCCGGCAATAAAACAATCATGGAAAAGAATCCCGCAGAAAGGGCGCTTGTCATCACTTGCTGCAGCTGTTTTGTTTGCAGCAGGCAACATCGAAGCAATAGTACAGCGATTAAGCAATACACAAAAAACATATTTTCAGCTATGGAAGCCAATAGTATACAGTAGATTACAAAAATAATCGGAAATACCGATTCGGCAAGTGGATGACAGGTAGAAGCAGGGGCGTTTCTAATGCTGCTGGTCATAGCAAGTAGCTTTAGGTGGGAATTTTTCAAAAAGCTGTCCTTCTTTTTAGAAGGGATGTAGGTGTTCTCTTCCAGTAACCAGGTAGGAATAGACAGGGTATCTTTGCCTTTAGAATCCCTACCTGCAGTATTTTTTTTAGCTTCCGGATTCTTCATGTTTATTTTACACCGGCGGTATCGCTCATTTTTGCGGCAATGAGACGAAATACAATAATGAGTAACGTAATACCGATAATGGCTGATACAATATAGCCGGCCACATCCGGCAGGCCGGCTACGGAATAATCCGGCAACAGGGTCTGCAACGAAAAGCCATGAGTCATCCCTTTAGGTGTGTAGCCTAGAGCTGATCCCTTGGTAATAATGGAGCTAATCTCATCGGTTCCCCATTCTCCCCAAGCAGTGCCTTCTGCCAATAGTCCTAAGGGAACGGCACAAATCAAAAGACCCAGTAAAACCAGTAACGGTTTTTGGGAAAGGGCGGTATGAGATGTAGGCTGGAATAAACTGTCTTTGCTACCACTGGTTTTCATAACAAAAGCCAAGATGGCAACAGTAAAGATTATTTCAGCCAATCCGAAAATAGTACTATGACCAATCATCATTGCCGGAATGGAAATAGGCAGTCCGTAGGGGCAATATAGTGCCTGGCCTGCAGCATCGTGAAAGAGCATAGGCTGTATGCCGAATTCTATAGCGGCAAAGAAGGCGGCGGCATTGATTCCAACATAGGAGCCTATACCGGCACCAACCAGTTGCCTTGTGACAGAAGACGATTTTCCTGCAATTAGTTTATATATACCATATCCTAGGTAAGGAAGAACAAAAGCCATATTAAAACAGTTGGCACCAAGGGCTAAGATTCCGCCATCCCCAAAGAGCAGTGCCTGCAACAGCAAAGCAATGGTAATCGATATACATGCCGCATGAGGCCCCAATATAACGGCAATTAAAGTTCCGCCGACAGCATGGCCGGTAGTGCCCCCCGGCAAAGGAACGTTAAACATCATTCCCACAAAGGAAAAAGCGGCAGAAATCCCCAGTAAAGGCATCTTTGATTTTGGAATTTCCTCTTTTACTTTTTTTATAGCATGAGCCCAAACAGGCACCATAACTCCAGTCATTACAGCACAAGTAGAAGGACTGAGGTAATTTTCCGGAATATGCATTGTGAACTCCTTTTATTGTCGTAAAAGCAATTGGTAAATAGTACTATATACTCAATAATGGTATCGTACTTTCCGCAAATTGTCACGAAATATCACAAATCTCAAATAATCAACTATCGGAATGTTTTATGAAGGGGTGGGAAGTCATAATTTTATTGCTGTTGTTTTCTGATAATTTTAGGATATAATATAGGTTATGTTTATATATTCTTTATTTTTTTAGTGAGAGAGAAAGGGTTTATTCTCATGAAAAGTATTGTAAAAGCTTGGACCGGCTTGTCGCTGATCAAGCGTATTATCATTGGCCTCATTGTAGGTATTATTTTGGGACTGCTGGTTCCCAAGGCAACAGGTATTGCGATTGTTGGTACCTTGTTTGTAACAGCCTTAAAATCAGTAGCGCCGATCTTGGTGTTGTTCTTGATTATGAGTGCAATTTGTCTACATAAAAAAGGTGAAAAGACAAATATGCTCAACATTATTGTGCTGTATTTGGTAAGCACATTCCTGGCCGGTACCTTGGCTGTAATTACCAGCTATCTGTTTAAAACTAAGCTGATTCTAGGTGATGCGGCAAAAGATATCCAGCCTCCCAGCGGGTTGACAGAAGTATTGACACAGCTTCTTAACAACTTGGTGTCCAATCCACTGGATGCTGTTGTTAACGCCAATTTCTTAGGCGTACTGGCATGGGCCGTATTACTGGGCGTTGCTTTGATGAAGGCTAAGGAATCCACTAAACAGGTGGTGCAAGACATTTCTGATGCGTTGTCTGTCATCGTTCGCTGGGTTATTTCCTTTGCACCCCTTGGTGTTATGGGTCTTGTGTTTGATGCTATTTCCAACAACGGAATCGGTGTACTGTCTGCTTATGGAAAGATTATTTTACTGCTGGTACTGACGATGGTTGCTGATGCATTGATTGTAAATCCAATTATTGTATTTACACAAATTCGTCAGAATCCGTATCCGTTGGTTCTTCGGTGTCTCAAAGACAGTGGTCTGACAGCATTCTTTACACGAAGCTCTGCGGCAAATATTCCGGTAAACATGCAGCTTTGTAAGAATCTGGGATTGGATCGTAACACATACGCCATCTCCATCCCTTTGGGAGCTACCATTAACATGGCAGGAGCGGCCATTACCATTTCTGTATTGACCTTGTCTTGCTGTTTTACTATCGGTATTAACGTGCCGATTCCGCTTGCCATTGTGTTGGCTGTGTTGTCTGCGCTGTCTGCATGTGGCGCATCCGGTGTACCGGGTGGATCGCTGCTGCTGATTCCACTTGCTTGTTCGCTCTTTGGTATTCCGGCAGATGTTGCTGCGCAGGTAATCGGTGTTGGCTTTATCGTTGCCGTTATCCAGGATTCCTGTGAAACCGGTCTTAACTCTTCTTCCGACGTTCTCTTTACGGCTACTGCTGACTTTAAGAGACAGAAGAGAGAGGGTAAAATCGATCGTATTAACCTGAAAAAGAATAAAGAAAAGACGGCGTAAGAAAAGAATATTTGATACCGGCTGGACATATTTAGAAAAAAGCTGCAATATATAGATGAGGAAGTACGAGAAAGGAGCCCTAATTTATGAAGGCGTTATTCATTATCAATCCTTCTTCAGGAAGACAAAATATTCGCATCAAGCTTAAGAACATTATCGGACAGTTGATTTTAGAAAAAACGTGTCAGCATGTGGATGTGTTTTACACAGAGAAAAAAGACGATGCCAAAAACAAAGCTTCGTCTTTATCTCCCGGAGAGTATGATTTTGTCGTTGCAGCTGGAGGAGATGGAACCATCAATGAGGTAGTTAACGGGTTAATTACCTCAAAATGTGAAATCCCCATGGCCATACTGTCCGCCGGTACTGTCAATGATTTTTCCAGTTACATGGAGCTGCCGCAACATCCCAAATCCTTTTGTCGCATGATACAAAATATGCATACTCAAAAGGTGGATGTAGGCAAGGTAAACGACCAGTACTTTATCAATGTGCTGGCTGCCGGTATGCTGACAGATGTGGCATATAAAGTACCAAAGAAATCAAAGGCAGCCTTTGGGAAGATGGCCTATTACCTGGAATGTATGAAGGAACTTCCCGTTCAAATGAATCAATATATGTCATTGCAGTTTGAAAGTGAAGAGTTCACGGCCGAAGAAGATACCATTGTATTTATGGTAACCAATACCAAGAGCGTCGGGGGATTTGCCCAGGCAGCACCATTGGCATCTGTCACAGATGGATACTTAGACGTGCTCATTGCAAGGAAGACGAATTTGTGGTTAAAGGCACCACATATGTTTATTCAGATTTTGCAAGGACAACATCCTAACCACGAGGATATTCGGTATTTCCAAACAAAGGATTTAAAAGTGTTTCCAACAGAAACCACCGGAAAAGTATCTGTCGACTACGATGGAGAAATTTTAGAAGAAGGGTTGCCGCTGCATATTTCCATTGAAAAGGCGGCGCTGAACCTAATTGTTCCGGAAGAAGTTCTTCATTTGGAATAAGGTTTAACTGACCATTTCCACTTTGATTCCAAAGGCGATCTCGCTATTCATGGCATAGATTTTGCCATTACAATGAATAATCATACTGCCATGTAGATTTTGCAGTATATATACCATGGAACCGGGGCAGATGCTCCGGTTTTTCAATTGGGAGGCACCTTGTCCTACCAGCCAGGAGATTTTTCCCGTTTGCCCATGTTGTAATTGTGTCAAAGCTTTCATTAAAATTCCTCCCTGCTTTGTTTCTTATATACATTATCCTACCGGGAACATTTGTTCGTCAAGGCTAATGAAATGTTCGCCTTAGCTAATGTTTTTTCCTGCCGGAATTTGCATGCCGGAACCATTGACAGTGGCAGGGAAAAAAAGGTAATATAATGTGGTATATTTGTTTTTGTATTATTGAAGATTTGTAGAAGAGAGGACGTTATGTTTGAAAAGAAAAAAGGAAAGATGGGGCTCATTGCAGCAATCTGCCTACTGATCTTTTGGGTGATTTGTGCATTGGTAACAGACGAAAAATCTGTACAGACATCTTTCTGGGCGTTGGTTCCACCTATTATTGCCATTGGACTGGCATTGATTACAAAAGAAGTGTACAGTTCACTGTTTATTGGAATTCTAACCGGTGGATTGCTGGTTTCCGGCTTCAGCTTTAAAGGAACCATGACAACGGTGTTAAGCAAAGGATTCGTTGGAGTCCTATCGGATAAATATAACGTAGGTATATTAATCTTCCTGGTTATTCTTGGATGTATGGTTGCCTTGATGAATGGGGCAGGGGGATCGGCTGCCTTTGGTAAATGGGCCAGAACTCATATAAAAAGCCGTGTTGGCGTGCAGATTGCAACCATTATCTTGGGGATATTGATTTTCATTGATGACTATTTTAACTGTCTCACTGTTGGCAGCGTAATGCGCCCTGTAACGGATCACCATCAGATTTCTCGTGCCAAGCTGGCGTATATTATTGATGCAACGGCGGCACCGGTTTGTATCATTGCACCTATTTCATCTTGGGCTGCAGCGGTATCAGGATTTGTAAAAGGCGCCAATGGAATGCAGGTTTTCATCTCTGCTATTCCATATAACTTCTACGCTATTTTAACCATCGTTATGATGTTTACCATTGTTATCTCCAAAACGGATTTTGGACCTATGGTAACTCATGAAAAAAATGCCATTAAAGGAGATTTGTTTACTACAGAAGATCGTCCATACGCTTCTTCGGACGCCATTGAAAGTAATCCTAACGGAAGGGTAATGGATTTAGTATTCCCGATAATTGTTTTGATCATTAGCTGTGTAATCGGCATGATTGCCAGTGGCGGCTTTTTCTCAGGAACACCTATTATTGACGCCTTTGCAGGTAGTGATGCATCGGTTGGGCTTTCCAGCGGATCTTTGGTTGCATTGATCATTACTATTATTTACTTTGTTGCCAGACGTCTGCTGACTTTTACAAAGTGTATGGAATGTTTGCCGGAAGGTTTTAAAGCTATGGTGCCGGCCATTTTGATTCTGACCTTTGCATGGACACTGAAGTCTGTAACAGACAGCATGGGGGCTGCCGCATACGTGGCCGGTATTGTAGAGTCCAGTGCCGGAAGCTTTATTCACTTCCTACCGGCTATTATCTTTGTTATCGGTGTGTTCCTTGCCTTTGCAACAGGAACATCTTGGGGAACTTTTGGAATCCTTATTCCGATTGTTGTTTCCGCTTTTTCAAACGACCATCAGATGATGATTATTTCCATTTCTGCTTGTATGGCAGGCGCCGTCTGCGGTGACCACTGTTCTCCGATTTCCGATACCACCATTATGGCATCAGCCGGTGCCCAATGTAACCATGTGAATCACGTCAATACCCAGTTGCCTTACGCAATGCTGGTAGCTGCTGTATCTTTTGCATCCTATCTTCTTGCCGGATTTACAAGAAGTGCAGTTATTTCACTGCCAATAGCAATTGTGTTGATGATTGTTGTAATTCTGTTGATTCATAGAACGGCAGGTCATCGCATTGATGACTCCATGGCCAATATTGCAGAAGAGTAAGTGTTAGCGGAAAACAAAAGGAGTTAAAAATGGATATTGTTTGCCTTGATATGGAAGGTGTATTGGTTCCGGAAATTTGGATTGCCTTTGCAGAAGTAACGGGAATTCCTGAATTAAAGAGAACTACTCGTGATGAACCCGACTACGACAAGCTGATGAATTATCGCTTGGATATTTTAAGACAACATGGTTTAGGACTGAAGGAAATCCAGGAAACCATTGCTAAAATAGACCCGTTGCCCGGAGCAAGAGAATTTTTAGACCAGCTTCGGACCATGACCCAGGTCATTATTCTCAGCGATACCTTTACCCAGTTTGCAAAGCCGTTGATGGAAAAGCTGGGATGGCCAACGCTCTTTTGCAACACCTTGGAAGTGGCAGAAGACGGTACCATTACCGGCTACAAACTTCGCTGTGAGCAGACAAAATTAAGTACTGTTAGAGCATTGCAATCTGTTGGCTTTGAAACCATTGCCAGTGGTGACAGCCATAACGACATGGGCATGATCAAAGCCAGCAAAGCAGGATTTTTGTTTAAATCAACCGAGCAGTTAAAGGCAGAAAATCCGGATTTACCGGCCTATGAAACCTTTGATCAGCTGATGACAGCCATTAAAGGTGTACTAGAGTAACTGTCTTACCAATCGCATTGTCGACCGCTGTGGATTTCCATGGCGGTCTTTTAAATTGTTCACTATTCTATCACATTCTCATTACTGTATATTCATTATCCTTTCGTACCATATGTCTTGAAAATATAAGACTATTTATATCATGTATTAGGGAGTAACTGACGAAGCGATATGAAGTATCAAGAAAAGCAAGCAAAATCATATGTACGGATTTTAGTCGTAGCTGTACTGTCATTGATGATGGTCATTACCATGATTCCTTGGCAGGTAACGGCTGCAGATGGACAGACCGATCCGGTCGCATCCACAACAGAAAGCAATCCGGGGAACGACACCGGCTCTACAGATGGTCAAAATAATGGCAATTCTCAGCAGGCAGATCCTAATAATCAAAACAACCGGCAAGATCAAGATGGTGACCAAAACGGAGAGCAAAATGACCAGCAGGATCAGAAGGACGATGACCGGGAAGAGCCTGATGAGCCGGAAGAACCGGAAGTAGGAAAAACCAGTAATATTTATGTGAAAACACTTCGGACTACCACCAAGGCAACCATTGCCTGGAAGCCGGTAGAAGAGGCTGACGGGTACTTGGTATATAAGAAGAACTCTTACGGCGACTGGAAGCGTATTGCGTATACCCATGATACAATGGTAAAACAGACAAAGTTAAAGAGAAACAATACCATTAAGGTGGTTGCTTATGCTACGGGTCGTAATAAGACTGTTAAAGGTCAGGATACCGTTAAAAACGTCCGAATGCCAAAGCAGATTAAGCCATATACAAGAGGCTATACACAGACGTATGGATATAAGATTATCCGTAAAGCTAAGACAAAGTATGGTGCTCGTTATGTTTGGGGAGCCAGTGGCCCAAGAGTCTTTGACTGTAGTGGTTTTACCTACTGGACAATGAGAAACAGTGGGGTATCGGGAGTTTCCTTCAGCCGAACCTCCAGCCGGGGAATATATCGGAAATACAAAAGATATAATCTAGGTAGAAACCTTAGAAAAGCACAGACAGGTGATATTCTTCTCTTTGGAAGACGTGGTTCCAAACGTTCCATCTTCCATGTGGGCATGTATGATAAAAATGGATATTATGTCCACGCCAATGGCAAAAGAGTTGTTCGCAGCAAGGTTCCTAAAAGAACATTAGTGGCCATCATTCGGATGCCCGGGCTTCGCTAACACACCAGAGAGTTACTACTGTAATGATGATAGCGCTGCCCAAAAGAGCAAACTTACCGGGCAGCTCATGAATAAAAATAGCCACCCATACAGGGTTTAAAAGAGGTTCAAGCATCCCCAACATGGAGCAAGCCAACGGACTTGCGTAGCGGGATGCTTTTCCGTATAAAACGTAGGGAATCCCCAGTTGAAAGATACCTAAAATTAGCGCGCATAAAACTTCCTGTGTTGAGAAGGTAACGCCGGTAATAAAGGCAGAGGGCATTCCGATAATGGCGGTCAGAAGGTGCGCCAGGAGAATACCGCTCATGCGCACGCTGTCGTCTTTGCCTCCTAATCCTACAAAAGTAAACATAGTGGCAAACCCAATACCGGCAATAATGCCAAAGACATTTCCCAGAATATTTCCAATGGAAAGCTGATCCATAAAGAATAAAATCATACCGATCATGGTACCGGTAACGGCCAGGAGCTCTCCCATTCGGAGAGGTTTTTTTAAAAACAGGCCGGAAATAATTAGAATAAAAATCGGCGCGCTGTATTGGAGAACAATGGCGTTGGCCGCCGTGGTGAATTTGTTGGCAGTGACAAAAAACAGAAGACATACGGCAAGGCCGATACCGGCGCCTATCGAATGGCGATTTATCTTTAAAGGCGTATTATCCACTTTCATCATTATAGCGATAACAACGGCGGAAACAAGGCTCCTGGAACCGGCAATGAAAAGAGGGTTCCAGTGAATCAATTTAATAAGTATACCGCCGGAAGACCATAGCAAAGCCACCAATACCATCATGGCCATGGCCTGCCGCTTTTTCTTTACTGTTGCTGTTGTACTTTCATTCATGTATCGTGTAACTTTCCTTTTCTAAAATTTTTTGTGTTCTTGCAATCACATTTTCGGATGGTGATTCTGTCAATTTCCCGAACAAGAAAAATAATAGTATACTCGAGCAAAAAAAACAATAAAATTTGTGGTTCAGTAAAGGATTTCTTGTGTAAAACAGTAGTGTATGAAATATAGTAAATGGAAAGGAGATACTGTCATGAGTATTTATGAATATACTGTACCAACACCTACCGGAGAAGAAGTAGCGCTTTCTGATTTTAAAGGGAAAGTGGTAATTGTTGTCAACACTGCTACCGGTTGCGGATTTACACCTCATTATAAACCTTTGGAGGCCATGTATGAAAAGTACCACCAAAAGGGGCTGGAGATTATTGACATTCCATGCAATCAATTTGCAGGCCAAACACCGGGAACCGATGATGAGATACATGAGTTTTGCACACTGCACTACAATACCCAATTCCCACAGATGAAAAAGTCAGATGTTAATGGAGAGGATCAGCTTCCGCTGTATGAATATCTGAAAGCACAAAAAGGCTTTGAGGGATTTGGGAAAGGACCCAAAGCGCTTGCCATGGCAGCGGTTTTGCGGAAAATCGATAAGAACTATAAAAATACATCGGATATTAAATGGAATTTTACCAAGTTTGTAATTGATAGAGACGGCAAGGTTGTAGCGCGTTTTGAACCTACTTATGATATGAAAAAGCTGGAGCAACTGGTAGAGTCCTTGCTGTAGCGATTTATAGACAGTACTGCATATTACTGAAGAGCTTTTCCAAAAAGGAAAGGCTCTTTTAATTATGATTTTTAGACTAATGAATACATATAGAATAAATCAGTTGGCTATGTTTGACAGTGAGAAAAAAAGGTGCTATTATTTTCTATGTTAGCTTTAACTAACCTATATTCGTAAGAAATGTTAGTATCAGTAGTTTTGTTTTTTTAAGATTAAGGTTAGTTTAAGCTAATTAGGCAAGATTGTTTTCTTTTGGTGTTAGTTAGCAGGAGGAATTCATGCTTTGGTTATTCAGTGAAGTGGAAAAATTTTCAAACGAAGAGCTAACTAAGTACGAGTGCCTATTATCATTAGAACGTGTTAAAAAAAGTTACCGTTTTCGTTTTTTTGAAGATCGAAGAATTTCTCAATTAGCATATCTCCTCCTTTTATATGGGTTGGTACAGGAATATGGAATTCGTGAATCTGTTGAATTTTACTATAGTAAAGAAAATAAGCCGTATCTCATTAAATATCCGTATATTTCTTTTAATCTTTCCCATAGTCGTTGTGGAGTTTTATTATGTTTAAGTCATTCATCTTGCGGGTGTGATATTCAGGAAATTGATGCCAAAAGTATAATATATTCAAAAAAAGTATTTACAGAAGGTGAGATAAACCTGCTGCAACAGTCAGAGAATCCATCGAGACTTTTTTCTATATTTTGGACTCTAAAAGAAAGTTATCTGAAGTGGATAGGGAAAGGTTTTTTGGAAGAACCAAAGATATTTGATTTTTCGAAAAGTGATTTGAAAGCAAAACAAGATGACGATATTTTTGATTTAAAAATAGAGGATCCTATTAGTGAACAACAAGTGATTTTCAATGTATATAGCATGAAAAAGTATTGTTGTGCCAGTTGCATAAATCGAGAAGAAGAATTTTTCTCGCGGAAATTGTACAGAGCCAGTAAAGAAAAATTCTGTGAAGGGTTGAATTCTTTTTTATAGAGAATGGATTGTTTTAGCAATGAGGAAAGGATACATCATGACATTAGAAGAACAAATGAAAAATATTTGGAAGGAAGTATTATCGCAGGATGAAATTGGTGTGAACGAAAACATTTTTGATATAGGTGGAACCTCACTGATGTTGTATCAAATTTGTATGAAAGCCAAAGAAGAGCATCAGTTAGAAATTACACCGATGGACTTAATGGTTTATCCTAGCATATCAGCATTAGTAAGTCATTTAGAAGGAGACGTGCAAAAATGTGATAAGACAGAAATATGTACTCCTAAGCGTAGGCGCAGAAATCCTACAGGGAAGCAAGGGAAAAAGTTATAGTAGTGGTTTAGTAAGGAGTAATAAATGGATAAAGAATTGATACGATTTAATCAAGTAGAGAAAGAATACAAGAGTGGACAAGTAAGTACGCAGGTACTTAAAGGTGTGAATTTTAGTATTGATAAGGGTCAGCTTGCCGTAATTGTGGGCGCCAGTGGTGCAGGAAAAAGTACTATTCTGAATTTGCTTGGAGGTATGGATACACCAACCCGAGGAAAAATTTTGGTTGATGGAGAAGATATTTCGAAATTTAATGAAAAAAAGTTAACAGAATATCGAGCATCTAAAGTAGGATTTGTCTTTCAATTTTATAATTTGATTCCAAACCTTAATGCTTTGGAAAATGTTGTGTTCGGCAGTGAGGTGAAAAAAGACAGCTTGGATGCAAGTCAGGTACTGAAACAGGTGGGATTAGCTGAAAAAAAGAAATCTTTTCCTTCAATGTTGTCAGGAGGAGAACAGCAAAGAGTTGCTATTGCACGCGCTATTGCAAAAAATCCATTGCTACTTTTATGTGATGAACCTACGGGAGCATTGGATTATAAGACGAGTAAAACGGTACTGGCTACTATTGAATCGTTAAATCGTGAGATGAAAAAAACGATAATTCTAATTACTCATAACGATGTCCTATCGGCTATGGCGGACAAAGTTATTACTATTCAAGATGGATTGGTGAAAAATATTACAACAAATGAAAAGAGAATTCCGGTTAAGGAATTGGAGTGGTAAGAAAATATGTTATTTAGAAAAACTCGTAGAGACATCTGGGGAAATAAAGTTCAGTTTTTTGCCATTCTGGTGATCGTTTTGCTGGGATCTATGTTCTTTGCCGGATTTTCGTCTCTTGCCGATGTCCAGGATCTG
>CAUTYX010000021.1:0-23207 GCA_963542695.1 uncultured Eubacteriales bacterium
ACACTTCTAGCTTCGTCGGCAGCGTCAGATGTGTATAAGAGACAGGTATAGTAGATGATTGTTTCAGGTGCGAATTGAAACAATCAAGTTCATATAAAGAAATATTTTTATTCTTTCATTTCAGAGGACTTCTTATGCCAAGATGTAGAAGTCCTCCTTTTTTATCTGAAAAACAAGCAGATAAAAAAGAGATGGAGGAAACTTTATGGCAAACAGTCCCTTTCAAATATTGCTCTTTGACAACTGAATAGACCAAGGTAGGACTTTATCTACTTACTGAGAGTTATGACCTACGCCAAGACTTTTCTGCTGATGAAAATCGGTTCAAATGAATACCGGCATAATGCCGAGGTTAGAAGAAAATGAGCGATAGATAGGAATACATAAAAGATAAGCGTGGCAGCTTATTTCGATGATGTAAGTGGTGATAGAGGTTGAGAAACTTACTGGTGATAATATATATAAGGTTTTGATTTATTTTGACAAACTTTATAAAGTCATGAACGATGTTGAACGCAGGCAGCTAATAGAAGCACTCATTTCTGAAATTCAAATTTTTGAAGAAAAGCAGCCTAATGGACAATGGCTAAAATCCATTACTTTTAAGCTACCTATCATAGATGAGGATCTAAATATAAGTTTGGACAATGATGAACAAGTTGAGACGGTCTGTTTGATGTCTAGGAAAGATAAATAAGTGCCAAAAAGTGGCGTATTTCCGGGCTTTTTGCGAGGTATGCGTCATAAGAATACCTTCGTTAATAGCTCGGTTTTCTTATGTGGAAACATATCGACTGAGCAAATTTGCCTGGCAGCAAAAATTAGTGGTAGGGTTTAGGCAGTGGATTAGATGTCATAGGTTGTGGCAGTGATATGGATAACAAGACCGACCGCAGTTTAGGTAACTCGAGACTAAGGGCT
Source organism: uncultured Eubacteriales bacterium (assembly GCA_963542695.1). Classification (GTDB taxonomy): domain Bacteria; phylum Bacillota; class Clostridia; order Peptostreptococcales; family Anaerovoracaceae; genus RUG100. The sequence continues at coordinate 922 of CAUTYX010000021.1, forward strand.
AAACTTGACAGTGGAATAGATGTTTTGTAGAAATATGGGTTTTAAAGGAGGATTCTATGAGAAAATTTACATTTGAACTGAATGACGGCGTAAATAGAAAAGACGTTCGTTTCCAAAATCGTTTTGGAATTGAGATAGCCGGAGATATGTATATTCCAAAAGAAATGAATGGGAAGATGCCCGCGATTGTCTGCTGCGGAGCGTTCGGAGCTGTCAAGGAGCAGGCGTCCGGATTCTATGCAAATGAAATGGCTGCCAGAGGTTATATCGCTATTGCCTTTGATGGCTCATTTACTGGTGAGAGCGGAGAGCCTCGTAATGTAGCTTCTGCTGATATTATGACAGAGGATGTAATGGCGGCAGCAGATGAACTTGGAAGACATCCTGAAGTAGACCGTGAACGAATTGGAATCATTGGTATCTGCGACTGGGGCAGTATCTCCGTACTTTTCAGCATAAGAATCCATATCCAATACAAGTAAGTTGATAATACCATTTGCTTCTGGGTTTAATGTAGCAGGATCACTTGCTGATGGAACTGAATTTCCATCTTCTAGCTCTCCAAGAACCCAGCCTGCTGCAGCATCAGTTCCCATAAGAATTGCATCGGCAAGATTACCTCCTTCAGAAACACAACCTGGAAGATCAGGAACAACAACGGTATATCCTGTTTTTTCTTCACAAGGATAGAAAATTGCTGGATAAACTAATTTCATAAAATAACCTCCTTATTTATATTTAGTAGGGTTGGGGGCTATGTTTTAAGCCCCGCCTGTTCTAGTATCGATTTTACAGTTCTTTTATCAAGGTCTCCTCTATGGAACGGGATAGTTACCTTTCCTTTTTATTCTTCCCAGAAAAGTTGATCCAGGGTAGTGTCTAAAGTTTTGCAGATGGCAATACAAAGTTTGATGGTGGGGTTATAATCGCCACGCTCAATAGCATTGATGGTTTGACGAGAGACGCCGGTTTCTTTTGCCAATTCTTGTTGAGACATATCTTTGAGTGCCCGAGCGGCCTTTAGCTTTAGATTTTTCATTCTTCATCACCTTCGGTCAGTTTATCTTTAATGATTTTTCCCACAGCTACTACAGTGATTGCAAAGAAAGTACAGCAAATGAAGAAGTGCATACTGAGAAAGTGATTTACGTTTCGATATGCAATAATGCCGTTTATGGCGCCAAGTGCCAGCGTCATACGCAAAACTTTTTTGCTGTTTTCATTGACAGCGAAGTAGGCGTCGTTCCAAAGAGTGTAGGCGATAAACACAAAGACACCGATGCAGATTATTAAGACGCAGGCGAGAGGGATTGTAAATCCCAACTTGGTTATTTGGTTGGGGAATACGGCGTAAATTCCCAATAATAGCAATATAGTTAAGAATGCGTGATAGCAACCTTTACCACGAACAAGCTCCATTCGCTCATCAAAATTGGTGCTTTTTTCCCCGCGTCTCGCCAATTTATATACCAGTATGGCAATGATGATAATACAAATGGTCTCCAGGAACAGATTCATATCATTAATCATAGTAGTAGATTCCTTTCGTCAATTTTTCTTTTTTCATTTTCCGAAATGCACTTTGTCTTAAGTAAAGATATACAATCAGAATATCATTGTGAAGACTTTATGGCAAATATAATTGACAATTTGTCCAAACAAAAAGAGGGATTTGACTAAAATCTATCAATATATGAGTTTATGCTGCAGTTTTAAGGATTATTAAGAAAAATCATTGGAATTGTGTGCAAGGCCTCCTATACAATAGCGATAGTCACAATATATGAGTTGTTTGTTTCATAAATTGTTCTACATGTAAATAGCAAAATAACATAAATGTTCGATAGCATCGACGGCGATGCGGAGCATGGATTTACCATTAAAAACACCAATAAAGAAATAGTGAAAGTACCCGTTAAGAAAACTTGGGTGGGACCAAAGGGCAGCGAGGTAGTTGTAAAACTGCTGGCTGACGGAAACCCCGTAGACGGTCAAGAAGTAAAACTAAATGAAGGCAACGGTTGGAAAGGTGAATTTAAAAATCTTCCAAAGTACAACGCCAATGGCAGTGCTATCAAATACACTGTTACGGAAGCCCAAGTAAGTGGAGTAGATGGAGATAAATACAACAGTAACATCGATGGCGATGCAGAGCATGGATTTACCATTACTAACACAAATAAGGAAACTGTTCAAATTCCGGTTATAAAAACATGGGTCGGCGGTGAGGCTGATAAAGTCGTTATTCGTCTATTGGCCGATGGAAAAGAAATTGCTTCTAAGGAACTAAGTAAAGCCAACGGTTGGAAACATACTTTTAAAGGACTGAAAAAATATAATGGCGAAAAGCTTATTGTATACACCATTAAGGAAGATAAAGTTTCCGGCTTTAAGAGTAAAATTTCCGGTAATGCAAGAGATGGATTCAAAGTTACAAATACCAAAATCCATCATAAAAAACCGGAAAATCATAATCAAAATCGCGGTGGAAAACGCAAGACAGGCGATTCGAGAAACATGGCAGTCTGGTAGCTTTACTAGCTATTTCCGGCGTAGCTGTAGGTGCACTCTTTAGACGTAGAAGAGTTTAATAAAAGTAAAATCGAGATACTACCACCTTTCAGCAAGGACTTTTTCTCTGTATTGAGGAAGGGTTCTTGCTTTTTATTGCAAATAGCATAATTTGTTATAACTGGGTGAATTTACACTTTACTACGACGTTGGCTACGGGGAATATACATCTGGAAAACTCCTTGACAAAATAGTTAGTAGATACTAACATATTAAATAGAAATTATACCGAAAATATTCTCGGTAAAAGCAAATGTCTAAAAACCAAACAGGAGGCGTAGATGAGTAGAACAAGATTAGGAAAGGAAGCTCGAAAACAGCAAATTCAGCAAGTGGCATCGCAGCTCTTTTTAGACAAAGGCTTTAAAAGTACTACCATGGACGATATTCGTATTGCTACCGGCTTATCTGCAGGAGGATTGTACCATCACTATGCCAATACCTATGAAATTCTCTATGATTTGATGGTCCATGGAAACCGGTTGCGGGAAAACAGTATTGATGAAACGTTAACCAAGGCGAAGCACAAAATTACACCAAGAATCATGGCGAAGATTGTTCTCGATAAGATGCTGGCAGATAATCAATTTGTGCCGCTATATGTAATGTTTCTTTGCGAAGTAAAAAACGATGAAAAATTATTGGAACTGTATATAACCTTAAAGAAAATAGTGACAAAAGGGATTGAGGAACAAATTCGGCAATTGGGATACAAAGCTCCCAGTCAAAGAGAATTCGAATTTTTAGCAAATTTGATTAACGCCAGTTTACTAGGATGTGAAATACTGAATGCCAGAGATAATTTTAAAGAAAACCGGGAATCGCTTTTGCTGATGCTGGAGGGGTATTTTGAAAAAATTGGAGGACATCATGAAGCAAGACATTAAAGTACAGTTATTAACAAAAAGACCTATTGATTTGCTGTTTCAGTTATCGGTGCCGGCTGTAATCGGAATGATTGTTATTGGTATGTATCCATTGTTAGATGGGATTTTTGCCGGCAATATTATCGGTCAAAACGCTATGACAGCGTGTGGAGTTGCGGCGCCCTTGACCTTTTTTAACAGTGGTGCAGCGACGCTGATAGGGGTTGGTTCGGCATCAATTTTGTCTAGAGCCATTGGAAAAGATGACCGTAAAACCGTTGACAAAGTAATGGGGAATTTAGTTTTTTGGGTAATCATCTTTTCTGCAATCATTATGATTGGCGGCATTATACTGGCCCCGTATTTTTTAGAGTTGGTGGGGGCTTCCGGAGAAATTAAAGCATTGGGAGTTCGCTACTTGAGAGTCGTCTTTCTAGGATCGATTTTTGTAAACTTTGCCCAGAGCGCCAATATGGTAATGCGTGGGGAAGGACTCATGAAAAAAGCAATGTTGATTATAGCAATGGGAGCCTCAATAAATATTATTTTGGATCCGGTTCTGATGATTATTATGGGGAAATATGCCATTGAAGGAGCGGCGTTAGCTTCCATTACAGCGCAAATAATACAGGCTATTGTAACATTGCATTACTTTAGAAAACGCAGTCATGTAGTAAAAATTCATAGAATTCAATCCCACAGCCAAGTGAGAAAAGAAATGTTTGCCGTGGGCATTTCGGCCATGATGATGCAAATTCTCTTTATGATTCAGCAGACCATGCTATACAAAATGGCTTTCAAGTATGGTGGCGATGCCAATGGGATTTTAATGGCAGCTTCGCTGCGACTATACGGATTTTCCTTTATTCCTCTTTGGGGAATGAGCCAAGGACTGCAGCCGGTGGTAGGCACTAATTTTGGAGCAAAACAATATGACAGGGTGCGCCAGGCCATGAAAGTGTTTTCCATAGGAGGAATACTTTTGGCCGCTGTATTTTGGCTTCCGGCGTTGCTGTTCTCCCAGCAGATTCTCAGTGCATTTGGAGTGCAGGGAGAGATCATTGCCCAAGGCGTTACGAATTTCAGGATATTTTATTGCGTATTCATTCTATACGGTGTCATGGTTATGTCTATTACATTTTTCCAGTCCATTGGCGATGGAAAGAAAGCCGGTTTTATCGTTATGATGCGGCAATTGATTCTATTTGTGCCGATTATTGCGGTGTTGCCTATGTTTGCAGGTGTAAAAGCAGTTTGGATTGCACAGCCGTTTGTTGATTTTGTGATGATACTCATCGGTGTCATTATGATGGTAAACACCCTTAAAAGAATTGAAAAAGTCGGTGCCCGCCAATTAGAAAGCTAGAAATAAAAAAAGATACCGTGCTTGTAAGATGGAAAATATTGCGGCACGGTATCTTTTTGTGACATATCTTTTGCCTTATCTTTTTTTATCTAGAGTTTATCTGCAAGTAGAACCTATCTATTGGCCATGATTACCTGGATTTCATCCTCATTGATGCCAACCATGGCTTCGCCTAGATTCTTGGATACTTCCAAAAGAACATCGGGGTCGTTGTAGTTTGCAACAGCCTTTACCACTGCTTTGGCACGTTTTTCCGGATTGCCGGATTTAAAGATTCCGGAGCCCACAAAGACTCCTTCTGCTCCCAGCTGCCGCATTAAGGCTGCATCCGCCGGTGTTGCAACACCACCGGCGGAGAAATTCAAAACAGGCAGCTTGCCATTCTCTTTTACAAATTTCAAAAGCTCTACATCTACCTGAATTTCCTTGGCCTTGTTGTATAATTCTTCCTCGCGAAGGGATTTTATCAAGGCGATTTCTCCCATAATCTGACGCATATGAGAGACAGCCTGAATAACATCTCCGGTTCCGGCTTCTCCTTTGGTACGAATCATCATGGCACCTTCGGAAATTCTTCGCAGTGCTTCGCCTAGGTTTCTTGCACCGCAGACAAAAGGTGTTTTGAAAGCCTTTTTGTCAATGTGATAAACACCGTCAGCCGGGGAGAGCACTTCTGATTCGTCAATAAAATCAATGCCTAAAGATTCTAAAATCTGTGCTTCTACAAAATGTCCGATTCGTACTTTAGCCATTACAGGAATGGAAACAGAGGCAACGATTTCTTCAATCATCTTTGGATCGCTCATTCTGGAAACACCACCGGCAGCTCGAATATCGGCAGGAACGCGCTCCAGTGCCATAACAGCAACTGCCCCGGCAGATTCGGCAATTTTTGCCTGTTCCGGATTGACTACATCCATAATGACGCCACCTTTTAATTGTTCATATATATTCATACATTTCCTCCTTGAAATTCTCTATGAAGCGGATATCTAAAGAAAGTATATAAAGAAAAGTGTATATAAAAAAGATACAATATTTTTTATTTTAAAAGGTACAAAATACGTATAAAGCAATGCAGATACCAAAATATGAAAAGAATGTCAGTTAAAGAATGTCAGTTTTGGTAATCTTCACTACATAAAAAAAGAATCCATATGGTACAATACATATGAAAATGATGGATTGACTAGAATGACTGCACGAAAGGAGAATTACATCATGAAAAAGTGGCTTGTTGGCGGATATCTACTGGCCTTCATTGGAGGAATAATTTGGTTTTGAGTGGCTTCCGATAATTTAGATGCACTGGGCTTTTGCCTCCTCTATTTCTTTATTCTTTTGCCGGTGGCTACCATCTTGATTTCATTCTTTATTGGAAAAAATAATATCTTTGGAAAAGGAAAATGGTTGGCAGCAGCGGTTTTTGGCTTGCTGTATATGCTGTCTGAGTATGCAACTATCAGCATGGCCAATAATGTAGCATTCCATAAAATAAATGCGCCGGACTTTTCTATGATTCTAAGTGGATTGATAATGTCTGTTCTGGGAATCTTTGGAGGCAAAGCGGTGACTTACCTGCAAGAAAAGAAAAAGATTTGATGTCCCAACAGAGTGCATATTTGATATAATATTTTAGTTGAGAAAAGCTAATTTACATATAAAAAAGAGGTATACCATAAGAATGATACGACTGGCAACAACAAATGATGTAGAGGGCATTACGACAATCTATGAGAAGATTCACGACCTGGAAGAAGCGGGAAAAATGTCCATTGGATGGGATCGGAACATTTATCCGGTGTGGCAGACGGCTATGGATGCAGTTAAACGAGGAGATATGTTTGTATCCGATGAGGATGACAACATTGTTGCGGCCGGTATCATCAATCAGATTCAGGTTCCCGAATATGTGAATTGTCCATGGAAATATCCTGCAGAGGATAAGGACGTGTTGGTATTGCATACTTTAGTAGTAGATCCCCACTGCAATGGTCGCGGTTACGGCAGTGAATTTATCGGTTTTTACGAGAAATTGGCAGTAGAGCGCAACCAAAGGTATTTACGCCTTGATACCAATGTGATAAATACGGAAGCGAGAAAATTTTACAAAAAACTAGGCTACAAGGAGCCGGGGGTCATCCATTGTACATTTAACGGCATTTCTGATGTAAACCTTATTTGTTTAGAAAAGCTTGTATAAATTTCTTTCACAAATAAAGAAGAGAAAGAGAACAGGAGGTATCAACATGAAAGTGAAAACAACAGCTATCAAAGATGGATTTTTTTTGGATAAGTACGGCAAGAAAGGCACCACCTTTAGCAACGAAGGTATCTCCAGTTTATCGATTCCCTTTGAAATAACAGAAGCTCCTAAAGAGACAGTAACCTTTGCGGTGGTTTTAGATGACAAAGATGCCATTACGGCAGCCGGATATATTTGGATACACTGGACCATTGCCAACTTAAAGCGTACCAAAGTGAAAGAAGGAGAGAGTCGTACCGCTACGGATTTCGTACAGGGAGCCACCAGCTGGTCCGGTGTACTGGGGGAAATCAATAAAGAGCAGTCTGCCTTTTATGGTGGAATGGCACCGCCTAATTGTACCCACCGATACGAATTGACAGTCTACGCACTGGATACTCAGCTGGATGTAGAAAACGCCTTCGGATATAATGACTTGCACTTTATGATGCAGGGACACATTTTAGATACAGCTGTAGCAATGGGAAAATATAGCCCAGAGTAAGAAGGAGTATTGCTTCATGGAAATAACACTGTTAGGCACGGGAAATGCCTTGGTTACAGAATGCTATAACACCTGTTTTGTCATTAGTCACGACGGGAAGCATTTTTTAGTAGACGGCGGCGGCGGCAATACCCTCTTGGCACAATTGAAACATGCCGGATTCCATTGGATGGATATGCGAGAAATCTTTGTAACTCATAAACATATTGATCATATTCTGGGAATCATTTGGATGATACGGATGATTTGCCAATATATGAATCAAGGGCAGTATCAGGGGGAAGCGAATATTTATGGTCACCGTGAGGTTATTTCCATTTTGCGCCAAGGCGCGGATACCTTATTAAAACCCAAAGAAACCCGGTTTATTGATGAGCGGCTGCATTTGATTGTGGTGGAGGATGGAGACGTTAAAAACATTATGGGTCGTGAGGTTGCGTTTTTCGATATCCGGTCTACCAAGGCAAAACAATTCGGCTTTTCTATGGCGCTTTCAGAAGGTGGCAAATTGACATGTTGTGGCGACGAGCCCTGTCCTGCAAGTCTATATGACAAGGTGAGAGATAGCCGGTGGCTGCTGCACGAAGCTTTTTGCTTGTATAATGAAAGAGATATTTGGCACCCTTATGAAAAAAATCATTCTACGGCAAAAGATGCCGCCCAGTTGGCAGAGGCTCTGGGAATAGAAAATCTGGTGCTGTACCATACAGAAGATAGCCATATGAAAGAGCGAAAAGAACTTTATACAAAGGAAGCCAAACAGTATTTTACAGGGAATATCTACGTTCCTGATGACTTGGAAGTAATTGCATGTAAGTAGGAGAAGGTATGAGTGAAGGTGTAAACAGAGGAACGGTAGCCAAGAACAGGAAAAAGCCTCTTTGGAAGCGTATCATGAAAGGTATACTGGCGGTAGTGTTGGTTGTAGTGCTTTGCTTTGTATCTCTTTTGGTGGGGCTTACCATTACAGAATATAAACCGGAACCTGTAGAGAATGTATCAGTGAAAAATGCGGTTGAAAAAACGGTATCTTCAAAAAAGCCGTTGACGATACTGTCTTGGAACATCGGCTATGGTGCTTTAGGCGATGATGCAGACTTTTTCATGGATGGAGGAAAAAGCATTCGTGCATCCAATGAAAAGCGTGTAAAGAAAAATCTTACCGGCATTACAACAACGGTAGATGAAATTCAACCGGATATAGCTCTTTTTCAGGAAGTAGATGTACACTCTAAGAGATCCTACTATATTGATCAGCAGCGATTGTTATCAGAAGCAGCAGCCGTAAAAAAACAGGAAAGTGCCTTTGCGACTAACTACAAGGTTCCCTTTGTGCCGTATCCTGTTCCGCCAATTGGAAAGGTTGAAGCCGGCATTGAAACCACTTCGGCGTATCATAGCAATGATACAGAGCGAATACAGCTGCCGACACCCTTTGGTTGGCCCTATAGACTGGGGAATTTAAAGCGATGCCTCTTGGTTTCGCGGATGCCGATTGCAGGAAGCAAAAAGGAATTGGTAGTAGTCAATTTGCACCTGGAAGCCTATGATGATGGAAAGGGAAAAGCGGCCCAAACCAAAAAGCTTTTCGATTTGTTAAACCGGGAAATACAAAAAGGAAACTATGTGATAGCCGGAGGCGATTTTAACCAGACTTTTTCCTCTGCGGATATTTCCGGTTACAAACAGAATAAAGAACTGTGGAAACCGGGTTTGTTGCCGGTGGAAAAGCAAGAAAACAAGTGGCAGTTTCGTATGGACCGGGAAACACCCAGCTGTAGATCCTTAGATGTGGCCTACGCAGGAGCCAATAAAGAATCTTTTCAATATTATGTTATTGATGGCTTTATTGTTTCTAAAAACATTCAAATTACCCAGTGTCAGACCATCCAAAAGGAATTTGTTCATGCAGACCACAATCCGGTATTGCTAAAGATACGGTTACAATAACGGTAGGAAAATCACCAAGAAAAATTACGAAAAAGAAACACCAAGAGAAATTACACACCAGAGAACCTCTAGGAAAGGCAGGATATGAAAAAACGGACAAAAAGGAATCTTCTAAGAATTTCGTTGGCGGTGTTGATTATGATTGTCGGCTATTTTTTCATGAACACCGACATGGTGCAAAATACCGTCAGCACCATTTCCTTTGGCAATGAAACCAACAAAAAGGAGGGAATTGCCAAAGTTCCGGAAAATTATAAAACACTGGCTTCTCATCGAGGGACACTGGAAAAAATTCAGTACACCAGCTCTCCTAGGGTAGTCAGTGCCGGTTCTGAAAAAAAAGCTATGGTGTATATTCCTTACAAATATGATAAACAAAAGAGGTACAACATTTTGTATTTGCTGCATGGGTATGGTGGCAGTGAAAAAACTTTTTTAGGATCGCCGGCTGCGCCAAGACCCTTTAAAAGAATGTTGGATCATATGATTGAAAGAGGCGATATAGAGCCAACCATTGTGGTGGCATTAACCTATACCAAACCGGCCGCTTACTATGACTCCATGGACGATATGGGCAATGAAATTATAGAGGACTTGGCACCTATTATTGAATCGAAATACCACACCTATGCCAAATCCACAGATGTAAAAGGATTACAAGCATCAAGAGATCATCGTGCCATTGGCGGATTTTCTATGGGAGGCGCTTCTACCTGGAGAGCATTAAAAAATAATGCTGACTGTTTTCGATATTTTTTGCCCAGCAGTATGCCTATGTATTACGATGATCACGGGTATGATCAGGGAATGAGTCTAACCAGTGCCAAATCCATTGTGGAAGGGGTACAAGAAAAAGCAAAGAATAAGAAAATTTATGTTTTTGCGGTCTCTGGTTCTGATGACTTTATGAACCAAGCAACAGAAGAACAGGCTAAAGATATTTCCAACTATCCGGAATTTACCTTTACGAAAAAAATCAATGGCAAGGGCAATGTGTTTTTTCACAGTTGGAAAGGTAAAAGTCATAGCTACAAGGAAACCTTTCCCTATTTCTACAATGGGTTGAAAAAGTTTTTCGGTAAGAAATCATCCTGATGATGTGGTGTATATGAAACCGGCGTTACAAATCCTAATGAGCGGTGTATATACCAACTGTTAAAAGGAATTATATACTGTGAAAGAAGGATTGATTGGTATGAGCATTGTAGCAAATATAGTCGTTATATTGACTGCACTGGAATTTGTATTTATTTTCTATTTGGAGACGATTGCAACGACTTCAAAGAGAACGGCTTCTGTTTTCAATATGGAACAGGATGAACTAAAGAAAGAATCTGTAAGCTTGCTTTTCAAAAATCAGGGCGTATACAATTTGATTATTGCTGTTATGCTGCCGGTTTCTTTATTCTTGGTTCATTCAAAGGCAGCTGTTGTGCTGTTTCTGCTGAATATTATTGCTGTGGCAGCCTATGGAGGCATTAGCCTTAATCCAAGGATTTTCTTTAAACAGGGATCCTTGGCCGTAATTGCCTTGATACTGGTTTTGGTTGCCGGCATCTAAACTGTACAGGTAAAATAAAGAAATAAGCGAAACAGAAATGGAGAATTTACAGAAAACAAGCACAATGCAGGAAGGGAACACTCTTCCTGTTTTTAATAGAGAGTAAAAAAATTTGTAACGAAATAGAAAGTTGTTCGTCTAACTAATGAAACCGGAAAGGAGGTGAGTGACTCTGAAAGACAACTCTGTAAAAGAGCTGGACTTTGAACAGCTATATCGAATGTATTTTGTGAAAGTGTATTCTTATGTAATGGGGATTGTAAAAGATCCATCCGCTGCAGAGGAAATTACGCAAAACACTTTTGTAAAGGCCATAACTGCAAAAAACACGTACAAAGGATTGGCAAAGGAATTCACATGGCTTTGTTCTATTGCAAAAAATCTTTCCTATGATTATTTTCGTAAGAGAAAAAGATTGTGGAGATATGAGGAAGAGAAGCATAGTTCTTTGGAAGAACACAGCGGCTATGGACTTGTTCAAGAGCAGTTGATTCAAAAGGAGATGTCCTATGAAATTCATCGAATCTTGCACCGGTTGGAAGAACCATATAAAGAAGTGTTTTCCCTGCGGGTTTTCGGAGAGCTGTCTTTTGGCCAGATTGCTTCTATCTTTGGAAAAAGTGAAAGCTGGGCCAGAGTCACCTATCACCGGGCACGGTTAAAATTGAAAGAAAGGATGGATAACCATGGATAATAAAAACAGTAAAGCCAACAATCTAATGGATAAAAATCTTTGTGATATTGTGGAAGATTTGTTACCACTATATTACGATGGTGTTTGCAGTGATAAAAGCAAAGTCTTGGTAGAGGAGCATGTAAAGACTTGCCCGAGTTGCAAAGTAAAGTTGGAGGCATTGGAAAACACTAAGACGGAAAAGACTTTTAGAGTGGAAGCCAAGACAGTGTTGAAACAGCATGCTAAGAAAGAAAAGACAGCAGCAATGATTATCGGCAGCAGTATTGCCGGTGTATTGATGGTTCCCATTGTAATTAGTTTGTTACTTTCCTTGGGGGGATATTCTGATTGGAAAACCAATGCTGTACTCATTGCGTCTATGTTGCTGGTAGCCGGCTTGACAGTGGTTCCGATTCTATCTAAAACCAACAAGTTTTCCAGAGCGATTATGGCCTCGACAGCAGCATTGATATTGATAATATTCTTTGTGGAAATGTTCTTTTACAAGGGAGGATGGTTGGAGTTTGGAGAAATTGCCACGTCTATAGTTTTTGGAATTTCCATAGTGTTTTTTCCCTTTGTCGTTAAACAAGCAGAGTTGCCACAGATAATAAAAAACCATAAAGGGTTGCTGGTTTTTCTCTGGGATACCCTGTGGTTTTACTTGATGCTGTTTCTCTTTGCCGTTGACTATCCTATATATACCAAGGATATTCTAGGTGTCAGCACGTTCTTTGCAGGTCTTATGTGGATTGGATTTTTGATTATCCGGTATTTAAAAATTAACCCTTACTTTAGAGCCGGTCTGGTTGCTTTTGTAACGGGACTTTGGTTCTCTATGGGAAACCGGCAAGGATGGGTTATGTTTATGAATCAAGATATACATAAAGAGATATTGTTTGTAAGCTTGGTTATTGCCGGTATTTTAGGCGGCATAGGTATCGCTGACTATTTATTCAAAATGAGAAGAAACAGCCAGCGAAAGTAAATGAAAAAAATCACTCAAAAGGTCATCCAAACGTATAGGATGTCATGGACATCGAACCTAGTTCTCGGTACTGATTCCAAATTTCGATTCTATCGTCCGGAATTGCTGCACCTAGTGCAACCAGTAGGGGATAGTAATGATCTACGGTTGGAATGGCAATATCATGATAGGTAATATCGGTAAATTGCAAGGGTTTTTCAAAGTCTCCCGATGAAATTGCATCAGCAATGGCGTTGTCAAAAGCATCGGCCCAGGGTTCGCCGCCTTCCATATTCCAGTTTACCATTCCCAAATTATGGACAACATTTCCGCTGGCAAGAATCATAGCGCCTTCTTCCCGTAAGGGAGCAAGGCGTTTTCCTATTTCGTATTGAAAAGCGGGACCTTCCAGTAGGTTGTTGCTGACCATTACCACCGGAATGTCGCTATCAGGATAAATATTAGACAGGACAGACCAAACGCCGTGGTCAATGCCCCATTCATTATTTACCTGGGCATCAGTCCCTAATAGCTGCAATGTTTTTTGAGCAAACTCCGGCGATCCGACCGGTTCATAGTGGACTTGGTACAGTTCTTTGGGAAACCCATACATATCATTGATCTGTGGGTTGTCAGCTGCATTGCGGACAAAGAGTCCGCGTGTGGCCCAGTGGGCGGAAATAGCAATAATTACCTTTGGCTTTGGCAATGTTTCGCCAATGTTTTTCCATACCGGACGCGCTTTGTTATTACCAATGGCATTCATAGGGGATCCATGTCCGGTAAAAAGTACCGGCATTTTTTTCGTTGTTTTTGTAATTCTATCGTTGGATTTCATAAGATAACCTCGTGTATTTTCAATGGATATTTGTTATATGCTAAGAATCCTATACCTTGCTGCAAAGAAAATTAAACATCGGGAGGGTAGTCATGGCTAACATATTTTGATATAGTTATGATAGAAAGATAACAAACATTCACTATGAACTATTCACATTTTGTATTAACTAGGAGCCGGTAGAAACGTATGAAAACATATTCTGTAAAAAAGCGATGGAACAACAGCGCATTAAATGTAAAGGAAAGGCCTCTGGAGAATATATATGCTCAATGTATGGAATTATTGGATTATTCCTTTTCAAAGGAGGAGCTTTTTCCAGGCTGGGCCTTGCGGTTGTGGGCAGCCTGCAAGGGAAATCAATGGTTGGCCTATTACGATGAAAACACATTTGTCGGTAGTAGTTTTTGTTTTTCCACAGAGGATACGGTGTTTTTACTGTATTTAGCCGTTGTGGAAACCTGTCGCTGCGGCGGCTACGAAAGTAAAATTATCAATAGCATCAAGAAACAGTACAAAGATAAGGATATTGTGCTGTGCACGGAGCCGTGTAATCAAGAAGTGGAAAATTTTAGACAGCGGTGTCGTCGTCTGGCGTTTTACAAGCGAAACGGATTTGTTGAAACAGGATATTTTCTAAAGAATCATGATGATCCTTATGATATATTGGCGTATTCCTATGGGGAATTTTCACCTCGAAAAGGGCATAAGGCTGTTGCTAGAATGGCATTTGGTATAGCGGCGCCGAAATTTGAAGCGTATTAGATAGAATATACAGAAAGGATATCTATGGGAAATATATTTACAGCTTTATACGAGCCAAAAAATAATTACAATTTACTGCGTAGAAGCTGTTGTTTTCGTGTATAGGAAAAGGAGACAGAGCTTCTGACAGAGCTAACTAATACAACCTGCCGGATCCCCATGGTCCGGTTTTTCTATTATAAAGATGAAAAGGAATGGAAAACGGTATGATTATTAAAGCAGTAAAACTATATGAAAATGGATACATGACGCAGCCCTTTGCTATGGGTGGTGAAGAGGGGATGGAAGACTTTGACCCGGCTGTTCGGTACCGTTCCAGTTTGCAGAATTATGTTATTGATACAGGGAAGGAAGTTATCCTAGTAGATACCGGTGTTCCGAACGGTGTGCCTGACCAAGTCCCCGATGAAAAGACACCGATTTATATGGGAAATCGTATTGAAGACTATGTAGATGCCTTGAAAACAGCCGGGTATCAGCCAGAGCAGGTTAGTAAAATCTTAGTAACACACAAACATGCTGACCACTCCGGTGAACTAAAGAGCTTCCCGGAGGCAGCAATTATCGCCTCTCCGGAAGAAGCCGCATCTGATGAATTAAAAGCCTTATCAAATGTAACAGCGGCTACCTATAGTGATGGTGCATATTACAATTTCCCGGCTTCTCAGAGAATTGCAGATGGAGTTTTCTATATTCCGGCTAAGGGACACACCACCGGAAACAGTATTGTTGTTGTGGAAGCAGATGGGCTATTTTACATGATTCACGGGGATGTTACCTACACCGACGAAGCATTGTATCAAAACAAATGTTCCATTGTTTTTGAAGACATTGCTGCAGCACGAGAAACACTGAATCAAGTTCGTGAGTTTATTGCCAATCATCCAACCGTATATTTGTCCACTCACACTCCTTTGGGTTACGAAAATCTGGAAGGAAAGAAGGTAGTAGATTTGGAAGACCAGCCGGAAAGCATTCCGCCAAAGGAAATAGTCATTAAAACAGCTTCCGGAAAATACATTTGTGGTGTCTGTGGATACGTTTATGATCCGCAAGCAGGAGATCCGGACCAAGGGGTAGCTCCGGGAACAAAATTTGAAGATTTACCTAAAGATTGGCATTGCCCACGCTGCAAGCAGGGAAAAGAGAATTTTACCAGAGCATAAAATACCGTTGTTAGTCGTTAGATTGCATACGCTGACCACTAGGAAAGCCGCCATAATAGGTGGCTTTTTCTATTGGTATTTTTCGTGGTATAATAAAAAAGATTGTATGAAATATGAGGGATTTACCATGAATAATGAATGTTTGCTGTGTGGAAAACCGTTGGAATATATACCCCAGCCGGTAGAAATGGAGTGTTCTATTTGCCATAAGAAAGAGGTTAGCAAGACAATGTGCCAAGACGGTCATTATATTTGCAATGAATGCCATACAAAAGGGATGGATCGGATTTGGAATATTTGTTTATCATCTGCTTCTAAGAATCCGGTGGCAATTATAGAGGCTTTGATGGAAGAAGATTTTTGTCACATGCATGGTCCGGAACATCATACCATGGTGGGAACCGCGTTGCTGACGGCGTATAAAAATGCAGGTGGAGATATCGATCTACCGTGGGCATTGGAGGAAATAAAGCATAGAGGTCAGCAAGTTCCCGGTGGAGCTTGTGGCTTTTGGGGCGCTTGTGGAGCCGGCCTTAGTTCCGGTATGTATATTTCCATTGTAACAGGGTCGACTCCTCTTGCTTCCACTACCTTTGGATTATCTCACGAAATGACAGGCAAGGCGTTACTTTCCATCGGTGAAGTAGGAGGACCAAGGTGTTGCAAACGGGATTCCTATTTGGCCATCAAAGAAGCCGTTGCCTTTACAAAGGAACATTTGAAGGTGGAGATGGAAGAATCGTCAATTGTCTGTCGCTGGTCTAAAGAGAATAATCAGTGTATCGGCATGGCATGTCCTTTTTTTACAGTAAAGCGGTAGACCTCATAGAATCAAGTAGTTTAGAAACGACAGCGTGGAGGGCATTAGAAATGAATGAGTTACAGGATATGTGGAAACCCTGGGATAATAGAAAGCGAATCTTTGAATCCATAGGCGTGTTTTTATTTGTTTTCGTATTTCACTGGATGACGCCGATACCGGTTGCAAACCTATCAATTTTTGCAGGGATTCCAAAAGAAAGCAGAAGTACCATAGCCGGGGTAGTATTTGATGTATTGTTGCTCCTGCTGGTACTGGTGTTTTTGTGGGCAAGAAAATATGACCTTTGGGCAGTAAAAGAAAGTTTGTCCGGTAAATATCTTTGGATTGTGGTTATTGCCGGCTGCCTACTTGTCATGGCAAGCGACCTTTTCGTTCAATTAGTTGGCAATGCTTTGCACAATGGTCACTATCTAACAGACAACCAAGCTGCTCAAAAGAGCGTGGTTAATGTGGTGCCATGGGCAGAAGCCGCTTCCATTGTCGTTCTTGGTCCTATTTTTGAAGAGATTCTTTTTCGCGGTCTATTGTTAAAGTTTGTTTTTACCGACCATCCTATTATTGGTTTGGTTTTAACCAATATTTTCTTTGGTCAGATTCATGCACCGGGAGATTGGCTTAGCTGGGTATATTACGTAGTTCCCGGCATTGTATTCACTCTTGTGTATTACGCAACACGAAAACTGGAAGCACCGATTTTGGTTCATAGTATTACTAATTTAATTGCCTATATTCGCCTGGCCATGTAGGAGGCTGATGCTGAAAAACGAAAGGTAGAAGATAGGAATTCGAAAGGAATCACATGGAAAAGGCATGGATGAAACAAGGTTTGGAATTGACTGTGGAAAAAAACGGTTTTTGTGGTTGCTTTTTCCGGGGTGCCGACCAGTGTTCTTCGGTGATTATCCGTGTGGCCGGATCGGGTCTGTCTCGGCGCCGGGTTATTTCCGGCAGCAAATTTTTAGTGGATGCCGGATTCCATGTGCTTTGTCTTGGTTATTATAAATGGGGGAAGCTGGGAAACAGTCTTAGTCAGATTCCGGTAGACTATGTAGAGAAAGCCATTGATTGGATTCAATGTCATTTGCAAAAGAAGCTGGAAAAAGAGGGGATTTTGCATTCCCATGAGCGCCTTAAAATCGGCATGACAGGGGTTTCTCAAGGAGCATTGTATTCTTTACTGGCAGCATCATTGATACCGGAAATATCGGCAGTGGCGGCTGCTTCGCCTTTTGATTACATCCACGAAGGCCATACCATGCTATATCGCCGTACCGGTCACTCTAAACATGTATTCCATGGCAAAGAACTGCCCTTTACGCCGTGGCGCATTTTAGATACCAGTGTAATGAAAATTCTCGTAGGTATCATCAAAGATAAAAAATACGGATTGCTGCGCAGTCTTCGCTATGGATATGATAAAAATGGGGAAGATGAGGCGTCTCGCATTCTCGTGGAGAATATGAACGCTCATGTATTGCTACTATCTTCTCATGATGATCATTGCTGGCCGGCAGAGGAAGCCGCCGGACGAATTGGTGATATTCTTGCTGCAACCGATTATCCATATCACGTAGAGTCTTATGTGTATGGAAACGGATGTCACAATATGGGTGGCGATATGGGGTTGACAGCCGTAGAAAGAAAGGCCATGTCTCTTTTAATACATTTTCTGCCAAACTCCATAGAGCAGTATATCCACTGTGTAGAGGACAGCAAAGAAAAAATAGTGGAGTTTTTCCACAGGTATTTGTAGGGTTTTGGCGGTTTTGTAACGAATAAAAGTGAATTGAATAGGTATAATATTATTCTAACTTTCAGAGAAGCGGCAGATGTCGTTTTTGTATAGATTTTCTGAAAATTTCGAAGAAAAGAATTTATTTTTGTGATAAAATAGGTGTGTCAAAATAAAAACAAGTCTGCAGAGCAGACTTGAGTGCACACACTGTGCAACCGGTTTCCCGGCGATTTCGTTGCGATAACGTTATTTGAACTCGCAGTGTAAATCTATAGAGATATTTACAAATTAAAATTATCATAATTTTTGGAGGCTGTCAATGACTAGAAAAGACTATTACCTTGGCTTAGATATTGGTACCAATTCTGTAGGATATGCCGTTACAGATACAGAGTATAATCTACTGAAGTTTAAAGGGGAGCCTATGTGGGGTTCTCATGTTTTCGAGGAAGGCCATCAAAGTGCTGAACGTAGAACCTTTCGAACAGCACGACGTAGACTTAATAGAAGACAGCAACGTGTACGATTAGTTCGAGAAATTTTTGCTAAGGAAATTGCTAAAGTTGATGACAATTTTTATCGTCGACTAGATGAGAGTTGTTTATATAGAGAAGATACTACAGATAATGATCCGTACACATTCTTTATTGACGATAAATACAGTGATTTAACATATAATAAAGAGTATCCGACTATTCATCATTTAATTATGTCATTGATGAACAAAGAAAAAGTACACGACGTAAGACTAGTATACCTAGCAGTTGCATGGCTCGTGGCGCATAGAGGGCATTTTTTGAGCGAAGTCAATGAAAATGATGTGGCGAAAGTATTGGATTTTAATGTTGTGTATAACAATTTGCTGTCATACTTTCAGGAAAATGCTCTTGGTGAACCATGGGTGTGTAACCCAGATGACTTTAAAAAGGTTTTGAAAGAAAAAATAGGTGTAAAGGCAAAGGAAGATGCTTTTAAAGCTGTTCTAAAGTATTCAAAAGATAATGACGAAACAGAGATTAGCATAACCAATATTATAAAATTGCTATCTGGTGGTAAAACTAAAGTTGAAAAGATTTTTCTTCAGAAAGAGTACAGTGATAGCACAGAGTTAAGTTTTAAAAAGAGCCAAGAAGACTTTGAGGCAGTGCTTGCTGAACTAGATGAAGAAGTGGATTTGCTTGTTCGACTAAGAGCTGTATATGATTGGTCTCTTTTGTATGAGGCTTCTGGAGGTAATACATATATATCCGAAGCCAAAATTGGAGTATATAATCAGCATAAAAACGACCTAGCTTTACTCAAAAAAATCATTAAAAAGTATATCCCGGAAGAATATAATAATGTTTTTCGTGTTGCTAAAAAGGATTATAAAAACTATGTTGCATACTCATATAATCTTAAAAGCCAAAATAGAGAAAAGGCTAATTTGGTTAAGGAAAAAGGAAAGGCTACACAGGAGGAATTTTGTGATTTCCTGAAAAAGATTTTGCAAAAAATTGACTGTGCAGAGGAAGACAGGTTGGTATTTACGGAAATGGTTCGACGTGTAGAGTTACATGACTTTATGCCGAAACAGGTTAATGGAGATAACCGAGTTATTCCGTATCAATTGTATTATTTTGAGTTGAAAAATATTCTAGAAGCAGCAGCTGGATATTTGCCATTTTTGCATGAAGAAGATGATGAACGGTATTCAAATATAGATAAACTCCTATCTATTATGAAATTTAGAATTCCGTATTATGTTGGCCCTCTTCACAAAGAAAATAACAAGCATGCATGGATTGAACGAAAGGCAGAAGGACGAATTTTTCCATGGAATTTTGATGATAAAGTAGATAGAGATAAGAGCGAAGAACAATTTATTAATCGTATGACAAATACTTGTTCGTATATTCCGGGGGAAGATGTTTTACCAAAGAACTCAATGCTCTATAGTAAATTTGAGGTATTAAATGAAATTAATAATATAAAAATTAATGGGGATGGAATTACTGTCCCATGCAAACAGGGCATATTTGATTTGTTTAAAAAGTATAAGAAAGTATCAAAAAAGAAAATTGAAGACTATCTTTTCTGTAACAATTTCGCAAACAAAGGTGATGTGATAAGCGGTATTGATATTACGGTTAAATCATCATTGAAGAGCTATCATGCCTTTAGAAATTTAATGGAGGCAAATGTTTTAACGTATGCTGAAGTAGACGACCTAGTTAAACGCCTAGCATATACAGAAGAAAAAACAAGAATCAGAAGATATCTGGATATTGAATATCCTAAACTTTCTTTGGATGATAAAAAATATATTTCCAAATTGAAACTAAAGGATTTTGGACGGCTATCTGAAGAACTTCTGATGGGAATAGAAGGAGCTCTAAAAGAAACAGATGAAGTCGGCTCTGTTATGTATTTTTTATGGGAAACCAATGATAATTTAATGCAAATTATAGAGAGCGATAGATATACATTTAAAGATGTTCTTACTGCAAAAAGGAAAAACTACTTTGGTACGCATTCTTTTAATGTTGAAGAAATACTTGATGATATGTATGTCTCAAATGCTGTAAAACGCCCAATATACAGAACATTAGATATTGTAAAAGATATTAAAAAAGCTTGTAAACGACCACCACAAAAGATATTCATTGAAATGGCACGCGGGGGTGGAGAAAAAGGGAAACGTACAAACAGTCGGAGGAAAACGATTGAAGATTTTTATAAAAGTTTTACAGAACAAGAGGTACGGGATATTTCCCAGGAACTAGACAGCAAATCGGATAATGAGCTGAGAAGTGAGGTTTTGTATTTATACTTTATGCAACTAGGAAAATGTTTCTACTCAGGAACAGAGATTGATATAGAACGGATTAAGGATCATAATTACGTTAATGTTGATCATATTTATCCACAAGCTTATGTTAAAGACGATAGCTTAGATAATAAAGTATTGGTACTTTCCAAATTGAATGGTGCAAAAAGCAATAATTACCCTATTAGCCAAAATATTAGAGATAAGATGCATTCAACTTGGATTTATTATTATAATCATGGATTGATTTCAAAAGAAAAATTCAAACGCTTAACAAGAAATGTTCCTTTTTCGGAAAATGAGAAACAAGGTTTTATTCAACGTCAACTGGTTGAAACCAGACAATCTACTAAGGCGATTGCTACTGTTTTGAAAACCATGTTTCCGAATACTGAAATAATTTATACAAAAGCAAGATTGGCGTCTGAGTTTAGGCAGGAATATAAGATTGTTAAATCAAGAATCATTAATGACTTACATCATGCAAAAGATGCATATTTAAATATAGTTTGCGGCAACGTATATGATATAAAATTCAGCAAGCGGTTTTTTAACATTAACTCTGAATACTCTTTACGTACAAAAACTATTTTCGATAATGAAGTGAGAGCAGGAGACATAGTTGTTTGGGAAGGAAAAGATTCTGTTGAGAAGGTGAAGAGGATTTTACAAAAAAATAATATTCACTATACAAGATACTCTTTCTGCAGAAAAGGTGGATTATTTGATCAAAATCCAATTGCAGCTTCAGATGGGCTAATTGAGCTAAAGGCTGGGAGAAAAACAGAAAAATATGGTGGATATAATAAATCAACAGCTTCATTTTTCCTACTTACGAAATATAAGGAAATAGGAAAAAAAGAAAAGATAGATATTATGATTGTCCCCGTTGATTTAATGGTGGCCAATCGTGTTTTGAAAGGCGGAGGTTTTGCGAAAGAATACCTAAGAAAGACGATTGCAGACATATCTAATAAAAGTGAAAAAAGTATTGATATTATTGATTTTCCTCTAGGATTAAGACCGTTGAAAGTTAATACAAGATTTAAGCTTGATGGGTTTGAAATGGCATTGGCTAGTAAAGGTTCAGGTGGAAAGAAAATTAAGTTTACTTCACTAATATCAATGAATATTGGAAATGAATGCGAAGTATATATTAAAAAATTAGAAAAATTTAATAGTAGATTAGAAAAAAATAAAGAACTAAAGGTAATAGAAAAATATGATGGAATAAGTCAAGCTCAAAATATGGCTCTATATGATTTGTTGTTTAAAAAAATGAAAACATCTATTTATAGAGTGATTTGTGATGGAATTTGTGATTTGTTTGAAACAGGGAGGGATATATTTGAGAAGCTAAGTGTTGAAGAGCAAGTTAAATCTTTAGTTATATCTGTCTCTTATACACATCTCCTAGCCCACGAGACTACGCTGCATCTCGTA
>CAUTYX010000022.1:0-20706 GCA_963542695.1 uncultured Eubacteriales bacterium
ATACTTCAGCTAACCACTTGAAACCTTAGAATAATCAGTAATATCAATGGTTTCAGTTAGTGCTTAGGCTATTCAAACTCAATCGTCCCTGGGGGTTTGGATGTACAGTCGTACACAACTCTATTGACGTGGTCTACCTCATTGATAATACGATTGGTGATTTTATCCAGCAGTTCCCATGGCAGGTGAGCAATTTCCGCTGTCATAAAGTCGCTGGTTAAAACGGCTCGCAGGGCGATGGCGTAATCGTATGTTCTGAAGTCGCCCATAACGCCTACCGAGCGCATATTAGTCAATGCGGCAAAATACTGTCCCAGCGATCTTGCCAGCTTACCGTCATCGTATTTCCCGATTTCTTCCCGGTAGATGGCATCGGCCTCCTGTACGATTTTAACCTTTTCTGCGTTAACTTCTCCCAGGATACGAATGGCAAGTCCGGGTCCGGGGAATGGCTGACGGAATACCAGATTTTCCGGAATACCCAGCTCCAGTCCGGCTTTTCGAACTTCGTCTTTAAAGAGCATCCGCAGCGGTTCGATGATTTCTTTGAAATCAACGTGATCCGGGAGTCCCCCTACATTGTGATGGGATTTAATTACGGCAGAGTCACCCAGTCCGCTTTCAATGACATCAGGATAAATAGTTCCCTGTACCAGGAAATCTACTGTGCCGATTTTTTTAGCTTCTTCTTCAAAAACACGAATGAATTCCTCACCGATGATTTTTCTCTTTTTCTCCGGCTCTGTAATACCGGCCAGTTTGTCATAAAAACGCTGCTGGCAATCCACGCGGATAAAGTTCAAATCATATAGACCATCGGGGCCAAAGACAGCTTCCACCTGATCGCCCTCATCTTTACGCAGCAAGCCCTGATCTACAAAAACGCAGGTCAGCTGTTTGCCTACAGCCTTAGAAAGGAGCACTGCTGCCACAGAAGAGTCAACGCCACCGGACAACGCACAAAGCACTTTTCCGTCTCCTACGTTTTCACGAATTTCTGCAATGGAATGTTCTACGAAAGAACCCATTTCCCAGTCCCCTTTACACTGACAAATATCCATAACAAAAGCCTTCAGAACTACTGTGCCTTCCTGTGTGTGCAGTACTTCCGGATGGAACTGGGTTGCATAGAACTCTCTTTTCGGATCTTCCATGGCTGCCACAGGGCAAACCGGTGTCTTGGCGGTTACAGAAAACCCTTTCGGAGCCTCTGCAATATAGTCAGTGTGGCTCATCCAGGCAATGGTTTCATCAGACACTTCGGCCAGCAAGCGAGATTCTCCTACGCGGGTCACCTCTGTACGGCCATATTCACTGACAGGAGCCGTCTTTACCTCGCCTCCCAGACCATGTGCCATCAACTGGGCGCCATAGCAAATTCCCAGCATAGGGATACCCAGCTGCAGCAACTGCGGGTCATATTGTAAAGCAGCGTCCCCATACACACTGTTTGGACCACCGGTAAAGATAATGCCCTTATAGTTTCTGCTCTTTATTTCATCTATGCTAATGGTATAGGGTTCTACTTCAGCGTATACATTCAGCTCTCTGACTCTGCGAGCAATCAGCTGGTTATACTGACCGCCAAAGTCCAGCACCAGAATTTTTTCTTGTTCCATAGTTTCCTACCTCATGATGTTGTTGGAAGTGTTCTTTTTAATAACGTCGTGAGCACCGCCCTCTACGATGCTGGTGGCAGATACCAAGGTCATCTTTGCCTTTTCCTGCAATTCCTTAATGGATAGAACACCTACGTTGCACATGGTAGACTTTACCTTTTGCAGTGACTGTCTCACGTTATCGGACAAACTGCCGGCATATGGTACATAGGAATCTACACCCTCTTCAAAGGACAGTTTGGAGTCGCCGCCCATATCATAACGCTGCCAGTTTCTGGCACGATTGGAACCTTCACCCCAATACTCTTTCACATAGTTGCCGTTGACACTGAGTCTGGCGCCTGGCGCTTCGTCAAAACGAGCGAAGTATCTTCCCAGCATTAGGAAGTCAGATCCCATAGCCAAGGCCAAGGTCATGTGGTAATCGTATACGATACCGCCATCAGAACAAATCGGAATATAGATACCGGTCTTTTCGAAATATTCATTTCTGGCTGCCGCTACATCCTGCACTGCACTGGCCTGTCCTCTGCCGATGCCCTTTTGTTCTCTGGTAATGCAGATAGAACCGCCGCCGATACCGATTTTGATAAAGTCAGCTCCGGCTTCGGCAAGGAAATTAAATCCTTCTCGGTCAACGACGTTTCCGGCACCCACTTTGACACTGTCACCGTATTTTTTGCGGATAAAGTCAAGGGTCAGCTTTTGCCATTCAGAATACCCTTCGGAAGAGTCGATACACAGAACGTCAGCTCCGGCTTCTACAAGAGCAGGCACTCTTTCTTCGTAGTCACGAGTGTTGATGCCGGCACCAACAACATATCTCTTCTGAGAGTCCAACAACTCGGATGGATTTGCCTTATGGGCATCGTAGTCCTTACGGAACACGAAATATTCCAGACGTTGGTTTTCATCGATAACAGGAAGGGCGTTGAGTTTGTGATCCCAAAGAATATCATTGGCTTCTTTTAGGGTAATTCCCTTTTTCCCATAAGTGATTTTTTCAAAAGGAGTCATAAACTCGCAGACTTTGGTAGCCGGATCCATACGGCTGACACGGTAGTCTCTGCTGGTTACGATACCAAGGAATTTGCCGGCAGATGTTCCATCCTCTGTAACGGCAATAGTGGAATGCCCGGTTCTTTCTTTTAGAGCTACCACATCGGCCATGGTTTGATTGGGACGGATGTTGGCATCGCTGGGAACGAATCCGGCTTTATAATCTTTGACCCGGCGAATCATTTCTGCCTGGTCTTCAATAGACTGGGATCCATAGATAAAGGAGATACCTCCCTCTTTGGCAAGGGCAACTGCCATCTTGTCATCAGAAACCGCCTGCATTACTGCAGATACCAACGGGATGTTCATTGTCAGCTCCGGTTCCTCCCCCTTCTTAAACTTGGTTACCGGGGTCTTTAAATTTACATTTTTGACCATACATTCTTTGGAAGAGTATCCCGGTACCAGCAGATACTCGTTGAATGTACGTGATGGCTCGTTAAAATACGTTGCCATAGTTACCTCCTTCTTGCGATCTATATATTAATGTTTCTTCTTTGCTCCAACTTGTTTAATATTATATGCTAATCCCTACCCCATTTCAACGCTTTTACATGGAACAAAACACCTCCCAGAATCCTTCTTTGGCAAAAGAATTTTGAGAGGTGTTCGAATCCGAGTAAGCTATACTTTTTATTTGTTGTGCACCTGATTAATATCGTATGGCGTATTTTGGTATACGTAATAATTAAGCCAATTACCAAACAACAAGCTGGCATGTGCTCTCCAACGAAACTTTACCGGCGCATTGGGATCATCGTCGGTAAAATAGTTAAGCGGAATTTGCGGGTTGAGCCCCTGGTCCAAATCTCTATAGTATTCTCTTCCCAGTGTTCCTTTATCGTATTCTTGATGACCCATAATGAATATTTGGCGACCATTATCGGTGCTGAGTACGTGAGGACCACTCTTTTCAGATTCTGCCAAAATACGAAGCTCCGGATGTTTTAAAATATCTTCCTTATAGACTTCTGTATGGCGAGAATGTGGAGCGTAAAAATACTCGTCAAAACCTCGCATCAGCGGGTTGGTGGGTCGTACCACATGTTGTTCAAAAACACCAAACATCTTTTGGTGCATGATGTGTTTATCAATTCCGTAAAAATGATACAGTGCTGCCTGGGCACCCCAGCAAATGAACATATTACTATACACATTTTCCTTTGCCCAGTCCATCAGCTGAGTAATTTCATCCCAGTAATCCACCTCTTCAAAAGGCATGGTTTCTATAGGGGCTCCTGTAACAATAATGCCGTCATATTTTTCTTTTTTTATGTCATCTAAGGTTTTGTAAAAGGATGTCATGTGTTCCGTGGAAGTATGGGTAGTCTTGTGGCTATCCATGGTAACCAAGGTCAGCTCTACCTGCAGCGACGTATTTGATAAAGCCCTTGCCAACTGGATTTCTGTTGCAATCTTTGTAGGCATCAGGTTTACAATGACAATCTTTAGGGGACGAATATCCTGCCTTACAGCAACCGCTTCGTCCATGGTAAATATATTTTCTTTCAGCAATGCACCGGCAGCCGGCAGCTGATTCGGAATAATCAAAGGCATATTCTTTCCCTCCTTGGCAATTATTATACACTGGCCACAGCAACAATAGTATATATCTGTTCTTCAAAACCGGTCATAGCTTTTTGATATAAGCAAACCGGCAGGAAGTTTCCTGCCGGTTTTAAGTTTACATATGTTGATTTCGTCTATCGACTACATCATTCCCGGCATTCCGCCGCCCATTCCGCCTGGCATTGGAGGCATGGCAGGAGCATCTTCCTTAATGTCGGATACGGTGCTTTCTGTGGTCAGCAGCATTGCAGATGCAGATGCAGCATTCTGCAGTGCAGATCTGGTTACCTTAGCCGGGTCAACGATACCTTCGCTAATCATATCCTTATACTGCTCTGTGCTGGCATTGAATCCAACACCTGCATCAGATGTCAGAACCTTAGCAACAACTACGCTGCCTTCGTATCCTGCGTTTTCAGCAATCTGACGAACCGGTTCTTCCAGGGCTCTCTTGATGATTTCTGCACCGGTCTTTTCATCTCCAGACAGGTTCTTTACGTATTCAGCCACAGCAGGAATAGCGTTGGCAAAAGCAACACCACCACCCGGTACGATACCTTCTTCAACACCGGCCTTTGTAGCATTCAGTGCGTCTTCGATACGCAGTTTTCTTTCTTTCAGCTCTGTTTCTGTAGCTGCACCGACACGGATAACTGCAACACCACCGGTGAGCTTAGCCAATCTTTCCTGTGTCTTTTCTCTGTCGAATTCAGAGTTTGTTTCTTCAATCTGGGTTCTCAGCTGAGCAACTCTCTGCTGAATAGCTTCCTTGGATCCTGCACCACCGACGATAACAGTGTTTTCCTTATCAACCTTAGCCGTATCAGCTGTTCCCAGCATATCCAAAGTAGCTTCCTTAATGTCGTAGCCCAGTTCTTCGCTAATAACAGTACCGCCTGTCAAGATAGCCAGGTCTTCCATCATAGCCTTTCTTCTTTCACCGAATCCAGGTGCTTTTACTGCAACGCAGTCAAATGTTCCCTTCAGCTTGTTTACTACCAATGTAGCAAGAGCTTCGCCTTCTACTTCTTCGGCAACAATCAACAGTTTGCGTCCTGCCTTAACTACCTGTTCCAAAATAGGCAGTACATCCTGAATGTTGGAGATTTTTTTATCTGTCAACAGAATCAACGGATTTTCCTGAACGGATTCCATCTTTTCCATGTCAGAAGCCATGTATGGAGACAGGTATCCTCTGTCAAATTGCATACCTTCTACTACTTCCAGAGTAGTTCCCATGGTTTTGCTTTCTTCCACAGTGATAACGCCATCTTTGCCAACTTTATCCATAGCCTCTGCAATCAGTTCACCGATTTCCATATCCTGTGCAGATACGGCAGCAATCTGTGCAATGTTCTTTTTGCCGGATACTTCCTTAGCGTGGCCTTTGATTTCTTCTACTGCAGTGTCTACAGCGCCCTGGATACCTCTCTTGAGAACCATTGGGTTTGCTCCTGCTGCAATGTTTCTGAAACCTTCTTTGATGATAATCTGTGCCAACAGTGTGGCTGTTGTGGTTCCGTCACCGGCAACATCGTTTGTCTTGCTGGCAACTTCCTTTACAACCTGTGCACCCATGTTTTCAACAGCGTCTTCCAGTTCGATTTCCTTTGCAATGGTAACACCGTCGTTGGTAATCAGTGGAGCACCAAACTGTTTGTTTAGAAGAACATTTCTTCCTTTTGGTCCCAGTGTAATTTTTACTGTGTTTGCCAGCTTGTCTACGCCGTCAGCCAGCTTCTTTCTTGCGTCATCGCCGAAAAAGATTTCTTTTGCCATTTTCTACTCCTCCTATTTGTTCACCTTAGCCAGAATGTCTCTCTGGTTAAGAATGGTGTATTCTTCCCCTTCAAATTTTACTTCTGTGCCTGCATATTTAGAGAAAATAACAGTGTCATTTTCTACTACTTCCATCTTAACATCATCTGTTCCGGGGCCTACTGCAACCACCTGTGCCATCTGTGGCTGTTCTTTTGCGTTACCCGGAAGTACGATTCCGCTGGCAGTCTTTTCTTCTGCCTCTAATCTTTTGATGACAACTCTGTCGCCTAATGGTTTGATTCCAAAGCTCATTTTTTACCTCCATGTATGTTTATTGTGAGTACTCACTGTGTTTTGTTATCACTCATCATTCCCGAGTGCTAACTATATTTTAATCACTTTTCCGAAGATGTCAAGGGATTTTCCGTATCTAAAGCCACTTTTCCCCTCACTTTATATTACGAATTTCAATATCAATATTGCCCATGTTAAAGGCCGTCATATTTTCAATCATTTCTGAGCATCTTTTCTGTAATTCCTTGCCTGTCTCATAAATGTTATACCCGGCAGCAAAGATTGTTAAAATGGTAATTTTTAATTCTTCGTCATGATTTACCGGAATGGTACGAATTATGCCGGCAACCCCATCCACACGGTCTGCCGTTTCTTTGACAATGTCGTTAATAACCCGGTCAGAGATAATAAAATCTCCCAGGTAGCTATAGGTGGGACGTACCACAGATTTTTCCGCAAAGGAATCTTTGCCGAATCCCCATCCCTTAAAGATGCGCATCGGATCCATAAAATATCCGGAGAATTGCCTCTTTAACTGCACAGCCGGTGCCGGAACGACGTGTTTTCCCTGCTGGTTTCGCTGTTTGTCAGCCACCTCTCGCTCTTCTTCTGTTGTAATGTCTTCAATACGAATATACTCTTCAATTTCTCCTAGATTCAATCTGTCCGCAATTTTTTCCACCATACCGACAGATGTACCAATAATCAGCAAGCTGGCCGGGTGAGCTTTTTTAATGGCTTTTTTGGTGGATTCCATGTGTTCATCTGAATGAAACAGTGCTGTTTTCACAGCACCGATTTTGGTCTCTTCACGTTTGGCACTCCGACCGGCTTTGATTTCATTTTTGTATATAAACAGGCCGTCATCAATGATGCTGTCAATGTTTTTCCATCGGCAAAGATTCATGGCCTGAAAGCTTTTTCCCGTTCCGCTTTTTCCAACAAGAGCACTGATTTTCATCTTTACATCTCCTTTTACCTATGTTATCATTCTAGCATTAAGGTATCTTATTACACAAGGAGGATTTATCATGGCTTACAAAATTGGTGGAGAATGCATCGCTTGTGGAGCATGTGTTGCAGAATGTCCAGTAGAAGCTATCAGCGATGAAGGCGGCGTATTCGTAGTAGACGAAGACACTTGCATCGATTGCGGAGCATGTGCAGGCGCTTGCCCTGTTGACGCACCAAAGCAGGAAGACTAATTAGTCTGTGAAAAGATCGAAAGAATAGGAGCTACTGTCCTTTTGAAAAAGGCACTAGCTCTTTTTCTATGTCTTCATTTAGCACCAACATCCATTACAAAAGGGGCATGGCTTCAAAATCAAAACAATCGCCCGAAAGTTTCCTTTCAAGGCGATTGTTTTTTTATATATCAACCGCAGTCGTTTTTTGGTAAATTTACCGCTTTACAACAACCTTTACGCTGGCTCCCACAATCTTTTTCTTTCCTGCTTTTGCAAAGGCGCGAACAGTATATGTTCCCTTTTTCTTTACTTTGTAGGATCTCTTGTTGGCCTTCAGTGTTTTGATAACCTTCTTGCCTTTTCTGATTTGGTATCCGTCAGCACCGGCAACCTTTTTCCAAGTAATCGTCCTCTTCTTTACTTTGGCTTTTACTTTGCCGGGTACCGGTCGCAGGCTAACAACATTGGAATAGGTACCGGAAATAGTAATCTTGCCGGATTTCTTAAAAGCACGAACTTTATACTGTACCTTTACTCCCGGTTTCAGCTTCTTCAAAACGTACTTGGAAGAGGCTGTCGTGGCAATCTTTTTGTAGCTATTGCCCTTCTTCATAAAAATCTCATATCCGGTGGCACCCTTTACCTTTTTCCAGGTAAGCGTGGCTCCCTTGGCAGTAATGCTCTTGGCTTTCAGACCGGTGACTTTACCCAGGCTGCTTCCAACCGTTACAGTATCAGAGATTACCTCTGCTGTTCTTTCAAAGTTATGCTTGCTGTTGAGGGTGTAGTACAGCGTCTTAATAATGCGGTACTGCCCCTTGGACACATTGGAAATGGAACCTTTGGTAGTATCTATCTTGTTTTCTACAATTGGTAGTTCCTTTACCTTTTCAAAACTTCCATCCGGCTGTTTCTTTTCAACATAGGTAGTAATCTTCCAGCTTCTGCCTTCACTTAAAACCAGTTTGTTAATTTCTGTATACGGAATCTGGAATTCATCCAGGATATACTGTTTGTACTCACTGGTTTCGTCAATAGTCGGACCAGAGTCTGGTTTGATGGTATCATACCAGAACCTCAAATTCAGCAAATCCAAATCCTGGTCGTAGTAGATGGTGTTTTTATCGGCTACAACATGGATCTTCGCCTTGGATTTTTGCGGATTCAGTTTCTGTATTTTTTTCCAGTCTATCAGTGATTTCCTTGTCAATAGCATTAATGTTGTTAAAGCTATAATCCAGGTTGTGGAACTTGGTTCCCTTAGCCAAAATATTTGGATTCAACTCCCGCAGCTGGTTATCATGAAGATCCAGGAAGTTTAGCTTCATATTTTTAGCAAAGGTCTTTGGAGCAATCTTTGCGATTCTGTTTCTCCAAAGTCTAGCCGTTGTCAAATCCGGCATTTTGTCAAAGTGAATATTGGAAATATCTTCAATGTAGTTATCCTGCACATTGAGACTCTTCATTTTATACAGCCCGTTAAGAGCATCCGGAATGCGGGTCAGCTTGTTGCCGGCCAAATCTATTACGGTAAAGGTATCTTTGCAAGCTGCAAAAAGATTCTTTGGAATGGATTTCAGATTATTTCCATGAAGGGAACAATCCTCCAGCTTTCCTAAATCATCAAAGGCTCCATTTTCAATCTTACCGATTTCATTATAGATAAATTCAATGTGAGCCAAATCCTTTAGTCCGGCAAAAGTATCTTTTCTCAGTTCTGTAAAGCTACTGTTCCAGGCAACAATTTTTCTCAGCTTTTTGTTGTTCTTGAACACATCTTTAGGGAATGTCTTTACATCCAGATCGCTGAGATAAATATCTTCCAAGTTCGTCAGTTTATCAAAAGCGCCTTCAGGAATTTCTGTAAAGAAGTTTCCTGACAATTTCAACACGGCAATCTTGTCAGAAAGCTTGTTTAAGTCAGAAATATCAGTGATCTTGCATCTGTTCAAATTCAAGATATTGTGACCCGGTTCGTCTTCATCGCCATCTTCTCCGGTAATATTTGCCCATTCTTCTTCGGACAACGTCTTGCTATCATCTACATCGTATTTCTTTCCATATTTTTTGATGATAGCATCTTCAATGGTTACCGGTTTGTAGCTGTCGTAGCCTTTCCAGTTCTCAGAAACCTTAGTGATCACCAAGTCTGCTTTTTTGTATTTGTTCCAGTTAACCCCTTTCTGTTGTTTTCAGAATGGGATTCTGTATAGGACATATACTCATTGCCGTTCACTTTAATGACAACAAGAGGTTCTTTGCCCAGCTAAGGGTATCAGAAGCAAAGTTTACGCAATTGGCAGTATCAAGGCGATTAATCTTGGTTTCCGGATCATTAAACCATTTGTGAGTGTAGTTGATTCCACTGTCGATTATGGCTACCTGCAGCTGGTCATCGCCGGTCCATGCCCATTTTTCCGGATTCTTTTCTGCTGCATCCTTTAGCACATCCAGACCCATAACGGCATCTCCCTTAGTAGGTTTTAGAAGGTTTGCCAGTTCCTGCAACCATTCAGGCAGAACTTCTTCCTCTTCCCCGGAAACTTCTGTTCCCTGCTGATTTTCATCACTGCTCTCTGCAGAGTCTTGGGCGTCTTCACTGGAATTTTCATCAGGCGCTGCCTGGTCATCTATATCGGTCGCAGCCTTTTCAGTTTCCTCTTCAGAAGATGTTCCTTCCTGCTTTGCTGACGGTTCTGCTTTAGTATCTTTTTCTTCTTTCTCAGTTTTAGATTTCTGCAAAATATTACCACGAATATCTCCTAAGAAATTGTCTGTGGTGTTCTGATGGACAACCTTATCTTGAAAAATCACACTTTGAGGAAAGTCCTTTTTCAAAGAAGAGGCAGCTTCTTTTGCCTGCTGCGAATCTTCATATTTTAATACGTAATATCCACCATATTCATAATAAAAGACATCTACAGCTCCGTATGTATTTTCCGGTGCCACCTGTGTCTTTGCAATAACGATAGATTCTAATTGTGATTTCTTTTCGCCTCGGCCCAAGTTATTTCCTGATTGATGTACATCCCGGTTGATGATCTGCGCCATCTTCTCCGGTGTACTAATGTTTTCCACCTTGTCATTGCTGACTGCCATTGTTGATGCGGCGGGCATGAAAGAAAACAACATACACCCAGACATCAAAAAGCTAAATAATCTTTTTTTCACGTACTTTCCCCTCTCTAGAAATTCGTAGGTTATTTGTAGCTTATTCAAGGTTAGTTCCGCCTAATTATAAGGAAGGAAAACACTCTACGTCAATGACTTTATTTTATTATGTGCACTTTACTCACAAAACAAAAAAATAAAAAAACAGCCGGTGATGTACTATCACTGACTGCGAAAAATTATTCATTTATTTCATTACTCTTCTGTAGATTACTCTGCACCTTCTGTATCTACATCCTTGTTCATATAGTATACCAGCTGGTGCAAACTATCGGAAAGATGTACGTTTTCCAAAGCCACATCATCAGATACCTTTAAATCAATGGGTGCAAAATTCCAAATTCCACGCACGCCACCTTTACAATATTCATCGGCTACGCTTTGGGCACTCTCCTTTGTAGTACAAATAATACCCAAGTCAATTCCCTGTCGTCTAACCGTTTCGGCCAAATTTTCAAAGTCACAGACTTCAATATCATTAATTTTAAGCCCAATCAACTTAGGGTTCACTTCGAAAATACTATCTACAATAAAACCCTGTTTATAATAATGAGTGTAGTTGGCAATGGCCTGCCCTAGATTTCCTGCACCGGCAATCGCCATTTTGTATTCCCTGTCAAGTCCCAGGATTCCTTTAATTTCTTCGTGCAGTGCCGCTACGTTATAGCCGTAGCCTTGTTGTCCGAAACCACCAAAGTTATTTAAATCCTGTCTGATTTGCGAGGCTGTATAGCCAATCAGTTTACTGAGCTCATTCGAGGATACCTTGTCAACACCCTGCTTTTGCAGTTCGTCCAAGTATCTTTCATATCTGGGCAGACGCTTGATTACCACATTGGATATCTTCGCGTTTTTTGACATGTTAGTTGCTCTTTTCTTCTACATAGGTAACGATATCAGAAACCTTCTGGAATTTTTCTGCTTCTTCATCAGGAATTTCAATATCGTATTCATCTTCGATTGCCATAATAATTTCTACAGCGTCCAGAGAGTCTGCTTCCAGGTCCTTCATCAGATGTGTATCCATCTTAACGTCTTCGACCTCGACACCTAGCTGCTCTGCAATAATCTCTTTAATTTTATCGAAAGTCATATTCTGTACCTCCCTACTTAAACTTCTAATACATTATATCTACTCATACCACCTATTGCAACCACTTTTCATAGAGTTCCAATAGTTTCTGATTCAATACATCCAGGTCATTGGAAAGAGTTTCCAGCTTTTGGTAGTCCGTTCGAACTTCTTTTGTCTCTAACTGGGCTTCCAGTTTTGCAATGGCACTTTCTGTTTCTTCGATTTCCTTCTCAGCTTTTTCTCTGGTGCGTCTTTCTCTTCGTTCTCTTGCTTCTTGTTCTTTTTTTCGTCTTCGATACTCTTTGTTGCTTTCCTTTGTGGAGGATTCCTTTTCTTTATCTGTGATTTCCTCCGCCGAATCCTCTGTCACCAGCTCCGCTCTTTTCTCTATATAATATTGGTATTGTCCCAGATACTCGGTACATCCTCGGGGGGACATTTCAACAATTTTCGTGGGTACTCGATTGAGAAAATACCGGTCGTGAGATACTGCAATTACCGTTCCCGGAAAATCCACCAAAGCTTCTTCAAATACTTCTTTGGACTCAATGTCAAGATGGTTCGTCGGCTCATCAAGAAGCAACACATTAGCGCCGGAAAGCATCAACTTTACAAGAGACAGTCGTGCCTTTTCGCCGCCTGACAAATCCCCCACCTGTAAAAACACAGCATCGTTTTGAAACAAGAATTTACCGAGTATTGACCGCATCTCCGTATCTGAGTACAGTCGGTAAGAATCCTTTAACTCTTCCAGTACCGTATTGCTTTCTGTCAAGTTTTCCTGTTCCTGATCATAGTAGCCAAAATCAACATTGTACCCGACTTTTAAATAGCCGGCAGTAGGAAGCATCTCTCCCATAAAGATTTTCATCAAAGTGGTTTTCCCAACACCATTTGGTCCGACGAGACAGATTCGTTCTCCTCGTTTGATGTTAAAGTTCACATTTTCAAAAAGATTCACCGGGTGATTTTTTTCTGCAAATCGCATCCCTAATCCTTCGGCAATAATGACGTCTTTTCCACTTTCATAATTTTCATGAAAGTTGATTTTCATAGACCCCATACCCTCAGCAGGCCTGTCCATCCGATCCATTTTTTCCAGTTGCTTTTCTCTGCTGGCAGCACGTTTTGCTAATTTTTCCGTGCCCCGTTGTTTGAATCGACGAATCATATCTTCTTGCTTTTGGATTTCTTTTTGCTGGGCGGTATATCGTCGCATCTCTTCTTTTCGTCGCAGCCGCTTTGCTTCGGCATATTGACCGTAGCTGCCGGTATATTTATAGACCTTATGATTCTCCACTTCTAAAATACGATTCACCGTTTGGTCTAAAAAGTATCGGTCATGGGAAACAATGACTACCGTTCCCCGGTAGGATTTCACGTACTGCTCCAGCCATTTTAATGTATCAATATCAAGATGATTGGTCGGTTCATCTAATAACAGCAAATCCGGTTTTTCCAGCAGCAAACAAGCCAGAGCCAATCTGGTTTTTTCCCCACCGGAAAGCTGCTGCACCGGCTGTTGCAGCATTTCCTCTGAAAAAGCCATACTGGATAAAATTCCGTGAATTTCACTGGCATAAGTATATCCACCGCTCCTGCGATACTCTTCTTCCATAGACGAATACCGGTTAATGCAGCGATGGCTCTCCTGTTCATGCCCGGCAGCAGCAGCCTCTTCTGCCTGCTTGCTGAGTTGCAGCATGTCTTGTTCCATTTTGGCAAGATGAGAAAATAAATTTTCTGCCGCTTGTAATACCGTTCCATTGCTATCAAATTCGTTGGCTTGTTTTAGATAGCCGGTAGTTGTTTCTGCCGCCAAAAAAACATTGCCGGAAGTAGCCCGCTCTTCCCCGGCAAGAATATTCAGCAAGGTGGTTTTTCCGGCTCCATTGGCACCGACAATACCAACGCGATCTCCCTTTTCTATATGAAAAGAAATATCCTTCAAGATGACATCCGTTCCGTATTCTTTTGTAATGTTATTGGCACTAAGTATAATCATAACGGTAATCCTGCCACTGCATCCAATGTCAAATCATCTGTTTCTCCCGCCATATAGCTATAGTAGGCGGCACATCCAATCATAGCACCATTGTCGGTACAAAGAATAGGTGATGGTACATATAGTTTGATGCCGGATTTTTGGCAGCGCTCTTGCAGCATCTGCCGCAGTTTGCTGTTGGCCGCCACACCACCGGCCAGTACCAGTTTATCTCGTCGATGGGAAACCGCTGCATACATAGCCTTATCCACCAGTACATCCAGTACCGCTTGCTGAAAGCTGGCTGCCACATCGGCAACAGAGTATTTTTCTCCTATTTGCTCCTGATGATGAACATAATTTAATACGCCGGTTTTAATACCGCTAAAACTAAATTCCAAGGTATCTTTATCAAGGTATACCCGTTTGAAAGAAATGGCCTCTTCATTGCCCTCTTTGGCAATTTTGTCAATGAGAGGCCCCCCCGGGTAGCCTAATCCTAAAATCCGTGCCACCTTGTCGTACGCTTCTCCTACGGCATCATCTCTGGTAGAACCAAGAACCCGGCAACGGTTGTAGTCTGTTATCTCCACAATATTAGTATGGCCGCCGGAAACAACCAGCGCCATAAAGGGCGGCTTTAATTCCGGAAACTCGATATAGTTAGCGCTAATATGTCCATGAATATGATGTACGCCAATTAAGGGCAAATTATATGCCAGAGCCATGGCCTTTGCCGTCGCAAGACCAATGAGCAATGCACCTATCAGCCCCGGACCATAAGTTACGCCAATGGCATCTACTTGCTCCATAGTTGTATCTGCTTCTGTTAAAGCCTGTTCCACTACGGTATTGATATTGGTCAAATGGTGTCTGCTGGCAATCTCCGGTACCACACCCCCAAAAGCCTTATGAATATCAATTTGACTGGAAATAATATTGGATAAAATAGTTCGGCCATCCGCCATAATAGCAACGGAGGTTTCGTCACAGCTGCTCTCAATGGCCAAAACAATTGTTTTTCCGTCTTTCATTTTTTACTATCCTTCTTGGTTTTCTGTTTCTATTCGCTTCCACATAATCAACGCATCTTCACCGTTGTCGGCA
This sequence comes from uncultured Eubacteriales bacterium, assembly GCA_963542695.1. Lineage (GTDB taxonomy): Bacteria > Bacillota > Clostridia > Peptostreptococcales > Anaerovoracaceae > RUG100. Next base: position 14,827 of record CAUTYX010000022.1, read on the forward strand.
TAATATCCGCGTCGCCTGCCTTCTGTCTCAAAGCCCAGCTGCCGGTATAGACAAATGGCCGCCTGATTTGTAGCCCGCACCTCCAGCGTATAGGCAACAATACCTTGTTTTTCGGTTTCTTTTATCAATTGCTCCACAAGGCACTTCCCTGCATGGTGACGCCGAAACCCGGGACAGACAGCCACATTGGTAATGTGTCCCTCATCAACTATTTTCCATAGCCCGGCAAAACCAATGGCCTCTCCTGCCGCCTCTGCAATGAGGTAATATGCCATTGCATTGTCTTCCAATTCTTGACGATAAGATTCCCTGCTCCAAGGATCTGTAAAGCAAAGATGATCCATCTCTGTCAAAGCGTCAATATCAGTAGAGTCTGCTCTACGAATGGTAAGCTCATTCAATAGAGGCATCCCCCTTCTTTTTCTGTTCTCTTTCTTGTGCCTGCTTTTTTTCCAGCTGTCTTTGGGCTTCTGCCTGCCGCATGTATCTTGGATCCAGCCGATTATAAGAAAGCTTTGTTTTTTCTATATTACTTCCTTGGTCGTTATATGCATATTCCGGATTCATCATGGCCTTAGCAAGAAGAGCCACATGCTCGGCCCGCTGCACTTTCTTATCGCAGGTAATATTTTTTTCTTTCTCTTCTGCCCACCGGCAAATAGCCTCTTCATAAGGTCTTAGCCCATCGCCGACAAAGTGAAATTTTTTATCCGGTGCCATTTTCACAAGCTGCATCAAGAATTCGTCCAGCATATATGGACCGCCGACCACCAGCTCCCGGTTTTCGCCATAAGCCCCACCATATACTTGCTGCCTCCGGGCATCAAAAATAGGACAGACCACGATATCTTTGTTTTTTTCTGCCATTTTCGCACATTCCCCTAACCCAAAAGCAGCCAACGTTTCCACTGCCACCAAGGGAATTCCTGTCATTTGTGACAATGCTCTACCGGTGGAAACCCCGATTCGAATGCCTGTAAAGGATCCCGGTCCAACAGAAACAGCAATGCGATCAATATCTTGCCATGTTACATTTTCTTCCTTCATCATCTGTGCAATCATGGGAGTCAGACTCTTTAAGTGGTTCATTCTGTCTTTTCCCATGCGTTCTGTAACGCTGTTATCTCTTCTTAAAAGAGCCACAGAGCACATAGGACCTGTGGTTTCTATTGCTAGAATTTGCATCGAAACACCCTCTCTTCTTCTGTCTCTCCCCGAAAAATTTCAATGACCAAAGTATCTTCAGGTAGTATATCCAATATCAAATCCGCCCACTCAATGATACATAGTCCTTGGCCATGAAAATATTCTTCACTGCCGATTTCAAAGAGCTCGTCGGGGTCGCTTACTCGATACACATCAAAATGATACAGTGGCAAAATGCCACTGTAGTATTCCTTTACTACTGTAAATGTAGGACTGGTAATGGTCTCTGTGACCCCTAACCCTTCTGCAATATACCGTGCAAGAGCTGTTTTGCCTGTCCCTAGATCCCCCACCAGGGCAATAATCATCCCCGGCTTTGCCATGGCTGCCAGTTCCAGTCCAAAAGCTCTTGTTTCCTCTTCGTTTTTTGTTTTTCTTGTTACCATATGCCTATATTAGCACAAATCCCCCCAGTAAAAAAGTTCTCCGGCGAGAGTCTTAAAGACCTCCTCCAAAGAACCTTTCTACCACAACTATCTCCATATGCATTCCTACATATCTCTATCCATTAGATACCCGGCCCTTTCCAAATCTTCATGGATTTCATCCATAATCTCTGCATTATCGGCCTCGATTGTGTGCTGGTGAATACCATCGGCAAGGGTTAATAAGGGAACTCCTTGGTTCTCCTGTATTTTTTTCATAAATTTCCGTACATCACGCCGGCTGGATAAATTCAAATCTCCTTTGATCTCTCCATAAACCGGATTTTCCACAATAACATCTAACACCTTGCCGCCGGCATCCACAAAAATATTTAATTCCGCTTCCAGATCGTCACAACTGTGTCGTACCCGAAAACGACGGGTCAGCTTTCCTGTGTCTTCTTTAATACAATACCCTCTGGGCGTGGAGACAATTTCCTCGCAGGAAGCTCGCAAAAGTGCAATATCCTGAACAATAACTTGGCGACTGACGCCTAATTTTTCCGCCAACAATGTTCCGGATACCGCTTCTTTGCTGTCTTCCAGTATATTGATTATTTTCTGTCTTCTGACTTCTCCCTTCACAGGTACTGTCCCCTCCTTGGATTCTCAATACTTCTATGATTCTTCCTCTACAGTAAGATGCTTCATAGACAAGTCCATAATAGGCGCTCCGTATGTCAACACCCCGCTGGATACATAGTCAACACCGATTTTTCCGATTTCTTGCAACCTCTTTTCCGTTACATTGCCGGAGCATTCGGTTTCGGCTCGACCATCAATGAGTGCCACTGCCTTTTTCATAGTAGCATTGTCCATGTTATCCAGCATAATAATATCCGCACCGGCCTCTAGTGCTTCTTTCACCATTTCTAAATTTTCTGTTTCCACTTCTATTTTACGGACAAACGGCACATATGCCTTGGCCTTGGCAACAGCTGCCGTAATACTGCCACATGCATCAATGTGATTATCTTTTAACATCACACCATCCGACAAGTTAAATCGATGATTTTTACCGCCTCCGATGCGCACCGCATATTTTTCAAAAATACGCATATTGGGTGTGGTCTTGCGAGTATCCAGCAGTACTGTCTTATACGGTTCCAATATTGCGCTGTACTTTCGGGTCATGGTGGCAATACCGCTCATTCGTTGTAAGTAATTTAATGCCGTACGTTCTCCCGACAGCAACGTTTCCACCTTTCCCCTTACCGTTCCAATATGTTGACCTTTCTCCACTCGGTCTCCATCTTTATAGGCAGTTTCAAACCGGCTGGTATCTTCCAGCAAGGTAAAAACCCTTGCAAAAACATCTAGGCCGCAAAGAATCCCATCTGCCTTTGCAATCAACTGTACAGATGCTTTTTTATCCTGTCCTCCTATGGCCTCTGTACTTACATCACCCCAAGTAATATCCTCCCGAAGAGCCATAGCAATATATGTATCTATATCGACTTTAAATGTTACTCCACTGTTCATAGAATTGTTTTCCTTGCTTTCTAATTTCAGACAACACTAATTCCTTATTATCTTGTCCCAGTCCTTCTTCTTGATACATGACCGGTAGCGTTTCTGTAATAGCCGCCAAAGCACGGCAAGTATCTTTCCCTTTGCTCCCGACCTCTTGTTCAATAGCCAGAGCCGCATTCTCCGCAAAAACAAGACTTTCCAGCAACGAATTGCTAGCCAATCGATTGGCTCCATGGACACCGTTACAAGCTGTCTCTCCAATGGCATACAATTTATCCATAGAAGTCTCTCCATTGGTGTCAGCCAAAATGCCACCCATTAAATAATGTTGTGCAGGCGTTACCGGAACCGGCTCCTTAGTAATGTCATAGCCTTCCTCCAAGCACCGTTGATAAATATTAGGGAAATGGTTCCGTATTTGCTTTTCCGGTATATCTGCAAAACTCAGATATACATGGTCGGTTCCCTGCCGCTCCATTTCTTCTTTTATGGCTGCAGCAACCACATCTCTTGGCTGTAGTTCATCAGTAAATCGCTGCCCTTGTTGATTAATCAGTTTGGCTCCCTCTCCGCGGACTGCTTCAGAAATAAGGAATTTTCGTCCCGGTTTTTCAGAATACAACACTGTCGGATGAATCTGAATATAGGAGATGTTCTTTAATTGTACCTTATGACGCAATGCAATGGCAAAACTATCTCCTGTAATATGAGAAAAATTTGTCGAATGGTCAAATAATCCACCTAACCCACCTGTTGCCAATACCACTACCTTTGCCGAAAGAATTTCTTCTTGATTGTTTTTGTCTCTTGTCACAATCCCATAACAACAGTTGCTGTCTGTTACAAGGTCAATCATTTCTACGTATTCCCCAATAACAATATTGCTACGTTCCTTCACTCGGTCGATTAGCTTGGTAACAATTTCTTTGCCGGTTACATCCCGGTGATGCAAAATTCTATATCGGGAGTGGCCACCTTCTCTTGTAAAGTCCAACTCTCCCTTTTCATCCTTATCAAAGTCCACACCAAATGCCATTAGCTGCCGAATAATATGCTGGGAACCCATAATCATGTTTTCTACAGCTTTGGGATCATTTTCGTAATGGCCTGCTTTCATAGTGTCTTCGTAGTAGCTGTCGAAGTCCTCTTCGCCCAGCATACAACAAATACCACCTTGTGCCAAATAGGAGTCGCTGTTTTCCATCTTATCCTTTGTAATCATCAGCACACTAAGATTTGCCGGCAGATGTAGAGCACAAAAAAGCCCTGCTGCTCCTGTTCCTACGATAATCACATCATATTGTTGTTGCATTCTTTCCATGACTTAATCCTCTTATTTAGCCAGCTGAAGCATGCGTTCCAATGGAGCCCCTGCCTGTCGCCGTTTGGTTTCAGGCATCTCCATTGTAGGAGAAAGGTTTTCCAGTGAATCCGCCAGTTTCTCAAGGGTAATTTTCTTCATATCCGGACACAATGGCCCATTATCAATAAAGTAAAATTTCTTTGTCGGATTCTCTTGCTTCAATTGGCAGGCTACGCCATTTTCAGTACAGACGATAAATTCATCATGGTCACTACCGGTAGCATACCCTATGATGCCGCTGGTGCTCCCAATATAGTCGGCCAACCGGAGAACTTCGTCGGTACATTCCGGGTGCGCTAAGACTTTTGCCGCCGGATGACGTTCTCTTTCTGCTACAACCTGATCTCTTGTAAGGGCAGCGTGTACATGACAATATCCGTCATTAAAGATAAAATTCTTCTCCGGAAGCTGCTGTGCGATGTAACGTCCCAGATTCTCATCGGGAACAAAGAAGATATTCTTTTCAGGAAGCTGCCGTACTATTTTTAAGGCATTAGAACTGGTTACAATTACATCGCAATATTCTTTGATTTCGGCCGTAGAATTAATGTAGCAAACAACGGCCAAATCTTGGTATTGTTCACGGATCTTTTTAATCTTTTCAGGCGTCACCATGTGGGCCATAGGACAGTCGGCTCCTAAATCCGGCACCAACACAGTTTTTTCCGGATTTAAAATCTTGGCACTTTCTCCCATAAAATTAACACCGGCAAAGCAAATCACCTTTTGAGGTGTCGTCGTTGCTTTTTTCGCCAAACCATAGGAATCGCCTACGAAATCTGCAACTTTCTGTACTTCCGGCGGCACATAGTAATGCGCCAGTATTACAGCGTCTTTCTCTATCTTTAATTGCTTTATTTTTTCTTCCACATACATTCTCTTCTTAATTCCTTTCTACAGGATTCTTTGGCTATCTCTACACCAATTTGATATCCATTGTGCCACTATTTGCGAATATTGTCAATGCAGATGTCTTGTCACATATACATACAATAAATAAGTTTTTAAGGTATCCCATTTTTTATACGGTTTCTTTTGTTTTATTTATGGTAATATGGGAATATATCTAATTATCAACACGAAAGTTAAATGAAAACGGAGGATGATTATAATGGCAAAATTCGAATGCGAAGTATGTGGATACGTTTATGATGAAGCTGCCGGTGATCCGGATAACGGCATCAACCCGGGAACAAAGTTTGAAGACCTCGGGGATGACTTTGAGTGTCCACTGTGCGGCGTTGGCAAAGACCAGATTAAGCCTGTAGAAGACTAAGCTACAGCCGCTATAACATGCACGATAAAACTGCCTCATAAAAGGCAGTTTTTTTGTATGAAAACACTATATAATAGTCATAGAAAAGACCATGGCAGGATTTCCCACCATGGTCTTTGATTCTCTCTACTATGTTC
>CAUTYX010000023.1:0-19479 GCA_963542695.1 uncultured Eubacteriales bacterium
GCGTCAGATGTGTATAAGAGACAGAATCAAGAGATACAAGAAATATCGCAAGAACAGGAGCTGCCGGCAGAAAAAGAAGAAATCGAAATTATCATAAAGCGAAGCCATCGAAAAACTTTAGCGATAGAAGTCCACCACGATGGAACGGTGATTCTTCGCGCCCCAAAGAGAGCCGATGAAAAACGAATTGGAGCATTTTTAGACCGACGCCGGCAGTGGATTGCCGACCATTATCACAAGGCCTTGGAAAGACGAGAAATGCTATCTTCTGTGGAGATGCTGTCCGGAGAAGACATCAAGGTGCTAAAGGAACAGGCTAGAGACCATATAAGGGAAAAAGTAGACCGCTATAGCCGGCAAATGGGCATTACCTATGGAAAGATAAACATCGGCTGCCAAAAGACTCGTTGGGGGAGTTGTAGCAGCAAAGGAAACTTGAGTTTTAATTGTCTTTTAGAGTTGGTCCCGGAAAAGGCCATGGACTATGTGGTGCTTCATGAGCTATGCCACCGAGTAGAGCTAAATCATTCAAAGGCGTTCTGGCAACTGGTGGGGAAATGGATGCCGGATTACCAAGAACCAAAGGAATGGCTAAAAGAACATGGTCAAGAGATAATGGCAAAAATCGGTCGTTGACAAGATACTGGATAATTATTACAGTTGAGTAGTGGAGAGTGATTTCAGATTGCAAAGAAACACAAAAACCAGATAGAAAGGAATACACTCATGAGAGATGTATGTACCATTAGTGACGGGTATTTTGAGCAACACCGGATTAACCCTCGTTCGGGAGCCGGTTTTATGTACATTTTAATGACATCTCCTCCTCATGTTATGGAGCAGATGCGTGAACAAATGAAAAATATGCCTTTAACTGACAAAGATAGAGTGCATGAGAAGGCCATTGCTCAGGCAGAGAGTAAAGATGAAATTTTTCGCTTGATGCGAACAAAGATGATTGGAGCCAATAGGGAACTGCTTCATCGAAAACTGGGCGAACACGAAGAAGATGTCCTTGCTATTATCAAAGAGCATATCGTAACGACAAAAAATGATGCCTTTATTGATAATGCCGTATGGTTTTTGGGAGTGTGCAAAGAGGATTGCACCAATTGGATTTGGACACACTTAAATCAGGTGGATGATTTGTTTTTGCAGTCGCTTCTGTGCATGATTTTGGGTATTCGCGGTGATGAAAGCTTCATTCCTTTCTTAAAAGAAAAGGTGGACTATTTTGAATCTGCTTTCCCGGGAAAAGGGTTGGAGCAGGGTAGCTTGTTCGGGCTTCGTCACATGCAGGCAAGGATGGCCATGGCACAGCAAGGCTAATGGGCTAAGAAAATAAAATAAGCGGAAATCATGGCAACGGGACAGATAATCTGCGTTGCCATATTTTTGTACCGAAGGAGCACCAACATAAAAACGGATTGCACCAAGCCGGCAATCACCAACATTCGCGTGCTGCTTTCGCTAAAATCGTAAAGACCGCCACCTAAATACAAAATGTCTGTAATCGTTAAGATGATAAAATTGAAAATATTACTGCCGACAATATTACCCACAGCAATGTCGTGATTTTTAATGCGGAATAAGGTAAAAGTAGAAGATAGTTCCGGTAGGGAAGTAGCAACGCCTAGGAGTAAAGCACCGGCAAATCCCTGTTCCAAGTGGAGCTTGTGAGCAATGGAGTCGGTGGCATAGGTGAGTAAAATACTGATTACCACAATACATACGCTGGTAACTACCAATCTGATGATTAGCTGTCGTAAGGATAATGCCGATGGAACCGTTTCTATAGTTTGGTCTTCTCGGTCATCGGAATTTTCTCCGTTCTCTCCTGACATTTTCCTAAGACCGATGATGTAGAAACTCAATAGCAGGAAAGATGTGATGCTGATTGTTATGACGGAAAACGATACTGGTCCGTAGCAGTTCAGAAATACAGCAATAAAGGAGAGGACGACCATCAGACCTGTAATACTGTGGGAAGAAGAAATCTCAGAGTTACGGAAACTCTTAAAAAACAGCAGTATTAAAACCCCCAGAAGAAAACTGTTAAACATGTCGCTTCCCATGATGTTGCCAAGGCACAGCCCCGGCTTGTGCAGCATTAAGGTTGATGATAAACTGGTAAACAGTTCCGGTAGGGAGGTTACAGCTGACAACATAACCCCACCAATAAAAGCACCGGACAAGCTGGTTTGCTTGTCCAGAATATCTACATATTTAGCTGCCAAGTTAGACGCAAAGACGACGGCGGCAGCAAGGATTATATAAATGACATAAATCATGGAATGAAAAAAATCCTTTCTTGTATGATGCCTTGTTTTTCGCGGTATTTCTACTAATTATATACGGTAAAAACAATCATCGTCAAATTGAAAATTGACCATATATATTGTATGATAGAATCCATAACCGTTTTTAGTACTGGAGGAACGAATGATTAAACTTCAAAACGTTTCAAAATATTACTACCGTAAAGGGATGGTTGCCAGTGGTATAGCCAAGGTGGACTTAGAATTTGATATTGGGGAGTTCATTGTTATTACTGGTGAATCCGGTAGTGGAAAATCAACCTTGTTAAACGTTATTTCTGGTGTAGACACCTATGAAGAAGGGGAAATGTACATCGATGGCAAAGAAACCAGCCATTACAGTACAGAAGACTTTGAAGATTATAGACGCCGGTATATTGCCAATATATTTCAGGGATTTAATCTAATTAACAGCTATACAGTCAAGCAAAACGTTGAACTGATATTAGAGGTAAACGGCTACGATAAGGACGAAATTGCCAAAAGAGTACCTAAGATCATAGAACAAGTTGGATTGGAAGAGTATACCAACACCAAGGTATCAAAACTATCCGGAGGACAACAGCAGCGTGTATCCATTGCACGAGCTTTGGCAAAGGATACGGCTATCATTACAGCCGATGAACCGACCGGGAATTTAGACAGTGAATCGGCCGAAGGTGTTGTAAAGCTGCTTCATGAAATTGCCAAAAACAAGTTGGTAATCATTGTTACACATAACTTTGAGCAATTTGAACAATATGCCACTCGTATTATTAAAATGAGCGACGGTCACGTATCTGAGGATAATGTGCTGCAAGAGGCCGAAAAGCAACAGGTGGCTCATGCCGTAGGATACGATAAAATGAGACCTTTGGTAAAGGCACGAATCGGTGTACGAAACGCCTTCAATATTGTGCCTAAATTTTTGTTGCTACTGGCAGTATTTCTTTTTATGGTGGTATCCGTAACAGCAATTTATGTCAACATTAAAAACAACAGTGCGGCTCGCAATGCAGAGGGCAGTAATGAGTTTTTTTCCAATTATTCCAACAAACGAATTGTTGTTCGCCATCAGGACAAAACACCGCTGACCAAAGCCGACTATGCCACATTTAAGAAGATAAAACATGTTACCAGTATTGCCAAAGATGATGTATTGCTGGATCAGAGCGTATATATTGAGGATGATTCGTTGAGCTTCTATGGCTATCCATATGATGTGGGCGCCTTAGAAGGTAGCGTTGACCAAGGGGAAAATCCAAAAGCTGACAACGAGGTGGCTATTTGTATCAACAAAGACAGCCTTGGCGTTCCAGCTAGTGAGGTAATTGGGAAGACCTGTGATCTTTCTATGGAAAAAGACAACTCTACAAAAATTAGAATTAAAATCTCCGGTGTCAAATTTACAAAGGAAAAAAATGATTTGGACAGTGGGAAAATTTATGTTTCCGGAAAAAATTTGGCCAAATTACGGAATTCCGCCTATATGCAGGCAAGTACTGTTATTACAAGAGCCGGCAAGCAAAAATTCAAGTACACCTCCGAGGAAGGCATGTACATGATTACTGTCTCCGGAAATGTTGCACAGGGAAATGCAATCGTTCCCGAAGAACTGGATGATGCATTTCCTAATGGCACGGCAAAGGGGAAAAAAATAAAGATTTCCGCTAAAAATATGTACTACACAGAAGAAAGCAACCTGAAAGTTGCCGGTGTGTATACAGAAAAGAATTATAAAAAGCTTACCGGAAAATCCAACTTTGAGGATAACATGAGTCAAATTTTCATTAATCGAGAGGATTATAAGAAAATGTTTACCCATGACAACTACCAAAGCAGTGTTTTTGTGGATGATGCCGGAAATGTAGAAGAAGTAAAGGCAGCACTGGAATCCGGTGGATACAAGGCCTTAGATCTGAAAAATGCCTTAATGCGAGCAGGTACAGAAGATTTAATCAAGGTTATACAGGTACCTCTATCCATTATTTTGCTTATTGCTGTATTCTTCATTTCCTATTTCGTTATTCGTTTGATTCTGCGTTCCAGAAACGCTTACTTTGGAATCTTGCGTATGCTGGGATTGCCACGGCAAGACTGCCGGCGGATTTTGGATGTGGAACTTCTGACCATAGTGGCCATTGCCTACGGGTTGTTCCTGGCGGTCATTCTTGTTATGAAGATGGATATATTGGGTATTGAAATGCTCAAAACCCTAGTATCCCATATGCAACTGCGAGACTTCTTTATACTGCCGGCCATGTTGCTTGTGATTGCATACCTGGTATCCGGTCGATTTACCAGATCTCTCTTCAAGGATTCGGCTATGAACAACTATAGAGAGGAGGCCTAAAATGATTCGACTGGAGAATGTTAACAAGTATTTTAACAAGAAGAAAAAAAATGAAATCCACGTTATCAATGAAACCTCTCTGGATTTTGACAAAAAAGGATTGGTTGGGTTGTTGGGCCCATCCGGATGCGGTAAGACCACATTGCTGAATGTAATAGGTGGTCTTGATAAGGTTAATAGCGGAGATATCTATGTCAATGGAGAGCGACTGACCCGGCGGCGTAGTGGCAAAATTGATGAAATAAGAAATCTTAACATCGGGTATATCTTCCAAAACTATAACTTGGTAGACGAGCTTACTGTCTTTGATAATGTGGCTATGGTCTTGAAGATGATTGGCGTTCGCAGCAAGTCGGAAATCCGATCCAAGGTAAATTATGCCCTGGAAATGGTGGGCATGTATCGGTATCGAAACCGGTTTGCAGACATGCTCTCCGGCGGTGAACGGCAGCGTGTAGGCATTGCTAGAGCCATTGTAAAAAACCCACACGTTATCATTGCCGATGAACCTACGGGAAACTTAGATAGTCGTAACACCATTGATGTTATGAATATCATAAAATCCATTTCAAGAACCCGGCTGGTTATTCTGGTTACCCACGAAGAGGAACTGGCAAAGTTTTATTGCAGTCGGATTGTACGCATTAGCGATGGGAAAGTTATCAGCGATGAAGCAAACGAGAATGCCGATGATTTAGATTATCGTATTGATAATAATATTTACCTGGATGACATTAAGAGTCACAATACGGTAGAGACAGACAAAGGAACCATTCAGGTCTATTCCGATCAGCCGGAAGCGGCGGATTTGAATATTGTTATTCGCGGCGGCAATATATATATTCAATCCGTAAACAAAAATTACAGAACAGAAGTGCTAGATAGTGATGCCGGTATCCAGTTGGTAGAAGGCAAGTATAAAGAGATGACGGAAGCGGATTTCTTTGCCCATCAATTCGATCCGCGAAAGTTGCGTCGTTCAGGAGAAGCAAAGTATTCTTCCATCTTGTCTTTGCGGGAAATGTTTAAGGCCGGATTTAAAAAAGTACGAGACTATAAAGCTATAAAGAAGGTTCTTCTGGTAGGATTTTTCGTATCGGCTATGTTTGCTGTCTACTCTCTGTCCAATATTGCAGGGGTACTCCATGTGGATGACAGCAAATTTATCTCGGTAAACAAAGGATACCTGAAGATTGTTAAGAAAAACATACGGTTGGATGAATACAAAGAATATGAAGCCATTGATGGCGTCCAGTACGTGATGCCGGGTACATCGAAGGTTAACTTTCAGATTAGCTATGACGACTTTTACCAGACCAACGGCAAGTCGGGCACCCTTAGCGGGTCCTTGACTAGTATAAACAACATTCAGAAAAAGGATTTGGTGGCCGGTAGAATGCCAAAAAACAAAGAGGAAATTGTTATTGATAAACTGGTAGCCAATCGCCTCATTAAAGGGAAATCGGAAATGGAAGAGATGCCTAGTACGGCACCTGCGGCAGGTATCAACACCGCCACTGATTTGTTAGGACGCAAGGCAAAAATAAAAGGCATGAAAGCCATGACCATTGTTGGATTGACCAATAAAGTAAATCCTTGTATTTATGCATCGGAGTCCCAATTTTTGGACATTATTGCCGGTAGTATGAGTGATGATGATTCCCAGATGTACAACGAAGGTGGTGCGCCGGAAGATGAAGGCGGAGATGATGGTGGTGAAGGAAAACTGGTCGACTACAATGACTATAACTTTGATGGCGGGATCAAACCGACAGGAGACTACCAGGTAGTTGTCAGTGAAATGAAACAGGAAGAAATGCCGCTAAACAAGCTGATTGACAAGAAAGTCAACGGCCACAAGCTAAAGGTAGTGGGATATTTTAAAGACGAAGACGGCAGCAATTTGATGCTGGTGAATACCAAAACTTTAGAGGAAAGCGTTATTGGAGGGAAATCCGGCATTACCATTTATGCCAGAAACAAAGACTATATCAAATCTCAACTAAAGGATTTGGGAGCCAATGTAGAAGACCCATACCAAAAATCCAGAGATAAATATATGTCTGAAAAGCAAAACACCATTCGTAGTGCCTTGATTTTGGCGTTGGCAGTATTGGCTATTTCCATCATTGAAATTTTCCTAATTATGCGAGCCAGCTTTATGTCTCGTATTCGGGAAGTGGGTGTATATAGAGCCATTGGTGTTAAAAAGCGGGATATCCGAAAGATGTTCCTAGGGGAAGTGTTTGCTGTGACGATACTGGCCGATGTGCCGGGGATAATCCTTATGTCCTACATTGTCTCGCGACTGCAAACCATTGCCTATTTGGCACCGAACTATATTATAAATCCATTGATTGTTGTAGGTGCTACAGCGCTATTGTTCTTTGTAAATATATTCTTTGGATTGTTGCCGGTTTCCCGGTTGTTACGAAAGACACCGGCAGAAATTTTGGCACGAAATGATGCAGGAAAGTAAAGCGAGCAACGGTGCGTTGTGATAATAGAAAGTGATACAGTAGGAAGTATTGATGAAGCAGGTATATATCAAAGATTTACAGACGGGAACAGACTTGACGGAGTTCTTTATGTTAAAGTCCGTGGAGGTTCGAACTGGTTCCAATAAAAAGCATTATCTTGATATGACTTTGGGAGATAAAACCGGCGAAGTATCGGCAAAAAAATGGGATCTTGCTGATGAAGAAATGCGTCGTGCCAAAGAATACAAAGAGGGCAGTATAATTAAAATCAGAGGCACCGTGACAGAATGGAACGGCATGAAACAGCTGAAGGTAATCCGGACTCGTATGAGCAATCCGGAAGATGAAATCGCTGCGACAGATTTTATTAAGGCGGCTCCGGAAGACCCCGAAGAGATGTATCGATATATCTTTGAGGTGGCCGATTCCATTACAGATGAATATCTTCGTCGTTTGACGGTGCTAAACCTGGAAGAATTCAAGGATAAGCTAATGTACTATCCGGCTGCCAGTAAAAATCACCATGCGGAAATGGCGGGTCTTTTGTGGCATATCAAGAGAATGCTACAGACGGGCATCGCGATTTGTAAAATCTATGACTTTTTAGATGTTGACTGGGTAAAATGTGGCGTTATTCTTCATGATCTACAGAAAATCAATGAAATTCGTTCCAATGAGTGGGGGATTTCCGACGGCTATTCGGTAGAAGGACAGTTATTGGGGCATATTGTCATGGGCATTCGGGAGTTGGATCGGCAGATGCGTGATTTAGGTTTCCCTAGGGAGAAGGCATGGCTGGTGGAGCACATGGTGCTGACCCATCACTACGAACCGGAATTTGGAAGCCCAAAAAAACCACTCTTTCCCGAAGCAGAAATTCTGCATTATCTGGATGTTATTGATTCTCGCATGTATGACATGGAAGACGCTTTGTCTAAGACGGAAAAAGGAGAATTTTCAGAACGTATATGGACACTGGAAAACCGGCGTCTGTATAACCGAAACCAATAGCAAGAAGGTGTCATGATCCAAAAGAAAGGCCGATTGGCCGATATTATTTTTCATAACGATGAAAACGGCTATACCATTGCAGTGATACAGACTACCGGCTCTGATGAAGAGCCGGTAGAGGAATTTACGGCAGTTGGTACCTTGCCGGGTGCAAAAAAAGGCAATACCTATATACTTTGCGGTGACTACAAGGTTCATTCCAGGTATGGCGAACAATTCGCATTTCGAGAATACCAAGAAACCATGCCGGAAGGAGAAGAGGGTATTGTCGATTTTTTAGCGGCGGGAGTGTTAAAAGGCATTGGACCAAAAGCAGCAGCTGCCATTGTAGCGGAATTTGGAACAGATACTCTGGAAGTCATTGAAAAGACACCGGAAAAGCTGATGCGTGTCAGTGGAATTGGCGAAAAAAAGGCGACTTCCATTGCTCAATCATTTCGGGAACACAAGGAGTTTGCCGGGGTCACGTTGTTACTGCAGCGGTATGGCATTGATGCTAAAAACGCCTTGCGATTTTATCGAGCTTATGGAGCGGCGGCAGTAGATATTATTCAGTCAGACTCGTATCAACTAGTCGATGATGTCACCGGTTTTGGATTTCGCAAGGCCGACGCCATTGCAAGAAAAACCGGCATTACCATGGAAGATGAGTCCCGGGTTTCTTGCGGTATTCAATATGTTTTGGGGCGCATTGCCGGCGATGGCAATACTTTTTATCCAAAGAAGGAGTTTGCCGAAGAAGCTGCTGCTATGTTGGAAGTATCCGTGGAGGTGGTGGATGATCAACTATATGCCCTTTCTTTTGCCGGTGAATTGAAAATTGAAATCATTGATGGCAGGGAGGTAGTATATCCCTATGGTTTGTATGTAGCAGAACAACAAGTAACGGCGCAGTTGATGCAGCTTGAGAACGCTTCGTTAAAACCCATCGATGCACCTATGGATTCGTTGATTTCCCTTATTGAGAAAGAAAAAGAAATCGCCTTTAGCCAGGAACAAAAAGAAGCCATGAAGGCAGGAACAGATCACGGCGTTACGGTGATTACAGGTGGTCCCGGTACCGGTAAAACGACCATTATCAATGGAATCGTAGGGATTTTAGAAGCCGGAGGAATGAAGACGGCAGTCGCTGCCCCGACAGGACGAGCCGCCAAGCGTATTACAGAAACTACCGGTCACGAAGCCAGTACCATTCATCGCTTGCTGGAGTACTACTATTCTGAAGGGGAAGACCGGATGCTCTTTGGTCGAAACAGAGAAAAGCCATTAGAATATGATGCTATTGTTATTGACGAAGCTTCCATGGTGGATTTGCTGTTAATGGA
This sequence comes from uncultured Eubacteriales bacterium, assembly GCA_963542695.1. Lineage (GTDB taxonomy): Bacteria > Bacillota > Clostridia > Peptostreptococcales > Anaerovoracaceae > RUG100. The sequence continues at coordinate 9,467 of CAUTYX010000023.1, forward strand.
AGGCCTTATTACGGCTATTCGTCCCGGCTGCCGCTTGATTTTGGTGGGCGATGCAGACCAGTTGCCCTCTGTGGGAGCCGGTAATGTGCTGCGGGATATTATCAACAGTGAATATATTTACGCCGTTAATTTAGAAACGATTTTTCGTCAGGCCAGAGAAAGCCTCATTGTTGTCAATGCCCATCGCATCAATAAAGGAGAGAGTCCGTATATTAACGATAAAGATAAGGATTTCTTTTTGATGCAGCGGGATACGGTACCGCAGATGGTAGAAACCATTGTCCAGCTATGTAAAAAACGGCTGCCGGACCATTATCATCCACTGGACCCCATTGGAGATATTCAGGTACTGACGCCGGTTCGAAAGGGAGAGCTGGGCACATGGAAATTAAATGCTCGGCTGCAACAGGCCTTAAATCCGCCGTCACCGGACTTAGAAGAAAAGAAATATGGAGATAAGATTTTTCGAGAAGGGGATAAGGTGATGCAAATTCGCAACAACTATCAACTTCCTTGGAAACGCTCCGATGATTTTACAGAAGGGGAAGGGGTTTTTAATGGCGATATCGGATTCATTCATTACATTGACAATGAAGAGGGAACGGTAACGGTTGTCTTTGATGAAGATAAATACGTTCAGTACGATGTAACATCACTGGATGAGTTGGAGCTGGCATACGCCATGACAGTGCATAAATCCCAAGGCAGTGAGTTCCCTGTGGTTATTATGCCACTTTCCTGGTTCCCGCCAATGCTTGCTACAAGAAATTTGCTGTACACTGCCGTTACTCGTGGGAAAAAGCTGGTGGTCATGGTAGGTTCTCCTAAACAGCTGCAAAACATGATTGCCAATGATCGGATTAAAGAGCGGTATTCGGGTCTTGCAGCCAGGTTGGGAGAGCAGCTATGAGTTGGCTCCATGAAGCGGCAGAAACCGTTGGCGAAGTTCTGTTTCCTACCAATATTTACTGTGTTTGCTGTGGCAGCATCCTCGACGAAACGAGAATATATGGGATTTGCGACAATTGTATAGAAAAATTCCAATTTGCTACAGAGCATCTTTGTGAGAAATGCGGTAAAATCTTGTCGGATTACACCGGGAGAAGAACCACATGTTTTGATTGCCGGTACCGGGAGCATTCCTTTCAGAAGGGATATACGTGTGCCGGTTACGGACTGTATGAACGAGCTATGATTATGGATTTGAAATACCAGGGGAAAGCATACTTCGGCAAAAAAATGGGAAAGCTGATGGCACAGCGAATGCTGCAGGAAGAGGAGCTTCCTTGGGATGTGGTGATTCCCGTTCCGGTCCACCCAAAACGCCTGTCGCAGCGAGGATATAACCAAAGCCGGTTTCTTGCAAAACCGGTGGCAGAGGCGCTAGATGTTCCATTAATGTCAGAAGTACTGTTACGTAGTCAGGAAACGAAGGCTATGAAGGATTTAGGTGCTGTTGCCAGAATAGAGAACATGAAACAAGCGTTTTCTCTTGCTAAAGACGCGGAAGAGATTCTTACCGGCAAGGAAATACTGCTGGTAGATGATATCTATACCACCGGTGCCACAGTAGATGCCTGCAGCGCTATATTGCTGAATGGAGGTGCTGCGGCAGTAGATGTGCTAACCTTTGCTGCCGGTGGAGACAAAAATCCCAGCCAAGGGGAAGGTGGCGACAAGTGATAAACCATGCAAAAATCAACGGGACGTCAAAGTAAAAGCCGGAGCGAGAAGGTACAGTATGTTTGAGAAAAATGACGACAAACACCAAGTAAAATTACTGGTTGAAAAAGCCATACAAGAGGCAACGTATAGCCAAGCAAGAGCTTTTTTCAAAGCTATGAGAAGAGAGGAAGCCAATCCTACGGATCTTCGATTTTTGCAAATGGCGGCCGAAGACTCCTTTGAACGAATTATGGCAGAAGCAATGAAGCAGTGGCCTGCTCTTGGTGATACAATACGAGCCCATAAAATTGCTATCGATAAAAAGCAGAAAAAAGAAAACCGCCGGTATAAAAACAGCGTCAGTGCATATCTGACGTTGCTGCGTTTGGTTACGGGAAACAGGCCTGGAGCAAGAGACGAAAAAACAGCCAAAAAAGTCGAAGAATACTTTTTAAACTCCTTTGAAACAGCTGCTGTGTCTATGTCGGAAATTGAAGCTTCAAAGAAAGATACAGCCCACTTGCTGTATGATCAAATGATGCTCACTTTGCAGGATGCAGCAAAGGCGCGTCTGGTGGCGATTTTTGATGACCCCACCGGGTTTTTGGGAACCACTTTGGCAATTACATCCTACTTGATTCGCGTTTCCCTAGAGGAGGAATCCGGGCAGATTACAAAGGATATGTGTCGGCGATATTATGAAGAATTAGGTAGTTTGCGGTGCAATGTGGATTTGGTGGCACAGAAAGCTTCTGCAGATTTACAGCATCTGATTGGAACATCGTTAGATGCTCCCGGTCAGGTGAATACGGCAATGGAGAAGCTCTTTGCAGAGTCTCTGAAACAAAACAAAAAAGAGTTCTTTCAAGGGGCAGCGTTAATTGGTCGTCACAGGCAAATTTGTCTTTGGATTCTTGATCAAATCACCTTGGAAAGAGAGGAGAAAATAGAGAAGAAATAGACCAGTTTTTTAATGTAATTTAAGAAAAGCAATGGTACAATAAAAAAGCAGCCTTCGTTTAGGTCTGTGGTTGAAAGGCCAAGCCAGCTACGGGCAAAAGGTCCCACGTAAGCTGTCAGCAGGAAGCGGCAGTGATCATGGCGTAGTTTAGAAGTAAGTCCTCCGGAAAATCCGGGTCAAGGCAGGTGTGGGGGCAAAGACCAGGTCAGCTAAACGACGGTTGTATTTGAACCCGTAAATTGATATAATTAAATCAGAAAATTGGTGCAATTTTTGCGTCGTCAGCGGGAAGGAGATTCTTATGAACATTATCATCACAACAAGAAATACCAAAGCCAGTGACTACTTGAAAGAAACAATTGAGAAGAAACTGGAGCGACTTTCTAAGTATTTTTCAGATGATATAGGCATCAATGTTATGCTTTCTGAAGAGGCTGACAAAAAGAAAATTGAAGCAACTATCAAGGCTAAAGGAATGATCTTCCGTGCCGAAGACAAGGCAGATGAATTCTATGACGGCATTGATAGTATCGTCAAGAAATTATCGTCTCAGATGGCGAGATTCAAGACAAAAATTCAAAAACGGCATAAGGATACCCGGGAATTCAATTTTGCTGAATGGCCGGAAGCAGAAAACGATGCCGACATTAAGGTTATTCGTACAAAGAAATTCGAGCTGGAGCCTATGACAGTAGATGAGGCTGTTTTACAGATGGAGATGTTGGAGCATAATTTCTTTGTATTTCTAAATATGGAGACAGACAGCGTAAATGTTGTGTATAGCAGAAAAGACGGCAACTATGGTCTGTTGGAGACAACTTACTAGGAGATAACGCCCCATAACGGGGCGGTTTTCCTGTTAGTTGGAAAGGTAAGCACGTGAGAGACTTTCTAGACAATGTAATGGCTGGAATTTGGTTCACCGATATCCTGGATATAGCCATTGTTGCATTTGCAGTATATAAAGTTCTTGGATTTATAAAGGAAAGCAGAGCGGAGCAGCTGGTAAAAGGACTGCTATTTTTAGTAGTGGTCATGTTGTTATCAGGTCTGTTCCATTTGTATGCCCTCAACTGGATTCTTCGTTCCACCTTGGCAGTAGGTGTTATTGCTATTGTTGTAGTGTTCCAGCCGGAACTGCGCCGTGTATTGGAACGAATGGGTCGCAGTAAACTTCTTAGTGGCGGTTTGCGGGTGGATAAAGACGAAGCCAAACAGTTGGTTTCTGAGTTTGTTCAGGCCGTAGAAACAGCCTCCGAAACAAGAACCGGCATGCTGCTGATTATCGAACGGGAGGCAGCATTGACAGATATTGCCGATACCGGAACGGTTATTGATGCCGCTATTTCAGCAGAATTGATTGGTAATATCTTTTATGAAGGCTCCCCGCTTCATGATGGAGCTGTCATTGTTCGCGGAGACAGGCTCCATGCAGCAGGTTGTGTATTGCCCTTGACAGAAAACAAGGAACTTCCAAAAGAGCTGGGGACCCGCCACAGAGCCGGTATAGGCATTACCGAAAAATCCGATGCCCTGACCATTATTGTTTCAGAAGAATCCGGTATTATTTCCATGGCTCAAGATGGATATTTGGAACGATACCTGGAAGGAAAGAATATAGAAAAGGCGTTGCTGGAGATTTACTTTACAGAGGAGTCTCCGGGATTTTTTGCCGGTATTAAAAATTCCCTTATAAAATGGCGAGGCGGTGATAAAGATGCTTAGTAGTAAAAAAGCAAATATCATTATTTCCATTGTCATTGCCGTTGTTGTCTGGGCGTATGTAGTAGGGGCGGTAGATCCGGTAACGACCAAAGGCGTTTCGGATGTAAAATTGACCATTAGAGGAACAGAGGAATTGCTGGTTCGGGGATTGGCCATTAAAAAGCCGGAAACCAGAACTATTGAATTAAATATTAAAGGTAAGCGGTCTCGTGTGCAAAATATAGACCCCAGCAGAATCAAGGCCACTGTTAATGTTAGCGAGTGCAGTGCCGGGGACAATGAACTTTCTGTTTCCTATTCCCTACCATCAGGCCTTACCGTAGTGGATGCTAGCACCAGTGATGTCCATATTGAAGCGACAGAAACCGTTACCAAGCGCAAAAACGTGAAGGTGAAGTTTACCAACGAAGCAGACAATGAAGAAGTAGGAAATGTTCGTGTTTCACCATCGGTGATTAATGTTTCCGGGAGCAAATCCCAGATTAACAAAGTGGCCTATGTCAAAGCTTCCACTTCAGCCAGTCGCTTTAGCAGCCAGGGGGAAATCGTTTCGGTTACACCGGTTGCGGTTGATAAAAACGGCCGTGAAGTGCCATATGTGGTATTAATGGACAGAGCCGTTACCATTGAAGGAAAAATCCTTTCTAAAAAAACAGTAAACCTTCATCTAGACACTCTGGGAACAGAGGAAAATGGATTCGAAGTAACCCTTCCTGCCAACCGAAAAATTACTATTGTCGGACAAAAGGAAATTCTGGATAAAATCTCCAAGCTGGAGGGTACGGTAAATGTTTCCGGCTTGAGAAAAAGTCAAAAAGTGCAAGTAACCATACCGGAACTGGCTACCTATGGGGTCAGCTTATCTAGGGTAAACGATCCGGTATACGTGCAGGTAAGCGTTAGCCAAAAGGCCGACGATTAGCTGCAGAAGCAGATAATAACCGTTGAAATGTTGAAAATTAGAGGAAAACAATATGGGAAGTTTATTTGGAACAGATGGAGTTAGAGGGATCGCCAACTCCGAATTAACGCCGAATTTGGCTTTTAACCTTGGAAAAGCGGGAGCGTATGTATTAAGTAAGGCAAATTCCAATGCTAAACCGGTTTTTGTTATTGGTGCCGACACACGTATTTCCGGAGATATGCTGGAAAATGCATTGTGTGCAGGGATTCTATCTGTAGGCGGCAATGTAATTAAACTAGGTGTGATTCCCACTCCGGCAGTAGCTTTTTTAGTTCGATACTTTAAGGCCGATGCCGGTGTAATGATTTCGGCATCTCATAACCCTTTTGAGTACAACGGTATTAAATTTTTCAATGGAGAAGGCTATAAACTGGACGACAGCATTGAAGAAAAAATCGAAAAAACCATTTTGCGAGAGCCGGATACCGAAGCTGCCAAAATAGGAGATGGCTTGGGTCGTTGTATTGAGGCAGAAGATGATGCACTGAGGCTGTATGCGGATTTCTTACTTTCCACTGTAAAGGATTTGGATTTAACCGGCAAAAAAGTAGTGCTGGATTGTGCCAATGGAGCCAGCTACCGAGTAGCGGAAATGGTCTATAGTGACCTGGGGGCTACTACCATTATGCTCGGCAATGAACCAAACGGAATCAATATCAACCAGGCATGCGGATCCACCCATCCTGAGAACCTGCAGGGTGCGGTTATTAGAGAACAAGCAGATATTGGTCTTGCTTACGATGGGGACGCGGATCGTCTCATTGCCGTTGCTGACAACGGGGAGCTAATTGATGGTGATAAGATTATGTGTATCTGTGCAGCCATGTTAAAAAAGCAGGGACAGCTGGAAAAGAATCTGTTGACGGCTACCGTGATGAGCAATTTAGGCTTGCACAAATATATGGAAAAACAAGGCATTGATGTAGAAGTTACCGGTGTCGGTGATCGGTATGTTTTGGAAAGCATGCTAAAAACCGGCAGCTGCATCGGAGGAGAACAATCAGGGCATGTTATCTTTTTAGACCATACCACTACAGGCGATGGTATTATGTCGTCTCTGCAGTTGGTACAGGCTATTGCGGCCAGTGGAAAAACATCTTCTCAATTGGCAGAGGATATTATCATGTATCCACAGGTTTTACGCAATGCAATAGTAAAGAATGAAAACAAGAAAAAATACAAAGAAGACGATGAAGTAGTAGCTGCTATTACACAGGTGGAAGAAAAGATGGCCGGAGAAGGTCGTGTCTTTATTCGTCCGTCAGGAACAGAACCCTTGGTTCGCGTCATGCTGGAAGGCGATGATGTGGAAAAAATCTCGGATATGGCTGAAGGGTTGGCAGAACTATTAACTAGAAAATTTGGATAAGCTTCCGAAAATATTACGTTAGGATTTAGGAGGAAAGAACAATGTGCGGAATCGTAGGATATATTGGAAACGACAACGCTAAAGAAATCATTGTTGAAGGGCTGCGTAGATTAGAGTATCGTGGCTATGATTCAGCAGGAATTGCTTTGTATCATGATGGAAAAATAGAAACCAGAAAGCATGTAGGAGAGCTGATAAACCTGGAAAAAATCATTGGGGAGGCTTCTTTTGAGAGCTATATGGGGATTGGTCACACCAGATGGGCGACCCATGGTGTTCCCTCTGATGTCAATGCTCATCCTCACAGCAATATGGATAATACTATTACGGTAGTCCATAATGGGATTATTGAAAACTTTGTGGAATTACGGGAAATGTTGGAAAAAGACCATGGTGTAGTGTTTAAATCCGATACTGACACGGAGGTCATTGCCCACATGATCAGCCTGTATTACAATGGTGATTTGCATCAGGCTGTCAATAAGGCTGTTGTAGATATGCGAGGAGCGTATGCCATTGCTGTTATTTGTGCAGACGAGCCTGATAAAATCGTTGGGGTTCGAAAAGATGCGCCGCTAGTTGCCGGAGTAGGAGAGGGTAGCAATTTCCTGGCAAGTGATATTCCTGCATTTTTGCGCTATGTACGCCAGGTATACTTTATCGAAAACAATGAAACTGTCGTAGTTACCAAGGACAATATTTGTATTTATGATGAAAATGACAAACTGGTAACCCGCGATACATACCATGTGGATTGGGATGTAGATGCGGCAGAAAAAGGTGGATATCCGCATTTCATGCTAAAGGAAATCCACGAACAGCCAAAGGCTCTTTCCGAAACACTACATCGTCGTTTAGATGACAAGGGAAATATCGTGCTGGATGGTATTTCCATGACTAGAGAAGATATTGATAGATTTACTCGAATCTATATTGTTGCTTGTGGTACAGCATACCATGCCGGTCTGGTAGGAAAGTACATTATCGAAAAGATGACTCGAACACCGGTAGAGGTAGATGTGGCCAGTGAATTCAGATATCGAGATCCATATGTAGATGACAATACGTTATTTATTGCCATCAGTCAATCAGGAGAAACACAGGACACCCTGGCGGCACTGCGAGAAGCAAAGAGCAAAGGAGCCCGGGTACTGTCAGTGGTAAATGTCGTTGGAAGCTCTGTGGCAAGAGAATCCGATGATGTATTCTATACATGGGCCGGACCGGAGATTGCCGTTGCCAGCACCAAAGCCTATGTAACTCAGTTGATGTGCATGTATATGATCGCCTTATATATGGGGCAGCTAAAGGGAACCCTATCTGAAAAAGAATATCACTCCACTATTGATCAGCTTTCGGAAATCCCCGAAAAGCTAGAAAAATGGCTGGAAGATGATACGATTATTCAGTCTTTGGCACGGAGATTCTATCGTCGTAACGAAATGTTCTATATTGGTCGCGGGTTAGATTCTACCGTTGCCTATGAAGGCTCTTTGAAGATGAAGGAAATCTCTTATATCAATACTTTTGCTATTGCAGCAGGAGAACTAAAGCATGGTACCATTGCCTTAATCGAAGAGGGTACTCTCTTTGTGACGTTGGCCACCCAGGACAAGTTATTTGAAAAAATGCTGTCTAATATTGAAGAAATCCGTGCCCGTGGCGCGTATGTGGTTGCGGTTGCCAAGGAAGAAAACAAAGGTGTAGAAAGCAAAGCAGACGATGTTATTTACATTCCCGAATGCTCTGATGATTTGTCGCCGTTGCTTTCTGTTATTCCATTGCAACTCTTTGCATACTATGTAGCCAAAGAGCGCAAGTGCAATATTGACAAACCGAGAAACTTGGCAAAATCTGTAACAGTGGAGTAAATATGGAAAACTATATTGTAAAAGACATTGCCCTGGCTCCATCAGGTCATCAGAAAATCCAGTGGGTAAAGGAAAATATGCCTCTTCTTTCATCCTTGGAGGAAGAGTTTAAGAGAACAAAACCATTTGACGGCACTAAGATTTCTCTGTCTATTCATATGGAAGCAAAGACAGCGTATCTTTGTAAAGTACTGGCTGCCGGCGGAGCAATTTTGTCTGCTACCGGTAGCAACAGCTTGTCTACGCAGGACGATGTGGCCGCGGCATTAGCAGAAGATGGAATCCATATTTATGCCATTCATGGTATTGATGAAAAAGGGTATTATAATCATATTGAAAAATGCCTGGAACAAAAACCCAATATCATCATTGACGATGGTGGTGATTTAGTAGGGATGGTTCACGATACAAGACCGGACTTGGCAAAAGAAGTATGGGGTGGTTGTGAAGAGACCACCACCGGAATATTGCGCCTAAAGGCCATGGAAAAGCAAGGTGTGCTGAAATTCCCTATGGTTGCGGTAAACGATGCCGATTGCAAACATCTTTTTGATAATCGCTACGGCACCGGACAATCAGTTTGGGATAGCATCATGCGGAATACCAATTTGGTAGTGGCTTCTAAAACAGTTGTTGTCGCCGGATACGGTTGGTGCAGCAGAGGCATTGCCATGCGTGCCGCAGCATTAGGTGCCCAGGTAATTGTAACAGAAGTAAATCCTATTCGAGCCATGGAAGCTCGCATGGATGGTTATTCTGTTATGACGATGGAAAAGGCGGCACTTCTTGGTGATATCTTTGTAACAGCAACCGGATGCAAGGGGACGATTCCTCTTTCTGCCATGGAGAAAATGAAAAACGGAGCTATTTTGTGTAATGCCGGTCATTTCAACGTAGAAATCGATATGGAGGCTTTAGAAGCAGCTGCTGTGGAAAAACGAGAATCTCGTAAGAATATCATGAGTTACAAACTTTCCAACGGAAATCGTATTCATATTATTGGCGAAGGAAAGCTGGTAAATATTGCTGCTGCAGATGGTCACCCGGCAGAAATTATGGATCTGTCCTTTGCAGTACAGGCCATGAGTGCTCTATATATTAAGGATCATCACAAGGAACTGGAAAATAAAGTTGTAGATGTGTCTGGGCAAGTAGACGACTTAATCGCTCGTAGGAAACTGGCGGCCTGGGGGATTGAAATTGACACACTGACAGACGAACAGGAAGCGTATTTGTCCAGTTGGCAAGTATAAACATCATTTACACATCCATTACGTTAAAGATAATATTACATAAACATAACGTTAGAATTGTGAAGTAGGAGTTTTGCACTACATTTAGCAGACTCCTATTTTTTAGTTAAGTCCATCAACTGAAAAGCTTGAGGTTTCCTGGAATTTTAATGGATATATGCTGTCTCTTATACACATCTCCGAGCCCACGAGACTACGCTGCATC
>CAUTYX010000024.1:0-16449 GCA_963542695.1 uncultured Eubacteriales bacterium
TTAATATGCGGCTTTGTTCTTTCAAATTTCGCTTTTGCCATTTTTATTCCTCCTAATTATTTGTTGATTTTGTCTACCATGCTGTCAGGTAGTTTATCGAAGTGGTCGAACTGCATTACGTATACTCCTCGACCCTGTGTCTTGGAACGCAGGTCAGTAGCATATCCAAACATTTCGGACAAAGGTACAAATCCTCTAACAGCTACAGCGCCGTTATTCATATCAGAACCTTCGATTCTTCCTCTTCTACCACTGATATCGCCGATTACATCACCCATGTATTCTTCAGGCACAGTTACCTCTACCTTGAAGATAGGTTCCAGCAATACCGGTTTTGCCTTTCTGGCAGCCTCTTTGAAACCAATAGAAGCAGCAATCTTAAAGGCCATTTCAGAAGAGTCGACTTCGTGATACGTACCATCGTACAGTTCGATGCCCAGGTCTACCATCTGGTATCCTGCCACAGGACCGGTCTGCATTGCTTCAATCATACCCTCTTCAATCTTCGGAATGTATTCCTTAGGAATAGCACCACCGGTAATGGAGTTCTTAAACTCGAATCCGGAACCTGCTTCTCTTGGGTACATCTTGAACTTAACATGACCGTACTGTCCGGAACCACCGGATTGCTTCTTGTGTTTGTAATCTTCATCAACTTCTGCTGTGATAGTTTCTTTGTAGGAAACCTGAGGCTGTCCAACGTTGGCTTCAACCTTAAATTCTCTCAGCAAACGGTCAACGATGATCTCCAAGTGAAGCTCACCCATGCCGGCAATAATAGTCTGTCCTGTGTCTTCGTTGGTATATGTTTTGAAGGTGGGGTCTTCTTCTGCCAGTTTTGCAAGGGCAATACCCATCTTTTCCTGACCGGCTTTTGTCTTTGGCTCAATGGCAATTTCAATAACCGGATCCGGAAATTCCATGGATTCCAGAATAACCTCTTCCTTCTCATCGCAAAGTGTGTCACCGGTAGTAGTGTTTTTGAAACCTACTGCCGCTGCAATATCTCCGGAGTATACCTTGTCGATTTCTTCTCTCTTATTGGCGTGCATTTGCAGAATACGACCAACACGCTCTTTCTGCCCCTTTGTAGAGTTGTAGACATAAGAACCGGATTCCATGGTCCCAGAGTACACTCTAAAGAAGGCAAGCTTTCCAACGTATGGGTCAGCCATAATCTTAAATGCCAATGCAGAGAACGGATTCTTATCTCCTGCAGCTCTTTCTACCTCTTCTCCGGATACTGGATCTACACCCTTAATTGCCGGGATATCCAGTGGAGATGGCATGTAATCAACAATGTTGTCAAGAAGCATCTGTACACCCTTGTTCTTGTATGCAGAACCGCAGCATACAGGTACCATTTCACCGGCAATAGTCTGCTTACGAATGGCTTTTCGTACTTCTTTCTCTGTTAATTCTTCTTCATTAAGGAACTTTTCCATTAATGCTTCGCTGGTTTCGGCAACAGATTCCATCAATTTTTCATGCCATTCTGTTGCTTTATCCATCATGTCTTCAGGAATATCGGTAACTTCAAATTCTTTACCGAGATCATCCTTGTAAATTTCGGCCTTCATGGTAATCAAGTCGATGATTCCAACAAATGTAGATTCAGCTCCGATAGGCAACTGTACCGGTACGGCATTAGCCTTCAGTCTGTCTTTTACCATGTCCACTACTCTGTAGAAATTGGCACCCATAATGTCCATCTTGTTAACAAAGATCATTCTTGGTACGCCATATTTTTCTGCCTGTCTCCAAACAGTTTCAGATTGAGGCTCTACGCCACCTTTAGCACAGAGTACTGTAACAGCACCGTCCAGAACACGCAGAGATCTTTCTACCTCTACGGTAAAGTCAACGTGTCCCGGTGTATCGATAATGTTGATTCTATTATCGTTCCACTGGCAGGTAGTCGCAGCAGAGGTTATTGTGATACCTCTCTCCTGCTCCTGGTCCATCCAGTCCATTGTTGCAGACCCGTCATGAGTCTCTCCAATTTTGTGGGTCTTTCCTGTGTAAAACAGAATACGCTCTGTAGCCGTTGTTTTACCGGCATCGATGTGAGCCATGATCCCAATATTTCTTGTTCTCTCCAAAGGAAAACTTCTAGGCATCGGGTTATACCTCCTTTCCGCGCTTCAATGAATTTACCATCTGAAGTGAGCAAACGCTTTGTTTGCTTCTGCCATTTTATGTGTATCTTCTTTCTTTTTAACAGATGCGCCTGTATTGTTAGCTGCATCGATCAATTCGTTAGCCAACTTTTCGTGCATCTTCTTTTCGCCTCTGGATCTTGTGTAAGCTGTCAGCCAACGTAGAGCCAGAGTCTGTCTTCTGTCCGATCTTACTTCAACCGGAACCTGGTAGTTTGCACCACCGACACGCCGTGCTTTTACTTCCAAAACAGGCATGATATTGTTCATTGCTTTTTCAAATACTTCCAGCGGTTCCTCGCCTGTCTGCTCTTTAATAGTATCAAAAGCATCATAGACGATGGCCTGTGCAGTACCCTTTTTGCCGTCAAGCATAATGCTGTTAATCAGCTTTGCTACAACGACACTACCGTATACTGGATCGGGCAGCACTTCGCGCTTTGGGATATTTCCTTTTCTTGACACGTCTCTTCCCTCCTTGCCAATGTTGGCACGAATCGGTACTCGACTCTAAACCGTCAATTTTGTTTTAGAGCCGTGGCGCCTGATATATGAATATCAAGGGCTATTGGTCCGATCGCGTGCTATTTTTTCTTCGGTCTCTTTGCACCATACTTGGATCTTGATTGTCCACGTTCTGCAACTCCAGCAGTATCCAGTGTTCCTCTAACAATGTGGTATCTAACACCAGGTAAATCCTTAACTCTGCCGCCTCTGATCAAAACAACGCTGTGTTCCTGCAGGTTGTGGCCGATTCCCGGAATGTACGCGGTTACTTCAATACCATTGGTCAGACGAACTCTAGCTACTTTTCTAAGAGCCGAATTAGGCTTTTTCGGGGTCACTGTCTTAACAGATGTGCAAACGCCTCTTTTCTGAGGTGAGTGAACGTCAGTAGCAACTCTCTTCAAGGAATTCATTCCTTTTCCCAGAGCTGGCGCTGTTGATTTTGTGACGCTAGATTTTCTGCCTTTGCGAACCAATTGATTTATTGTAGGCATGTAGCTCTCCTTTCTCTTGCCCTTGACAAGTATTTTTATTTTCAAGTCGAAATGACTCAAAACATTTTATAGTTTATATTCTTTGACATCCTTTGTCAATACGTTGCTTTTACAAGGTTTTCTCCCTTGTTACTCCCCTTCCGGAGTGATAACTGCCGGTTCTGTCACCGGCTCTGTGGTGATGTCATCGGTTGCCGGAATAAACTCAGATTCATCGCCAAACATGTCCAGCTCGTCTTCCAGCTGATTGTTGCGGGAATATGTTTCAACGTATTCTGTATTCGGACCGTAATCAACGTCGATATTGCGGTATCTCTTCATGCCGGTACCGGCCGGAATCAGCTTACCGATAATAACGTTTTCTTTCAATCCCTGCAAAGTATCATTCTTGCCTTTGATGGCAGCGTCTGTCAGGACACGGGTTGTTTCCTGGAAGGATGCTGCTGAAAGGAAGGAATTGGTTGCCAGAGAAGCTTTTGTAATACCCAGAAGCATTCTTTCATATTCGGCTTCCTGCTGGCCTTCTTCCAGTTTTTCGTTGGCTTCGTTGATTTCATGAATGCTATACATTTCACCCGGCAGCAATTCTGTATCGCCGGCGTCCGAAATCTTGTACTTGCCCAGCATCTGGCTAACGATGACCTCAATATGTTTGTCGTTAATATCTACACCCTGGAGTTTGTACACACGCTGTACTTCTTTCAGTAGGTACTGGTAAACGCCTTCCACTCCCTTGAGCCTCAAAAGATCGTGTGGATTCAATGGACCACGTGTAATGTTGTCCCCGGATTCCACTCTTTCCCCTTCTTCTACAGAGAGTCTTGCTCCATAAGGAACGGCATAAGCTGTGTCTTCTCCTTCATCACTGCGAATAATAACTTCTGTTTTTTTGTCTTCCGTATTAATGGAAACAACAGTTCCTGTTTCTTCACAGATTTCTGCAATACCTTTCGGTTTTCTGGCTTCGAAAAGTTCTTCGACTCTAGGCAGACCCTGGGTGATATCACCACCGGCAACACCGCCACTGTGGAAGGTTCTCATTGTAAGCTGTGTACCAGGCTCTCCAATGGACTGTGCCGCTTGGATACCTACTGCTTCACCGATGTTTACGCGACCACCGCTGGCCAAGTTCTTACCGTAGCATTTGGCGCAAACGCCCACTTTACTATGGCAAGTCATAACGGAACGAATGGCAACGGATTCAATTCCCAAATCCTCAATTAACTGTGCCTGTTCCTCTGTAATCATTTCACCGGCTGCGGCAATGATTTCTCCCGTTTCCGGATTAGCTACATCCAGAAGAGATGTACGACCGGCAATACGTTCGTGAAGGGGTTCGATAATTTCTTTCCCATCAGTAAATGCTCGTACTTCCAATCCTTCATCTGTACCACAGTCGACATCCTTGACGATAACGTTGTGAGAAACGTCTACCAGTCTTCTGGTAAGGTATCCGGAGTCGGCTGTACGAAGTGCAGTATCGGCAAGACCCTTTCTGGCACCGTTGGTAGAAACGAAGTAATCCAGTACAGACAAACCTTCACGGAAGTTTGCCTTGATAGGAATTTCTACAGTTTTACCGGTAGCATTGGCCATCAAACCACGCATACCGCCAATCTGAGAAATCTGCTTCTTGCTTCCTCGAGCACCGGAGTTGGCCATGATATACAAGTTGTTAGCATGATCCAGGCTTTCCATCAATGCATCGGCTACCTTGTCGGTAGTGTCAGCCCAAATTTCGCAAACTTTATCATACCGTTCCTCTTCGGAATACAGTCCCATATCATAGTATTCTTCACACTGATTAACCAGTTGGTCTGCAGCTTCCAGGATCTCTCCCTTTTCTTCCGGAATTTCCATGTCGGAAATACCAATGGTGATTGCTGCTTTTGTAGAATAGTGGAACCCTTTATCTTTAATAGCATCCAGCATCAAAACGGTATCTGTATTTCCATGCTTTTTGTAGCACTTGTCGATAATCTTTCCAAGACCCTTTTTGTCACAGAGCATATCCCATTCCAGAGAATATGGATCGTTTTCTCTATCCTCCACAAAACCAAGATCCTGCGGCAAGCTCTGGTTAAAGATAAACCTACCAATGGTGGATTCTACTAGACTACCTGTCTTATCTTCCGGTCCGTTGTACAGTCTTACCTTGACTCTTGCATGAATAGATGCAACGCCATCCTGGTAAGCCATCAACATTTCGTCCATGTCTGTAAAGATTTTTTTATCTCCTTTTTCTTCAATGGACCAGTCGATGGAACCGTCTTCCGTTTCGTGGGGATCCTGTGTCAGGTAGTAACTACCCAAGATCATATCCTGTGTCGGTGTGGTAATTGGGGAACCATCCTTTGGTGCCAAGATGTTGTTTACAGACAACATCAAAAAGCGAGCTTCGGCCTGGGCTTCTACGGACAGCGGTACGTGGACAGCCATCTGGTCTCCGTCAAAGTCGGCGTTAAATGCGGTACACACCAGTGGATGAAGCTTGATTGCCTTTCCTTCTACCTGTACCGGCTCAAATGCCTGGATTCCCAATCTATGCAAGGTAGGCGCACGGTTCAGCATTACCGGATGTTCCTGAATAACGTCTTCTAGGACATCCCATACTTCCGGCTTTACCTTTTCAATCATTCGCTTTGCACTCTTGATGTTATGGGCTTGCCCCTGTTCCACCAGCTGCTTCATGATAAACGGCTTGAACAGTTCCAGTGCCATCTTCTTTGGCAGACCACACTGCCAGAAGCGAAGTTCAGGACCTACTACGATTACAGAACGACCGGAGTAGTCAACACGTTTACCCAGCAAGTTCTGACGGAAACGACCCTGTTTTCCCTTTAACATATCAGAAAGGGACTTTAGAGGTCTTGATCCCGGACCTGTAACAGGTCTTCCTCTTCTACCGTTATCAATAAGAGCATCTACTGCTTCTTGCAGCATTCTCTTTTCGTTTCTTACAATGATGTCGGGAGCTCCCAGATCCAACAGTCTGTTCAGACGCTTGTTTCTGTTAATTACTCTTCTGTATAAATCGTTTAAGTCGGAGGTGGCAAAACGTCCACCGTCCAGCTGTACCATTGGACGAAGATCCGGTGGAATTACCGGAATCACTTCCATAATCATCCATTCCGGACGATTGCCGGAAAGACGAAGAGCTTCGATAACTTCAAGACGACGAATCAATTTGATTTTCTTTTGACCGCTGGCCTCTTTCAGCTGTTCTCTCAGCTCCTTGGACAACTCCTCCAAATCGATGTTTTCCAGCATTTCCTTTACAGCCTCAGCACCAATACCGGCACGGAAACTGTCACCAAATTGTTCCTGCAGTTCTCTATACTGCTGTTCTCTGATGATATCTTTGTAATTAAGACCGGAATCTCCCGGTTCCAATACAACGTAATCGGCAAAGTACAAAATCCGTTCCAGATTTCTTGGTGTCATATCAAGGCACAAACCCATTCTTGAAGGAATGCCTTTAAAGTACCAAATATGAGAAACAGGTGCCGCCAACTGAATGTGACCCATACGTTCTCTTCTAACCTTGGATTTGGTTACCTCTACGCCGCACTTGTCGCAGATAATCCCCTTAAAGCGAATTCTCTTGTACTTTCCGCAGTGGCATTCCCAGTCCTTTTGCGGTCCGAAAATAGCTTCGCAGAACAGTCCTTTGGGTTCCGGTTTTAGGGTTCTGTAGTTAATAGTTTCCGGCTCCTGAACTTCTCCATGAGACCAGCTGAGGATTTTTTCTGTGGAAGCCAGACCAATCTTCAGTGATTCAAAATGGTTTAATTCATTTCCGTTATCTTTCATCTTTTCCACGATGGCTCCCCCTATTCTTCGCTGTCATCATCTACAACGACTGCTTTTGTTTCCAGTGTTTCTTCGGTTGCCTCAGCTTCTCCTGTTGTCGCCGGCGCTTCCCGTCTCAAAACAGGCCTTTCAATCTGTTCTTCGTAATTGATTTCGTATCTGCCGTTTCCTAAGGATTTTCTCTCAATATCACGAATATCAGTAGGTTCTTCAATCTCGCTGGATTCACGCAGTTTGATTTCTTCTTCGTTTTCGCTGAGCACCTTGATATCCAATCCCAAGGACTGCATTTCCTTAATCAACACCTTGAAGGATTCAGGAATTCCCGGTTCAGGAATGTTTTCACCCTTGACAATGGATTCGTATGTCTTTACACGACCGACAATGTCATCGGATTTCACTGTCAAGATTTCCTGCAATGTGTAAGCCGCCCCGTATGCTTCCAGAGCCCATACTTCCATTTCTCCAAAGCGCTGCCCACCAAACTGTGCCTTACCGCCAAGTGGCTGCTGTGTAACCAGGGAGTACGGTCCGGTGGATCTGGCGTGAATCTTGTCGTCTACCAAGTGGTGAAGCTTTAACATATACATGTATCCGGCTGTTACAGGATGGTCGAAGTATTCCCCGGTACGCCCGTCTCTAAGACGAAGTTTACCGGAACCGTCGTATCCGCATTCCTCCAGCAGGTTGATAATATCGTTTTCATTGGCGCCGTCAAATACCGGTGTTGCAATGTACCAGTCTTTTGTCTTTGCAGCCAATCCAAGATGTACTTCCAGTACCTGTCCAACGTTCATACGAGATGGTACACCAAGAGGATTCAGCATTACCTGCAGCGGGGTACCGTTCTCCATAAACGGCATATCCTCCTCCGGAAGGATTCTGGAAATAACACCCTTATTTCCGTGACGGCCGGACATCTTGTCACCCACCTGAATCTTTCTCTTGGTTGCCACATATACTCTGACTACCTTGTTGACTCCCGGTGGCAAGTCGCCGCCTTCTTCACGGGTAAATTCTTTTACATCGATTACGATACCTTCTTCGCCGTGAGGCATCTTCAGAGAAGTATCACGAACTTCCTTTGCCTTTTCACCAAAGATAGCCCGCAGCAGACGTTCCTCTGCAGACAGTTCTGTTTCTCCCTTTGGTGTTACCTTTCCTACCAGAATATCCTGGGAGGAAACTTCCGCACCAATACGGATGATGCCTTCTTCATTTAGATCCTTTAGAGCTTCCTCTCCAATGTTTGGAATATCTCTTGTAATCTCTTCGGGTCCCAGTTTGGTATCTCTTGCTTCCAGTTCGTATTCCACGACATGGATGGAAGTCAGCACATCATTCATAATCAGTTTTTCGTTAAGAATGATGGCATCCTCGTAGTTGTATCCTTCCCAGGTCATAAAGCCAATAAGCAAGTTCTTGCCAAGAGCAATTTCACCATTTTCAGTAGAAGGACCATCGGCAATAGTTTCCCCTGCCTCTACATGTTCTCCGTTGAATACGATTGGGCGCTGGTTAAGACAAGTTCCCTGGTTGGATTTTTTAAATTTCAGGAGTCTGTAGGAATTTTCTCCCTCTCCGTCATCTCTTTTAATGCGAATTTCTGTAGCATCTACAAAGCTAACTACACCGGCATGACGTGCCAGTTTTACAACGCCTGAGTCGGTAGCTGCCTTGTATTCCATACCGGTACCTACAATAGGCGCCTCTGTTACCATGAGAGGCACTGCCTGTCTCTGCATGTTGGATCCCATCAGGGCACGGTTGGCGTCATCGTTTTCAAGAAATGGAATCATTGCTGTAGCAACGGATACTACCTGCTTTGGAGAAACGTCCATCATATCGATGTTTTCTCTTTCTACCAAACCGATTTCACCGCCAAGGCCACGAGATGCAACACGATGGTTAACAAACCGGCCTTCGGAATCCAATGGTTCGTTGGCCTCTGCAATGGTCATTCTTTCTTCTTCGTCCGCTGCCAGATAACGGATTTCATCTTTGACTATGCCGTTTTCTACAACGCGGTACGGTGTTTCAATAAAGCCGTATTTGTTGATTTTTCCATATGTGGTCAAGGAGCCAATCAAGCCGATGTTAGGGCCTTCCGGGGTCTCAATAGGACACATTCTTCCGTAATGGGAATGGTGTACATCTCGCACTTCGAATCCGGCACGCTCTCTTGACAACCCACCGGGTCCCAGTGCCGACAATCTTCTCTTGTGAGTCAGTTCTGCCAGAGGATTGGTCTGATCCATAAACTGCGACAACTGGGAACTGCCAAAGAATTCCTTGATAGCCGCTGTAACAGGGCGAATATTCATCAATGCCTGCGGCGTAGTTGCTTCGATGTCCTGAATGGTCATTCTCTCCTTAACGACACGTTCCATTCTGGCAAGACCGATACGGAATTGATTCTGCAGCAATTCTCCCACCGTTCTTAAGCGACGGTTGGAAAGATGGTCAATATCATCGATGGCTCCTACACGATGTGGCAAGTTTAAAATATAACTAATGGAAGCAATCATATCGTCCAAAATAATATGCTTTGGAGAAAGGTCATTCTTTCTGCGATTGATTTCTTCTTTTAACTCATCTTCATCCTGGAAGTCTGCTAAAATCTGGCGCAATACCGGATAGTATACTTTGCCGGATACCTTTAGCTGAGATGTATCGAATGCAACGTATTCCTCCAAATCAACAAAGTTATTGCCAATTACCTTGGTCACTACTTCTGTACTGTCTTTTTCATATACAAGAACAGAGTGGACACCGGAGTTTTCCACCAAAGCTGCCTGTTCTCTTGTAAGAGGCTGACCATCCAGGTTGGCATTGCCTGCTTCTACCAAAATTTCGCCGGTGTTGGGATCAATAACATCCTCTGCAACAATGACTTCTTCCAGTCTATTTGCCAATCCCAGCTTTTTATTATATTTATATCTTCCTACCTTGGAGATGTCATATCTCTTCGGATCAAAGAACAAGGAGTTAATTAAGGAAAATGCACTTTCGTCTGTCGGAGGTTCTCCCGGACGAAGCTTTTTATAGATTTCCTTTAATGCGTCCTTACAGTTATCTGTGGTATCTTTTTCCAAAGATTTAATGAGGCGCTCATCTTCTCCAAACAGAGCAAGGATTTCTTCATTGGTTTCCATGGCAAGGGATTCATGATTTCCAAAGCGTTCCTGTTCTCCCGGGATGAAGTTATGCATTGCTCTAATTAAGGTAGCAATAGATTGTTTTCTCGTTCTGTCTACTCTGGCAGAAATAATCTCATTGGAGTCTGTTTCATACTCCAACCAAGCACCACGGTTTGGAATAACGGTGGTGGAGAAAAGTTCTTTTCCTGCCTTATCGATTTCTCTAGCATAATAAGCACCTGGCGATCTAACCAGCTGCGTAACAACGACACGTTCAGCACCATTGTAAACAAAGGTACCGTTTTCTGTCATCATGGGGAAATCTCCCATGAATACTTCCTGCTCTTTTACCTCGCCTGTAGCGTTAGTAATCAAGCGAACTTTGACCTTCAGAGGTGCTGCAAAGGTGGCATCCCTCTCTTTGCATGTCTCCTGATCATATTTTGGAGGATCATTTAATGAATAGTCTATAAATTCCAGAACCAGGTTCCCTGCATAGTCCTGAATAGGAGAAATATCTTCAAATACTTCTTTTAGCCCTTCCTCAATAAACCACTTGTAGGAATCTGTCTGGATTTGGATAAGATTCGGCATTTCGGCAACTTCATTAGTTCTTGAAAATGTCTGCCGTTCTTTTCTACCCAGTTTGATGGCCTTTGGCATAATCATCACTCCTTATATTTTAAACATTCGCATTGCATGGCAGTCTATTATTATACCGCAAGACTGTCAATTACGCAAGAAGTTTTTCGGTTTCCTGCGCAATTGACAGTCCTGTGTATTTGCCATATGGATTTGTCAGATTGGTTACTCTCAACAGAAATCCTTTTTTGGAATATCAGGGAGCCATCATCTGACAGCTCCCTGCAAGTAATACACGAAATTCTTGTGCTTAGAGCGAACCTTATTTCAGTTCTACTTCTGCTCCTACTTCTTCCAGCTTGCTCTTCATTTCTTCTGCTTCGTCCTTGGCAACGTCTTCCTTGATTGTGGATGGAGCTTCATCTACTAGAGCCTTTGCTTCCTTCAGTCCAAGACCTGTCAGTTCTCTAACAACCTTGATAACCTTAATCTTCTGGGAACCAACGCCGGCCAGAGCAACAGTGAATTCTGTCTTTTCTTCAGCTGCGCCACCTTCTCCGCCACCGGCTGCTGCTACAGCTACAGGAGCTGCTGCACTAACACCAAATTTTTCTTCGCAAGCTTCAACTAATTCGTTAAGTTCAAGCACTGTCATATTTTCGATCGCTTCGATGATCTGATCTTTATTCATTTCAAATCTCCTTTATTTAATATACTCAATTTATATACTCAGTGTTCTAAAGTAACATTCCCTATTCTGCAGGGGTTTCTTCGGCTGCAGGCGCTTCCTGTTCAGGAGCTTCTGCCGGTGCTGCACCGTCTGCCGGTTTTGCTTCAGCAATTGCTGAAAGTGTTCTAACAAATTTGCCAACAGGGGACTGAATGCTTCCCATGAATTTAGCAATCAATTCATCTCTTGATGGGATATTCGCAACGGATTTGAGTCCATCTTCATCGTAGTAAGTTCCCTCTACGATACCTCCCTTGAAGGACATTTTGTTAATTTGTTTGATGGCTTTGCTCAATACTCTTGCAGGTGCTGTTGCGTCTTCTTTACTGATTGCAATAGCGCTAGGTCCCTGCAGAACCTGAGACAATTCTTCAAAGCCAGTACCTTCCAATGCTCTCTTCATCAGGGTGTTCTTGTAAACAGTGTAGTCTACATTTTCTTCCCGAAGCATCTTTCTCATGGTATTGGCTTCTTCTACGGTGGTACCGATGTAGTCGATCACTACTGCAGACTGAGCACCATCAAGCTTGTCTTTGATTTCATCGACAATGGCCTGTTTTGCTTCATAAGCTGCTCTTACTTCTGCCATACTCTGCTCGCTTCTCCTTTCTGATCAACCAAGGTGATTGATCCTGATAGGTACTCCATAAAAAGCCCCGCGTTGTCATAGACCGGCGGGGACAATACTCTTTATATTGTACCTCGGCGGGAAATTAAGCTTTAAAAGCACCCGCTGTCTACGGTTAAATTTCGATTTTATCAGCCTGGGCAAATATTATGCACCAAACTTAGCTGCGTTAACTTTGATTCCGGGTCCCATAGTGGTGGAAACAGTTACGCTCTTTAGATACTGTCCTTTTGCTGCAGATGGTTTTGCTTTTACAATTGCTTCCATCAATGCGTCAAAGTTGTCCATCAATTTTTCAGCTCCAAAGGAAACTTTACCAATTACTGTATGTACAATATTGGACTTATCCAGACGGTATTCAACTTTACCGGCTTTGATGTCGGACAGTGCCTTTTCAAGATCCATGGTTACCGTTCCGGATTTTGGGTTCGGCATCAATCCCTTAGGACCAAGAACCTTACCTAGACGACCTACAACACCCATCATATCCGGTGTTGCAACAACGGCGTCAAAGTCAAACCATCCACCCTGAATTTTCTGTGCCATTTCTTCTGCACCAACATAGTCTGCACCGGCAGCCTGAGCTTCATCAGCCTTTGGCCCTTTTGCAAACACCAGTACTTTTGTTTCTTTACCGGTTCCATGTGGCAGCACCATAGCTCCACGTACCTGCTGATCAGCATGTCTACCGTCTACACCCAGTCTAATATGGATTTCAACAGTTTCGTCAAACTTTGCCTTAGCAGTTTCTGTTACCAGCTTCATTGCGTCTGCAGGATCGTAAAAAGTTCCTTTTTCGATCATCTTTGCAGATTCTGTGTACTTCTTACCTTTTTTCGGCATTTTTTCCTCCTAGTGGTTCCAGCGACGGCTTTTTTCCGTCTCCCACGTGTTAGCCTTCAACAACGATTCCCATGCTTCTTGCAGTTCCCTTGATCATCTCTGTAGCGGATTCAACATCTGCTGCATTAAGATCCGGCATTTTTGTTTCTGCAATTTCTCTAGCCTGGGCTTCTGTAATTGTTGCAATCTTAGTTTTGTTTGGTTCTCCTGATCCACTGTCAATTCCTGCTGCCTTTTTCAGCAATACTGCTGCCGGCGGTGTCTTGCAGATGAAAGAGAAGCTACGGTCTGCATACACTGTAATTACTACAGGAATAATCATACCTTGCTGATCCTGAGTCTTTGCATTGAACTGTTTACAAAAGTCCATGATGTTTACACTCTTTTGGCCCAGCGCAGGTCCTACCGGTGGTGCCGGAGTTGCTCCGCCTGCAGGGATCTGAAGTTTGATATATCCTTCGATCTTCTTTGCCACTGAAATTCCTCCTTTCTTTTACATTTTATCAATCTGCGAAAATTCCAGTTCCACAGGAGTATCCCTGCCGAACATGGATATCTTAACTTTGACAGTTTGTTTTTCTTCATTGACTTCTTCAACAACGCCCATGAAGCTTTCAAACGGTCCATTGATAACTTTGATACTGTCGCCGACATGTAAGTCAAGGTCAATATTAACCTTTTCAATGCCCATGCGACGAACCTCTTCCAAAGAAAGAGGTACCGGGTCGGAGCCATGACCGACAAAGCCTGTTACTCCCTGTGTATTTCTAACCAGATACCATGATTCATTGGTAATAATCATCTTAACGATGACATACCCCGGAAACATCTTTCTGGTTTTAATCACCATACGCCCGTCTTTCGGTTCCGCCTTGTCCTCAGTAGGGACAACGACTTTCAGTACCAGATCTTGCATCCCTCGGCTTTCAACAAGCTTTTCAATGTTGACCTTTACCTTATTTTCATGTCCTGAATAGGTATGCACAACATACCATTGAGGGGTGCCGTCACCTCTGAGGCCTTCTTCTTTAATTGGTGATACTGAACTCTTTTCTATATCAGCCATTATTACACCTCTACATTACTATTCCCAGCAACTCCCGAAGGATGGTCAGGAATCCACTATCAATTCCCCAAAAGGCAAGTGCGAAAAATGCACACACAGCAACAACCACAACGGTATACTGTCCCAATTCCTTACGAGTCGGCCATACCACCTTTTTCATTTCCAACCTGACTTCTTTTAGATATTGGATCAAGCCGGCACGGTCTTTCTTTTCTTCCGAGGTTTCTGTGTTGTTGTTTTTCGTTTTTTCAATGTCTTTAGGCATGATTTTCCCTTATTTTGTTTCCTTGTGAAGAGTATGTGTTTTGCAGAACGGGCAGTATTTTTTGAATTCTACCCTGTCCGGGTTATTCTTCTTGTTTTTCATTGTTGTATAATTTCTCTGCTTACATTCTGTACAAGCAAGAGTCACTCTAGTTCTCATAATACTTCCTCCATAACTCAAAAGTCAGAGCTTCAATGTCATAAAACTCCGATTATCTTCTTATAAATCCACTTAATAAGTTTACTCTACCCTATTATCAATGTCAAGGTAATAAACCCAATGTTATCCTAGTAATACAAAATGAAGTCTTGACTTTAATGTCTCAATTGGGTATGATTTGATTCGTAGGTTAAAAAACTTACATCAAATCAATAATAGACAGTATATACTATCTATTGCGTTTGCGCCAGTGGTGGAATTGGCAGACACGTCAGTTTTAGGTGCTGATGGGCGACCGTGGGGGTTCAAGTCCCTCCTGGCGCACCAACTAGCAGGAATCTCTACCAGGAGGTTCCTGTTTTAGTTTGCTTCTACTATAGTTTCAAAATTACACCTAACCCATTACGGTATTGTATAAATTAAAAACACCTCGATTTCCTATATTTCAAGGAATTTCAAGGTGTTTTAGTTGGTGACCCTGCCGAGAATCGAACTCGGGTTACCGCCGTGAAAGGGTTTATTTGTTTTCAGGAATTCCAAACATTAAATAGATTGTTTCCAGTGTACGTTCCAAATACATATAATAAGGAAGGAAAATTTTCTATAACTAGACCAAGGAGAATCTCAAACCTCATACACTATTACTGCCATGGCCAGTGAAAAGACTCCCGGCTATATATATTTTTAGTATAATATAGATTATAAAACGAATATAAAAATATTTGTTTTATGCCTTTACACATATAATTATATGTGTTACTATAATCTTGTCAGGAGAACAAAATGAAAAGTTATTCTTCAAGAGAAGTCATTAAATTATTGCAAAAAGATGGATGGTATGAAGTCAACATTGTCGGAAGCCATCATCAGTACAAACATCCTTCTAAAAAAGGTCGTGTTACAGTCAAACACCCAGACAAAGATATCCCAAGAAAAACCTTGGATAGTATTGAGAAACAATCGGAGCTACGATTCAGATAGCCCCACCACTTAACTATACATGGAGGTATTACATATGAAAAAACAAGATAGATATTTTTACCCAGCCATATTCACTTACGAAGAAGGTCAAGAAATTGCCATTACTTTCCCCGACTTTGAGGTTGCTACAAGTGGAGAAAATGATGATGATGCTCTACTTTCTGCAAGAGAATGCTTAGGGATCACAATCTATGGCTTAGAAGAAGATAATGAGTCTATTCCGGAACCTTCTGCTTTATCTTCTATTGAGGTCAATAAAAACGAACGTGCCGTATTGATAGATGTTTTCATGCCTTCCATCCGAATGGCCAATGTCAATAAATCCATTAATCGTACTGTAACATTGCCAGCGTGGCTTAATTCAGCCGCTTTGGAAAACAACCTGAACTTTTCCCAAGTGCTTCAAGATGCGTTAAAAGAACGGCTAGGAGTCAATTGAAGTTTAATATTCATTTTACTGAAAAAGGAGAGGTTTAAACCTCTCCTTCATTTTCTGCATCGCTCTTAACCCTTTCGTCGTTGTCAAAGTTTAGACCACATAATACTTTTTTTATTCTGCGACTCGCTCCAAAAACAGTTCCCACCATTATGATATACACAGATATAACGTTAAACGCATATTCTGTTCCATAGTGCCAAATAACCACTCCAACCATTATAAGTGGCATAATCACTGCAATACCGATTAAATTTTTTATCGTCTTTTTTAATTCAACCATAATCAAGTATCCTTCCGTTTGCATTAGCAACAAGACAAGTTATGCCCCGTTTACATGAAAATACAACCATAATGTCTTTGTACATAAACAACGACCACTTTGTCCATAATACCTTGTTGCTTCCTTTTGGCATCCTATAGAACTTGTTACCATAAATCTTTTCTTTTTAGTATGGTAATATACTTTTGCAACTGATTTGATTACTTTTCCATCACCCATAACTGCATCTGATAGAATGTCCGCCGCTACAGCGCTTGCAGCACCAACTTACAGAGACCCTGATAAGGAACCTATTACGAAAGCAAGACCTGTAATAGCTGTCTCTTATACACATCTGACGCTGCCGACGAAGCTAGAAGTGTA
>CAUTYX010000025.1:0-5773 GCA_963542695.1 uncultured Eubacteriales bacterium
ATCTACACTTCTAGCTTCGTCGGCAGCGTCAGATGTGTATAAGAGACAGAGGACATACAAAAAGAACATATGTTCTTTTTGTATGTTGCTATGTTTATTTTTAATAGGTGGTAGAGAGTATGTGTGGCGAAAAACAATCCAAACAACTGCAACCTACATTATCCTTTCTCACATCGCCTATATTAAGATCCATGAAAAAAGTGACCTCCCATAGGAAGTCACTTTTTCAAAAGTATCAGTGTTACTATATCAGTTTACTAACAGGATGCTTATTTCCCTTTAACGATATCTCCCTTCCAGGTATTGATACCACCCATTTCATAAACTTTTGTGTACCCCATTCGCGCCAGCTTATCAGAGGCTTCTTTGCTTCGATTGCCACTGCGACAGTATACAAAAATCAACCGGTCTTTATCCTTTAGTTGCTTTGGTCCTTCTTTATCTATGGTTTCATTGGGGATATTAATAGCGTGTTTAATATATCCGGCTGCATATTCCTCCGGTGTACGCACATCAACAATCAGATAATCTTTCTCGGATTTCATCATTTCCATGGCTTTTTCTTGAGAAATCTGTTGGTAGCCGATGTCCTCTTTCTCCGCATCCCGGTGACCGGAAGTACCGCAGCCTACCAGCAGCAGCGAAACGGTAAGTATCGCAATCATGGAAAATACTGTTTTTTTCATCATCATCGTCCTGTATTACGGTCTTTATCTACCTTTGTAAACACTCCAGCCTTTTACCTTGGTTCCTCTTTTTCCTTTGGTAATCTTCTTCACATAGCGGTTGTACTGTGATTTTTTGGATGTTTTGTTTCCAATCCAGTAACGCACTTGTCCCTGGTTCCATTTCTTGCCGGCAAGGTATTTAGGCGTTGCCTTTTTCTTTGCAAATTTCAAATACGCTACGGATTTAGTACCGTTCTGTCCCGGATGATAGTAGGAAATAACGTGAGCCTTTTTGAATGTTCGCTGGAATTGACCACCACGAATCTCTTCTTGCCAAACCATTCTCACCTTTTTAGAGTAAACAGTAAAGATAGAAGCCTGTGGTCCAAAACCATCATGGAATAGCAGCATTTCATGAAGTCCATCACCATTTAGATCTACAAATTTATAACGGATTTGCGTTACAAAAAATCCATCTCTTTTATACAGAGCCTTTACTTTCGCTTTATACATGGTATGCCGAATTCGGTTAGAGGTTTTCTTTGATTTTGCCTGTGCGTAAACAGTGCTGTTTCCTTCCAGTTTTGCCAAAACGGCACCTGTTCCAATAGGCATAAATGCACCAAACATAGCAACTGCAAGAGCGATAACTGCAATTCTCTTTACCGCCGTGTTAATGATTTTATCCATGGTCTCTCCTTTTCACTGATTAGACAATAACGTTTCACCATCTTCAGTTTATCAGATTATTCCGAAAAAGACCAATGCTTTTCTATTACGTCTGTATGGCTTTATTCACCACAATTTTCACACGCTTGCCCCTCTTGAGTATCACAGTCAGTGCAGGTCTGACCGTTTTCCTCATCGCAACCTTCGCAACTGTTATTCTCTACCAAATCTCCTTGTACAATTTCCCCTTTCCAGGTGTTAATACCACCGATTTCATAGACTTTGGTATATCCCATTTTTGCCAATTTGGCCGCTGCTTTTTTACTTCTGTTTCCACTCTGGCAATATACGAAAATAATCTGGTTTTTATCTTTCAGTTCTTCCGGCTGTTTCTTTCCTATAGTTTCATTAGGGATATTAATAGCGCCTTTAATATATCCACTTGCAAATTCATCGGCTGTTCGCACGTCTACAATGGCATATCCTTTTTCCGACTTCATCATCTCCATTGCCTTTGCTTGAGAGATATGCCTGTATTTTCCGGCTTTCTGATTTGGTTTGTTGGGCTTCTTCGGATTCTTCGGTTTCTTAGGCGCAGTGTTTTGTGTGAAGTTCTTCCACCCGGTGACATTTCTACCGGACTTGCCTCGCGTAATACTTTTGATATGACGCTTGTACGTTGTCTTAGAAACCTTCTTTTTGCCGACAAAGTATGTTGTGCCTTTTCCTTTCACCTTGCTTTTGGCTACCACTCTAGGCGCTGTCGTCCCGGTGGAAATTTTCAAATATGCTACGGTCTTTGTTCCGCCGCCGATTCTCTTATAAGTAAGAAGTCTGCCGGATTTGTAGAACATGGAGAATCTCCCTCCACTATACCTTTCCTTCCACAGCTGTTTCACCTTCGTACCTGCAACGGTGTAAATTCTCGATTGCGAACCTGTGCCGTTGTGGTACATTAACATTTCGTGCAATCCATCTCCGTTGAGGTCCATATACTTGTACTTTACTTTGGTATCGCCGCCTTTTTTTTGCAATTGTTTGTACATGGCTTTTAATTTTGTACGATACAGTTTATGACGTCCTTTATTACCAAGGTTCTTTGTTTTGGCTTGTGCATGGGATGTTCCAAACCCATCCCTGTTCACGTTGTCAGCATTCATTCCCATGGGCATCAATGCCCCAAACATAGCCACGGCCAATGTTGCAACTGCAACCTTCTTAGTAAGCTTTTTTAATTTTCTTTTCATCAGTATGTTTTTCATTGTTTCTCCTTTGCTTTTGTGCTGCTTTTTTATGCTTTTCCGAGATACAACTTTTTAGGAGCCCATTGTAACAATCTCTGTGCTTTCAATCCACCGACTTTGGAAAACTTCCCAAAACCAACAAGTTTTTCCCTCCGGCTTACATTTTTATTACAAAACATTTTTCCAAAACTATCATATATTGTTCACAACTATCACAATAAATCTAAACCGGCAGCATTATACCAAATGAAATGATTATCCTTGCAATACCCGTCAATCCTCCGAGCCAATGTTTCATCGGCGCCATATTCCAACAAATACACCTGCTTGCCTGCCTTCTTCACCTTCTTAAGATACCCTTTCAAATAGGCGGTCATTTCCTTTTGCTGAGCGCCATAAGTTTTTTTCTCAAAATCAATGGCAGTAAAAACGGTTTCCTGATTAACGGCATCAAACATATCGCCGGCGTTCTCCTCTAAAACTTTGGCAACGAAAACATCCCCACCGTTAATGATGATGGGAATGTTTTGCTTTTTCAAACCGCTCAAAATATTGCACAACCCTTGATAAATCTCTTTTTTCTTGTATTGATAATAAACATCGGTATTATCTATGAAAAACCCGTCAATCCCTTTCTTTGCATACGATTTTCCCAGCTCCCAGGCAACAAACTGCTGCCAGCTTTTGCGGGAAACATCCACCCATCGTTCTTCAGGCCAGTTTTCGTATGCACCTAATGTAATCTTTTGGAAATGTTTGTAATACGGTCGATGTTTTTCTATTGCCCCTACATTAAGATACCCATATACAATTTTTCCTCGACGATGAAGCTGATCAATATGCTTTTTCTCAAAGGCAGCCGGTTCAATAACTACGGTATTGTAGGGCTCCAGCTTTTTCATTTCTGTACTGTCAATACCAAGGAAGACACCATAAGAACAATTACTTTTGCAGTAGGTACTTGCCGTGTTCTCCCGATTCTGGTGCCAAATAGTAATCCCACCAGCGCAAATGACAATCGCCAGTGTCACCAGTAGAATTTTTTTCAAAGAATGACGTTTCTCCAAGCTGTCTCTCCTTTAGTTGTCATCAAATATGATAGACGTCTATTTCCCAAAATTATAACACACCTGCATCAGCCTGTACCTTTTGAATCTCCTTCATCAAGTTACTTATCCTGACAAAACCTTCCGTCTTTCTACCCCTTTCGTCCATATACAGCCCTCGATTAATTTCAATCATGATAGACTGTACTCTTTTATTTTTACGGTAAAATTCCATCGGAACAATACTTCCGGAAAACGGAGAATCGATTTCTACTGTGTACCCGGCCTTTTGAATATTTTTAACGATTGTGTTTACCATTTTCTCAGAGCTGTGATAGGAATCTGTCCCGATGCAAAAATCCGGTCGCTTCGACTTTCGTTGCTCCTCATATGGTAAGGGAGTTGACGGAAAAGAATGGCCATCTATAATACAGCAATGTCCATATTTTTTCATCTTCCTCGCAACCATCGCTGTTAATGTCCCATGATGTGGATCATAGTATTTTTTCAATACTCGGTGCTTTTCCAATTTTTTCACTGTTCTTAGCGGCGAAAAATCAGAACATCGTGTATAGGAAACACCCATCCCATTTTTTGCCATCACCTCTTCTTTATCATCACGAAATCGCTCCACATCACAAACCAGTCTGCTAATGGGAAATACAATCATGGAATTCCCCTGATTGAAAAGTTCATCCGTATACCAATCCGTCATTCGAAATATTTCACCTTTCAAATCCTTTGTACTAAACGAGTCTTTCAACTCTTTGGGAATCACTGTTGATGAATGAGGAATATGAATCAATAAGCTGTTTTCATCGTTCCAAAAAATTTTCTCCTGCATAGTACCTCCTCCGATCTTACACGGTCTATCTGCTATGAAAAGATACAATCAAGAGACGAAAAAAAGACCCATCGTCCGATGAGTCTGAAGTAAACCCATCGTTCAAGCATTGGCACCTTGCCGGTATTTCATCTCCGGTAGGTTGTCGTACGGTCATCGGGCTTGTCCCTCGCGTACTCTTCATAGGTAAATATACGATTGTAAATGTAGAATATCGCAGCTATTCTGGATTGTCAAATTTACGAATTTATTCCTGCTTATGCCAGCCTTTCTCAAACATTACATATTCTTTCATTCTAAAAATGCAGTATAGTGGAATGCTCCAGTTATGTGTATCAGTAATCCAATTGTCACCTACATTTTTTAGAGATGTTTTGAATGAAATAGTCGGTTTATATCGTTTACAAAAAACATTCAAACTTTTTGCTTTCGTATTATCTGCTGACTTCACTTCTATTGGAATCAAAACACCTTCATAATCTGTGATAAAGTCAACTTCTGCATCTGCTTTTGTTCTCCAAAAATAGCAATCTATTCCCATTGAAACAAGCTGTGTCATTACATAATTCTCTGTCAACGCCCCCTTGAAATGAATAAAACTTTTATCCTCTTCCAATATAGTTCTATAATTTAGATTTGATTTTCGCCTTAAGAGTCCGACATCTGACATGTATACCTTAAAATAAGTTGCATCCACCATCCCTAAAAGCGGTAATTGTGGATCATTGACTAAATGCAGTCGATAAACCAATCCTGAGTTTACAAGCCATTGCAATGAATCTTCCAAATCTTTTGCTCTTGCTCCTTTTTTTACATGTGAAAAAATAAACTTATTATTTTCTCTGGCAATCTGAGTAGGGATGGAGTCCCATATTAAACTAATACGATTAGCTTCTGTCTTAGTCGCATGTTTGCTAAAATCATCAGGATAATCTTTTAAAATTCTATCCTGCACCATCTCTACTTCATTATAATTATGTGTTTCAATCCATGTTTTTACAGCTTCGGGCATGCCTCCAACTATATAATAATTTTTTAAATATTTTTCCATTGGAATCGTATACATCTCTGGAAGTTTTCTTTCAAAGGGCATATTTTTTAAGCCTTCAATATATTTCTCCCCACCATCTGCTATTACGAATTCCGAAAAATTCATAGGAAACATTTCTAAACGATCCACTTTTCCAACCGGAAAAGAAATACCTTCCTGCTTTAATGCCACACCAAGTAAAGAGCCTGCTGCTATTAAATGAAGCTGTCTCTTATACACATCTCCGAGCCCACGAGACTACGCTGCATCTC
>CAUTYX010000026.1:0-3494 GCA_963542695.1 uncultured Eubacteriales bacterium
CTAGCTTCGTCGGCAGCGTCAGATGTGTATAAGAGACAGGTATCCTATGTTAAAGCATCATTTAAACATAGGATACATTTCGATGATTCGAAGAGACCGTTAATTGAAAAACAATTCATTTCATTGATACTGAACTGATAAAAGTTATAATTGAAGTAGGGAAATTCGGAAAGTCTGTATTATTACAGATACTAGAAATATCCCATGGCACAGGTGATGAAGGATGGACATACAAAATACGCTTTTTACCTTAAAAGATGAAAAATATGGAGATTTCAGCAGCAAACTAACACCGAATATTCCACGCGAGAAATTTATCGGTGTACGCTCGCCGGATATTAAAGCCTTGGCCAAGGAGATACGCAATCATGAAAAAGTGGAACAAGTTTTTTTAGAAAGGTTGCCCCACAAATATGTGGAGGAATATTTACTCCATGTACATTTGATTAACAAAGAAAAGGATTTTGATACATGCTTGCAAAAGTTAAATACCATTCTTCCCTATATTGATAATTGGATGACCTGTGATGCAATTCGGCCGGTGGTCTTTAAAAAACATTTGCAACAAGCCGAAACCTATATTAAATCTTGCATTGATTCAGGGGAAGTGTATACCAGTCGGTTTGGCATTAAAATGCTGATGACATACTATTTGGATGATGCTTTTTCACCAACACACTTGGAGTGGGTTTGCAGTGCAAGAATTGATGATTATTACCATAAAATGATGATTGCCTGGTATTTTGCAACAGCGCTGGCAAAGCAATATGGTGCTGCGTTTGTGTACATAAAAGAGAAGAGACTGGAGAAATGGACGCACAATAAGACTATACAAAAGGCTAGAGAAAGCTTTCGGGTAAGCCAAGAGCGAAAGGAAGCGCTGAAAAAGCTAAAGTGGAAGTAGGAGTTGCTAAATTGTATACGCATAGCAGCATTGGACTTTCTGTGGCAAAGATTTTACCCGAAGTCTTTATTGCGTTTTTTATACAGGTTTAAATCTTGCACTGTCCCTTGCCGGACTGCTATTTTGGATTATATATTTTAAATATAGAAACCGGTTTTGAAGAGAGAAATTTGAAAGGAGAAGGACTGTGAAATATAAGTGTAGAATATGTGGATACATTCATGATGAGGAAAAAGAAGGAATTGCTGTTGCTGATATGATCAAATGCCCCGTCTGTCAGCAACCCATTGAAAACTTGCTTCCTTTGGAGGAGGGCGAAGAGAAGAAGGAAGATGCCGGCCTCGACATGGATGCAAATCTAGAATACGATACAACTATTTTGCGTCACGATGAGTCGGACAGGTACATGGAAGAAATTCATCAAATGGCAGTGGAAGGTCGGTCGATTTACGCTGTCATGGGAACCCGGCTGCCTCTTCCCAAATGGGAAGATATTCTGCTGTTGGGAGCACAGCTGAATCCACCACCTTTAAATGATGAGGAAGCGGTCGATGTACAGACAGTTATTGGAAAACACGCAAAAAAACCAATGATTTTAGAAAGTCCCATCTATATTTCTCATATGTCTTTTGGAGCACTTTCCAAAGAAGGAAAAATTGCTTTATCCAAAGGATCTGCTATGGCAAAGACTGCTATGTGCAGCGGAGAAGGCGGGATATTGCCGGAAGAAAAAGAAGCTGCATACAAATATATTTTTGAGTACGTTCCTAACAAATATAGCGTTACCGACGAGAATTTGAAAAATGCCGATGCCATTGAAATTAAAATCGGTCAGGGAACCAAACCCGGAATGGGTGGTCACCTTCCCGGTAAAAAGGTAACACCTGAAATTGCAGCTTTACGTGGGCAAAAGCCGGGGGAAGGAATTCAAAGTCCCAGTAAATTTCTGGAGGTAAACTCCAAAGAAGATTTACGGGATACGGTGTCGATGTTGCGGTCTTGTTCGGAAGGAAAACCCATAGGTATAAAAATTGCGGCAGGCAATATAGAAGACGATTTAAAGCATTGTGTCTTTGCGGAACCGGATTATATTACCATTGATGGTCGTGGCGGTGCTATCGGTTCCAGTCCTTTCTTCCTACGAGAATCTACTTCGGTACCGACCATTTATGCTCTGGCAAGAGCACGTACATATTTGGATTCTGTAAATAGTGACATTTCCCTTGTTATCACCGGTGGATTGCGAGTTTCTGCCGATTTTGCAAAGGCTGTTGCCATGGGAGCTGATGCCGTTGCTGTGGCTTCCGGTGCGTTAATTGCAGCTGCTTGTCAGTAGTATCGCATTTGCGGTTCCGGGCAGTGTCCGGCCGGTATGGCAACTCAGGATCCGGCGCTGCGTGCCAGATTCAACATAGAAGCGGCGGCCAACCGGGTTTACAATTATTTGTATGTTTCCACAGAGGAACTAAAAACCTTTGCACGCATTTCCGGCGTGTATGACATTCATGATTTAACCATGGATAATCTTATTACAGTAGATGAAGATATCGCCCGATACACAGGAATACTTCATGCAGGAATAAAAAGATAGAAGAAAGCAGGAACCCCATGAAGGAATTTACAAACACATGTAACATTGCCGTAGTACAGATGACGCCTGTTATGTTTAATAAAGAAAAATCGGTGGAAAAAGTGATTGCCAACATTAAAGAAGCGGCATCAAATAATGCGGAGCTCATTGTTTTTCCGGAACTTTGCATTCCCGGATATCCCTACGGAATGACCTTTGGATTTACGGTAGGAAGCCGGGCGAAGAACGGTCGCAAAGATTGGAAAAGCTACTATGATAACTCGATTTTGGCTCATGGCGATGAGATGAAGCACATGTATTTGTCAGTATCGGCTATTCGGAACGCGATGCGATAACGGGAACCTTATATAATTCCAATATGATGATTTCGCCCTATGGGACAGCCATGAATCATAGAAAATTAAAACCTACAGGAACAGAACGTGTGGTTTGGGGAGATGCCGACAAGGACTATTTCCCGGTTATGGAGACACCATGGGGTCCTATGGGGAATTTGATTTGCTGGGAGAGTTATATGCCACTGGCTCGCGTAGCACTGTATCAAAAAGGAATTTCTTTGTATATTGCACCTAATACCGACGATAACCCTCAATGGCAGGACACCATTCGACACATTGCCGTTGAAGGCCACTGCTACTTCATTAACTGTAATTTGTATTTTGAGAAAAAAGACTACCCGGAAGCGCTACGTGGTAAAGAGGAAATAGAAAAGCTTTCGGATGTTGTGTGCAGAGGCGGAAGCTGTGTTATTGACCCCTATGGAGAGGAAGCATCTGAAACCATATGGGATAGAGAAGGGATTATTTACGCTACTTTGGATATGGAAAAAGTACCGGTCAGTAAAATGGAACACGATGTCTGTGGTCATTATGCCAGAAACGATGTGCTGGAATTGGTGGTACACGAAAAATAAACATAGAAAAAAATACGGACTCGATCACTTAAAGTAAAATACCTGTCTCTTATACACATCTGACGCTGCCGACGAAGCTAGAAGTG
>CAUTYX010000027.1:0-3069 GCA_963542695.1 uncultured Eubacteriales bacterium
CTACACTTCTAGCTTCGTCGGCAGCGTCAGATGTGTATAAGAGACAGTCTTTAAATAAACAGTAATGATTATTAATTTTGAAAGCAAAAAAGTTTATCGACAGTAGGAGGTATGAAAATGAAAGACGTAAAAAAGAATCCATATGCAGGAACAAAGACCGAAAAGAACTTGTTAGATGCTTTTGCGGGGGAATCTCAGGCAAGAAATAAGTATACTTATTTTGCTTCTGTGGCAAAGAAAGCAGGATATGAGCAGATTGCGGCACTGTTTCTAAAAACGGCAGACAACGAAAAGGAACATGCAAAACTATGGTTTAAAGCTCTCGGCCTAATTGGAACTACCGAAGAAAACTTGGAAGCTGCTGCCGAAGGCGAAAATTATGAATGGACAGATATGTATGCTCGTATGGCAGAGGAGGCCGATGAAGAAGGGTTCCATGAGCTGGCAGAACAGTTCCGTGGCGTTGCAGAAATTGAAAAGCATCACGAAGAACGGTACAGAAAGCTTCTCCAGAATATTGACAATATGGAAGTGTTCAAGAAGTCCGGCGTAACCATCTGGGAATGCAGAAACTGTGGTCATATTGTTGTCGGCACAGAAGCTCCAAACGTTTGCCCGGTTTGCAAGCATCCTCGCAGTTACTTTGAAGTACACGCTGAAAACTATTAAGAGAGTGATTTAAGAGCATATAATAAAAGAATAAGAAAGAAATAGGAATTTTCAAATAGACGGAATGTTTTCCGTTATGGAGGTAAGGATATGTTGTTTTATAGATGTGAAAAATGTGGAAACTTTATTACTTTTCTTGGCGAAAAGGGATCAACGCCGGTATGTTATGGCGAACCGATGCAGGAAGTAGTTGCCAATACAACTGATGCTGCACAGGAAAAACATGTACCTGTTGTAACTGTAGATGGCAGCGCAGTAAAAGCTGCTGTAGGATCTGTAGCACACCCAATGCAGGAAGAACACTTTATCCAGTTTATCATTCTGGAAACCAACCAGGGATTCCAGAAGAAAGACCTGAAACCGGGGGAAGAACCAAAGGCAGAGTTTGCACTGGCAGAAGGCGAAACTCCTGTTGCGGTTTACGAATACTGCAATCTCCACGGACTATGGAAGAAAGAAATCTAGGGTAAAGCCTACGATTAAAACAAAATACTGAGGTATGATGATAGCCCCTTGGTGGATTTCTGCCAAGGGACTTTTGATTGACTAACATGTTAGGTGTTAATGTTGAAATAAAGGCTAAATTTTTCTTTCAGCTGAAAATTCCTTGGCGTAGGTAATGATTTTGTACTGGGTTGTTTTATTAGGGACTTTACAAAAACCGACAATGATACATGTGTTCAAAGAGATTATTTTTATTTAAGAAAGAAGGTACACCATGAAACAACATAGTTTTATTGTTCGGTTTGTTATTATCTTTGTTCCCTTATTGTTGTTTCTGCTTCTAATGTCTCTTGCAGGAATAACAAAAAACATTTTTATGACATTGATTCTTTCCCTTGCATTTACATGGATGGTTCAGGCAATATATAAAAAAGTAATGTTGAAACGTAACAGAAACAAGAGAGGTGTAAAATGAAAAGAGAAATGCGGCGACAAGATAGAAACATAACAGATTCAACCGAGATAGCAGCGGTTATGGAAGAATGTCAAATTATCAACGTCGGGATACAAGACGGAGAAGGTGTGTATGTAGTGCCTTTGCATTTTGGATATGAACAGATTGATGGAACGTATTTTTTCTATAGCCATAGTGCTACAGAAGGCAGGAAAATAGACTTGTTAAAGGATCCCACTGCGGTTGGGTTTGAAATGTTTTGCAATGTGAACCTGATTGTGGCGGAAAAAGCTTGTGGATACGGATCAACCTTTAAGAGCATTATGGGTGAAGGGACGGCGTCTTTGTTGAAGGATAGAAAACAAAAGGAACACGCTTTACAGCAAATAATGAAGCATTATACGGAAAAAACAGACTGGGAGATTCCGGCTGTTATGTTAGATAAAATTTCCATTATTTGTATCGAAGCCAAAGAAATCAGTTGCAAAATTCATAAATGATTGTTTACAACAGCTTAGGGTATTGGTTACAATTTGTATAAACTAATTATGCATTAACGTAGACCATGGAAAGCTGTTAGATAGGAGTCATTATGAGTAAAGTGGCAAAATTTGCATTGGTAATTGCTTTTGTACTGGCCTTGGCCTGTACCGTTACCTTACTGGTTGTAGAAGGTCCCGGCTGGATTAATAAATTCAGGAATCAACCGCGAGACATGGAAATTGGACCGGCACAGTACAGCAAAGAACTGCAAGAGGTGATGGATTTAACCCATAATAATGGCGACTACTGGGCACAGATCTTTCAGGTAAATGCAACTTCCCAAAAGATTAAGACCATTAGCGTAGATGTGGAAGAATTTTCTAATGGGAAATGGAAATCCCTACACAAGGGTCTTGGCATAGGCGGAAATGCAGAAAAAGGAAGTAAGCTATACATCTCGTATAATCCGAAAAAAGGTGGACAGCTTAATTTTGAAGGAGCCTCGACAACCCTGAAAAAAGCTGATATTGGGGATCATTTGGATACGCGCGGTATGATTCCCATGCTAAAGCGGGAACCAATTAAGCTGGAGAAGAAAAATGTTTTGGCCATTTTCGAATATACTGATAAAGAAGAAATGAATGTTTTGTCAGGGAAAAATGCCAGCCACCTGTATGAGCAAAAGGATTTGTTAAAAAAGTACGAAAAATGCATCGCCATTACCGTTACCTGCTCGGAACAGGAAGCCAAATAAAAGCATACTTGTGAATAGAACTTCACATATTGGTAGTGTTTATATACGTTGGAGTAGAACTTGATTTAGTGTAGCGCAAAACTTTACCATTTTCATAAACGATATAAATGTATTTTTTTAATAAAATTGCATAAGTAACACTAGCTTTTCCGTATAAAGAATATGAGGAATCTGTTTCTTTTTTGAAGGTTCCTTTTTTTATCGTCTTGTTTTGTTCATAAAAAAAGTAATTGCCATTTTCAGTAAATATTGCGTAGTGTGCGGA